>CAZSQU010000077.1:0-14475 GCA_964608985.1 uncultured Spirochaetales bacterium
ACGCCTTATGAATCTTTGAATACAGCGGTTTCGAGCGTTTACTTTTATGCTTTAATACATAAACTAATGTTTTCTTAAATTACCAAAAAAATAATTGAATACCCCGCATCCTCATTATTCTCAATTAAATTTGACAAACCACAAAAAAATTAGTATCTATTAAGTCATTTATTAAAAATAACAGAGGATTACAATGAAACTTTCAATCAAAAAAATTTTTCTTTTTTTATTACTGCTCAACACATCACTATATGCAACCGAATCAATTAATAGTTTTACCCGATACATTCTCTCAAACGGATTTACCGTATATATCAATGAAGACAGCGAACAGTCTAAAGTTCTTGGGGCAGTTGTAGTAAAAGCAGG
Source organism: uncultured Spirochaetales bacterium (assembly GCA_964608985.1). Taxonomy (GTDB): domain Bacteria; phylum Spirochaetota; class GWE2-31-10; order GWE2-31-10; family CAYYKD01; genus CAYYKD01. The sequence goes on from CAZSQU010000077.1 coordinate 370, forward strand.
CAGTAAACATGACCCGCTCGACTCCACAGGCATAGCCCATTACCTTGAACATATGTTGTTTAAGGGAACGGCTAATTTAGGTACAACTGACTATTCTCTGGAAAAACCATATCTTGACAGAATATCTGCACTCTATGAGAGACTTGCATGGACTTTTACCGAAACACAAAAACAATCAATAATAAACGAAATCAACCAACTCAGCATAGAAGCTTCAAGATATGCTATACCCAATGAGTTTGACAGACTATCACAGTTGATAGGTGCAACAAACACAAACGCATATACCTCACAGGAAGAAACTGTTTATTATTCCTATTTTCCTGCAGATGAATTACTCCGTTGGAGTGAGCTTTACTCTGAAAGGTTCATTACCCCTGTTTTCAGGTTGTTTCAATCAGAATTAGAGGTGGTTTACGAAGAAAAGAATATGTATCTTGACAGATGGCAATCTGTATTCTTTAAAGAATTCAAATCAAATTTCTGGAAAAGACACCCTTACGGACAAACAGATCAAATAGGATCAACAGAACATTTGAGAAGACCATCTTTAAGGAGAATGGAAAGATTTTATAATGATTATTATACAGCAAACAATATGGCGCTTATATTAACAGGCAATATTAAGGCAGAAGAAGTTTTGCCAATAATTGAAGAGAAATTCGGCAGACTCAGAAGGGGATATAATCCGCAATTTCCTTCATTTCTATATAATGAAGCACCTTTTAGAGGAAGAGAATTTCACGAGATTGCCGTAAGTCCGATCGAGGTAGGAATGATTGGTTACAGAGTACCGCCATTTAACCCGTCAAATATAAGAGAATATTTCGCAACATGGGTAGCAATAAAATTGTTAAATAACAGCGGTAATACAGGACTGTTTGACAAACTAAAACTTAACGGTGATATACTTGAAGCTGACACCTTCATTGATTCATATACGGACCAGGGTATGCTGGGAATATTTATTGCACCATTGATAAACAGGCAATCGCTTGAAGACGCCGAAAACCTCATATATCGTGAAATTGCTAAGATAAAAAACGGTGAAATAACTGATACAGCGTTTAATGCTGTTATAAATGATGAAATTCTTAGACTTGAATCATCAAACGAATCACAATGGGATAAAACCTCCGAGGTTATTGACAGTTTTATTTGGGGATATGATTATAATCAATTTGCAGGAGAGTCTAATAGTGTTCTCAAAACCCTTACAATAGAGGACATTAAAGCCGCAGCGAACAAATGTTTTACAGAAAACAGGATTGTACTTTATTCAAGAACAGGTGAGCCGCATAATGAGAAACTTGTAAAGCCCGGTTTTTCTCCTGTTACACAAAATGATTCTTTATCAAGTTATGCAGAATGGTTCAGCACACTTCCGCAGAATGAGCCGGAGCCGGTATTCATTGATTTTAATAATGATTTTAAACGGGTTAATATCGGAAACAATACACTTTTCTATATAAATAATCCCGTTAACAATATATCAAGGATCAGCATTAACTACGGAATCGGAAAATATGAAAATAATATGCTTGAACACCTTGCCTATTATCTTAACCGATGCGGTACAGCCACAAGATCTGCAGAAGAACTAAAAGAATTTGCTTTCAGCAGCGGCGTTTCTTACGAATTTACCGCCGGCAGAAACTATTTTACCGTATCAATCACTGCACTTGATGAAAATATTGCAAAAGGAATTAACATTGTTAATGAGATTATTAACAGTCCTTCGCTTGACGATAACATTATTGAACTTCTTTACAACGATGCAGAAGCTGAAAGGGAGATGGAACTTAAAAATAATGACACACTATCCGATATTGTTAGATATTACCTTATTGTAGGAGAAAAGTCTCCTTACATTAATAGACTGACTCTTGATGAGATATCCGAATTAACACCATCAGATATTTTGTCAGCCCTTCCAGATGTTCTTAAATACCGCTCAAGTATCCACTACTCGGGAAACATCCCGATCGAAAATATAACCTCTGCAATAACCACTAATTATAGATTTACACCTGCACCGGTTGAGATGCGACCTTTATGGTCATTCCAAAGATCGGTATATAATCAACCGACAATTCTTTTAATTAATAACCCCGATGCAGCGCAAAGCAGAATACATTTTTTTCTTGAAGGCGAATCATACGCACAGACAGATGACCCGGTAATTGATTCATTCAATGAATATTTTGGTTCAGGTATGAGTTCGATCGTTTTTCAAGAGATAAGAGAGTTGAGAAGCCTTGCTTACAGCACTTATTCTTACTATTATAGACCGCCTGCAAGAAATCTAAACGGTTATCTCGGCGGTTATATTGGAACGCAAAACGACAAAACTATTGAAGCAATTACAACATTTATTGACCTCCTTAAAAACATGCCCCAGAAACCTGAAAGAATACCGTTTATTACCGAAGGACTGATAAGAAATGCAATGAACGACAGACCCGGATTCAGATCGGTAACTACATGGGCAGAGGATCAATTGAGATACGGTTATAATGACGATCCAAATAGAATAAACCAGCCTTTTTATAGAAATATTACTATGGCAGAAATAAACAGCTTTTATCAAAAAATTATTGCCGATAAAAGCATAAACATAGGACTATTGATAGACAAAAACAATATAGATATTGAAGCACTTAGAGCATTTGGTATGATTCGTGAGATTGAGAGCTCAGATATTGTCAGACAATAAAATGATAACCGGAGTAAAACAATGAGAATAGTCATAACAGGACCAAAAGGATCCGGAAAAAGTTTAATAGGCAAAAATATTTCTAAGATAACCGAGCTTTTATTTAACGACACGGATAAAGTGATTGAGGATTATTATTTCACGGAAACAGGAATAAAACTCGGATTCAGAGAGATTTACCGCCGGATCGGTAAAGAAAAATTCTCTGAAATAGAAGAAAAAGCTATAAGGTCACTTGAAGATACTGAAGATACAATAATCAGTACAGGAGGCAGTTCTTTTCTTAACCCGGCCATCAGAATGAGTTTAAGAAAGGGCAATCCCATTATTATCTATCTATATGCCGACCTAGAAACTCTTTGGGGACGCGTCATAAAAGACGGAATACCTGCTTACCTTGAACCTTTTGAAGACCCTAAACTTGAATATGAAAACCGTATAAAACTAAACTATGAGGTTATAACACCTTTCGCTGATATTGTAATTAACACGGCACATATGGATCCTGAACAGGTTACAGATACCTTAATGGAAAAGCTAATTGAATATTGTGCTATTAAATCCGGTGATCCCAATACCTTTGGTGATATAGTAAGAATTACAACATTCGGAGAGAGCCACGGCAAAGCTTACGGTGTAATACTCGACGGTATAAAACCCGGCATCCCGATTAACGAGGATTTGATACAAAAAGAACTCGATAGAAGGAAACCCGGTCAAAGCCAAATAACAACAGCGCGCGGTGAAACAGACACGATTCAAATACTATCAGGAGTATTTGAGGGAGTAACTACCGGAACCCCGATTGGTATGGTTGTATATAACCGCGATCAGGATTCATCAAAGTACGATAACCTGCGGGATCTTTTTAGACCGGGACATGCGGACTTTACCTTCTTCAAGAAATACGGGATAAGGGATCATAGAGGTGGAGGAAGATCATCAGGCAGAGAAACAATATCCCGTGTTGCAGGCGGAGCAATAGCAAAAACGATTCTTCAGGAAATGGGAATAGATATTATAGCCCACACAATTCAGATTGGTAAGATAAAAGCTCATAGTTTTGATAGAAATTTTATCGAATCAAATCCGGTCAGAACTGCAGATCATCTTCAAGCCAAAGCAATGGAAAACGCAATACTCGAAGCTAAAAAACAAGGAGACTCTACCGGCGGTATAGTTGAACTTAAGATCAACGGAATTAAACCCGGTATCGGAGATCCTGTTTTTGGTAAATTGAATGCACGATTAGCCCATGCAATATTTACAATCGGAGCCATAAAAGGGATAGAATTCGGAGCGGGTTTTAAAACAGCGGAGATGAAAGGCTCTGAATATAACGATGAAATGACACCCGATGGTTTTAAATCAAACAACTCAGGCGGGATATCCGGTGGTATCTCAAACGGTAATGAGATAACAGTTAAAATCGCTGTTCACCCGACACCATCATTATATATAGAACAAGAAAGCATAAATACTAACAATAAAGCAGTGAAATTTGCAATTGACGGCAGACATGACCCATGTATAGTTCCGAGAATTATACCCGTAATAGAATCTATGGCGGCACTTGTTATTCTTGATGCAATTTATATGCAAGAAAGACAAAACGGAAGATATTAATGGAACTACTTTACGGACTAGAAATTTTTATTAAAGAATACTTATCCGGCTCAAGACTTAAACATACAATTTCCACAGCACAGTTTGTAAAAGAACACAGTCATTTATTTAAAATTGATCCCAACAAAGCTTATATTGCTTCTATTTTACATGATATAGCAAAAGAGGTTGATAGAGTTGAAATGGTTGATCTTGTAAAAAGTTTTGTTTCAAGAAATATAATTCAGATTACAGAGCTTGATTTTAAATTCAAATACCCTTCATTATTACATGGGCCGGCCGCCGCTGAGATCGCATATAAACGCTTAAACATTACCGATATTGATATACTTTCGGCAATAGTTAATCATACCACCGGGGGAGAAGGGCTTAGTGATTTGTCAAAATTCTTATTTGTTGCTGACTTTTGTGAACCACAACGCAAACTAAAAGAAAGCAAAGAAGTTAGAACAATTATTGTAAATGAAAAAAAACTCATCAAAGCATATAACAGAACATATTTTTATTTGATCAATCACCTGTTAAATAAAAATGCTGAGATCTGCATGGACAGTATAAGAGGGTTTAACGAGTCAATCAACAATCTAAACAATTGTTAGATTTATCATATCTGTTAAACACATATCTGCTGTCGAGATGGTATTTAACAATATATCCGATCGTTAGACCGGCAATGCTTCCAATATATGAGCCGTACCATTCTTTAATAATTATTCTAAAAACTGCAGAAAACAGATAAAAAATAATAGTTGTAAAGACTGCAAACAATCCATATAACAAAATCATCTTAAAATGTTTTGTATCATATGTGTCTGTTTTATCCCTGAAAACAATTACTTTGTCTGATATATATTTAAAAACAAACCCTGAAACAGTTGCACAAAACAATGTAATCCAAAACCCTACTGTGAGTTTTGGATTGATTATATAAACATCAAAATATTCGACATTAACAATCTCAATAAACGATCTTACTATCCACTGCACTACAATGTTTATAATTGTAGATAACGCCGCAAATATGAGATATAAATAAACCCGTTTACACCTCATTATTGCGATCTGTTTCTGATTGTCCCATATACTGTGTCAAGCTTTGTAACAACTGCACTTTTATTAACTCGCCCATTTAAATAACTGTTAACAGCAGTTTTAGTCTCTTCATATACGCCGCGCGGAATTAAGTATTGCCCCTTATTGACAATAGAATCTGCATTTAAAAAAGGAACTATATCTGTACTTAAAAGACTTCTGTTACAATCCCTTACAGCAATAATTGCACCGGTAGCCGAGTTCCAACTTCCCGCAACATTTTTCTCGGTAAGGTATTTCAAGAAAAGTTCCGCTGCTTCCTGTTTTTCATGGTCTATTCTCGAAGAAATACAAAATGCAAACCTAGTGTCGATATTTGCTGTTTGAGTATCTGCATTAACTATGGGGAACGGGAAAAAACCCATTTTAAAATCAGGATTAGTTCTTTGAATTACCCTTAGTGAAGAATTGTCAAGAACTATCATAGCAGCATCGCCATTTGAGAATCTTGTTATATGCCCTTGAAAGTCAATATCAGAAAATCCCCTGCCGCCTGAACCTCTATAAATATCAAGCATCTCAAAAACCGTATCAACAGCCGGATTGTTATAACTTGATAACCCCAAAGACATGCTTTCCGCCCATATACTATAATTATTATTCATAACACCTGTCATAAACATATAGAAAATATCACCGGCACTACCCTCTTCTTTTCCTGAAATACTAAACGGGGTTATTCCTCTGCTGTTAAGTACCCTTATAATCTCTTGAAGCTCAATAAGCGTTTTTGGCGGTTTTAAACCATAAGCATTAAAAATATCCTTATTATAATAAACACCAAACACATCAACGCCGTATGGAAGACCAAACAATCTTTCATTATAGGTTACGGCATTGAGAAGTGAAGGATAAATCTGATCTGTCAAACCTGTTTCAGTGATATCCAGTAAATATCCTTTTTCTGCATTATTCTTAATTGAATCATAAGGAGGCATCATCATGATATCCCATGCAGTATTCTCATCAAGTCTGTTCTGAAGAACAAGATGGGGTTCATATTGAATTGTTTCAATTGTAATAAGATATTTGTTTTTGTGTTTTGAGGTGAACTCATCAATACTTCTCTGAAGGACCTCATTAAACCTTGTATTATAGGTAAAGAAGGTCAGTTCGACAACCTTATGCCTCGAAGAACAACCGATTACAAGCAAAACGGTTAACAAAATAAATAATGCTTTTTTCATTTGATACCCCCATCATAAATGAATCCGGTCTAAAAAAAAAGGGGAATCTAACCCCCAAATTTAAAAAATTAACTATTAAGAAAAGTCGTACTCTCTAATCCAATCCTTAATTCCCTTAAGAATCAGCATCTTCTTGCCTTTAAAATACTTATCATACCATCCCTTTGGATAAGAAAAATCAGTTTCAAAGGTCGGTTTCTCTGCATGCGCACTTCTCATTCTTGCAAGTGTATCAAATTCGTCAACCTCTAATGGTCTTCGTGCATTTAGATGAGCATCAAGCTTCAATGATTTTATATACTCTTTAGCCCCTTTACAAACTATCGCACTATAAAACTCAGCACAAGAACCGGATCCGTATGAAAATAAACCTATTCTATCGCCTGCGTTAACCCCTTCATCATCCATCAAAAGGCTAACTAAACTGGTGTAAACTGTTGAGGAATAGGTATTACCAACACTTCGAGGTATTTTAAATGATTTTAAAACTTTTTCTTCAAAATTCTCTCTTATCTCAGCTTTTTTGATACCCGGGTAATTTTCCTTAAGAATATTACCGTGTGCCATCCTGACTAAGCCGCCAAAAGGAGTATGGTAAACAACCCTTTTAAAATAAGTATTGAAATCGATCTTTTCGCCGGTCATGTTCTCTACAACTTTTTTGTAGTGTTCCCATGCTCCATCAGCACAATCAAGATATGCATGAAGTGATTCCTGACCATTGATAATATCCCAAGTAGCCGTTGGTCTCGCATAATCGGTACATTCAAATGTATAATATCCGTTTTTACCCATCTCATATTCAACAACTTTTGGGTTTGCTGAAATAATCATAGCTACAGCACCTACCGCCGGAACTTCTTCCCCCACTCTACCTTCATGATCATAGTTGATATCAGCAGAAACAATCAGAGCTTTCTTGCCCGGAGCTACACCTGAAGCTACCCAGCTTAATGCCATTTGAACTGCACATGTACCGGCATAACAAGCATTCTTGACCTCAAAATTTCTGACCTGAGGTTTAAGTCCTAAATATCTGCACACATATGTAGAATTGGTTTTACAGAAATCAAGGCCCGATTCGGTTGCAAAAATACACAACTCGATGTCCTCTTTATCTTTGTCATCAATAATAGGTAGAGCTGCATTAACTGCCATTGTTATAACATCTTCATAGTCAGCCAATTGAGATTTACTGTCGATCATTAATTCTTTTTTAAAGAAATCAACATCTCTTCCTCTTGCAATTGCTAATTTCTCAATATCAAGTACCAGCGATCCGCCGTAAACATTAATTTTTTCTATACCGATTTTCATATCTAAAGCCCCTTATTTCTTTTTTTTCTTTGCATTATCTTTAGGAGGAATAGTATCAAGACCGCCCGTAACATGAAGAACATCTCCGTTTACAAAATCAGAAAGTTCACTGGCAAAGAATACTACCGCTTTCCCAAACTCTTCAACCTTACCCTCTCTTTGAAGCATAGAAAGTCTGATAAACTGCTCTACTATCATTTCAGACGCATTTGCATCCGTTAATTCTGTTCTGAAATACCCCGGAACAATAACATTTGCATGAATATTCTTGTATCCATACTCCTTTGCCAAAGCCTTGGTAAAACCGATAATTCCGGCTTTTGCAGCAGAGTAGTTTGCCTGCCCCGCAGAACCGACATAGCAAATAGAAGATATATTTATAAACTTACCTGATTTTCTAACGAGGAATTCCTCTAAGAATGCTCTACAAACAAAGAAAGTTCCGGTTAAATGCGTTTGAATAACCTCATTCCATTGTTCATCTGTCATGTGATAGATCAAACCGTCTCTTAGTATTCCTGCATTATTTACAACAACATCTATACCGTCCATATCAGCAATAGCTTTTTCAGCTACTTCATTAACCTCTTTTGAATTCTTTACATCTAATTTATAGTATCTTACTTTAATATCCGGGTTTATCTTCTTTAACAGTTCTACCGTATCTTTTGCACCGCTCTCACTTGAAACATAAGTAAACGCAATATTTGCTCCATGCTTCGCAAGCTCCTGAACCGCAGCTTTTCCTATACCTCTCGAACCACCGGTAAGAAAAACATTCTTGCCTTTTAATAAATTGCTTTCTAACATACAATACCCCTTTGTTTTTTCTTATGAAAAGGAAGCACCTATGAACTTTTTATCAAATTCGCCGGTGCTTCAGAGAGTTATTTTTTAACAACAACTGCACCGCCTCGGTCGAGACCTTCAAGCCTATCCCCCGGTATAGCTATCGCATCAGAAAAACCGGCTTTTTTTAGATTATCAATCCATTCTTCCGGTCTTAAAATAGGTGACAACGGCCTCAGGTCTTTATCGTCATACTGACTATAACTGCCAAGAAGACCAAAGGTCAATTCCATATACCGGTAAAGTTTGCCTTTCGCCGGAGATATCTCACCAAGTACAACCATACCGCCCTTTCTAATAATATCAAACATTGTCTCGCAAGCGACCTTAATATCATTAAGCGCGTGCATTACATTTACCGCATAGAGAATATCAACAGACTCTTTATCAAACCCCTGATCCTGAAGCGGTTTAGAAAGATCGAGCGTTTTGAATTCCATAAAATCAGTTTTGTCCGCAAATGTCTTTGAAGCATTTTTTACGAGTTTCTTGAAAATATCAGTAAATATGTATTTCTCAATATAATCTCTCGGCTCACCGAGCGTATTAAAAAACTCCGTTGTTCCCGATCCCGTTCCTGCACCGACCTCAAGTATAGTAAGCTTTTTACCGGCACCTTTTGTGATCTCCGTAAGAGTTGCGCCGGCTATCTTTGACCAAAAGCAATAAACCTTACTTGTATAGTAAACCTGACCAACCAGCGTAAAATCACCCCAAGGCCCAAACATAACCTCTTCACCGGACAATCTTCCCTTAAGAAATCTGCTAATTCCACCGATCCCACGGGAAAGCCATTGAAAAGCAGCCCATTCTTCAGGAACCTCTTTCACTGCCTCAACAAGACACTCAGTGGGAGCGGAGACATCAGGGTCATTATCAACACATATGTATTTATCGGCTTCCTTTTTAATTACACCTTCTTCGGTAAGAATATCAAGAAGTTTCTCAAGAACATACCTTGCTTCGGGAACAATAGCCCCTACGCTGATTATTTCTTCTATTGTTCTAATCTCATTTTTTGTTTTAAACAAACCGATGTCCCACATTATAGCATCAACGGCTGCGGCAAAACAAGATCTTTGAAAATACTTCTCAATTGTAGGCCATCTTTCAGGCCACAATTTTATTGACTCGTCAAGGAGCCTTTTTATAACATCTTTGTCTAACAAATTGGTCTCCTGGACTAAATTATTTTCCTTCCCATTTCTTGATTACTGAACAGCAATTGATCCCGCCGAAACCGAATGAGTTCTTCAATAGATACTTAACATCATGTTTAACGGCCTTGTTAGGACAAACATCGATTCCGGTCGCCGCAACTTCAGGGTCAAGTTCATCAATATTTATTGAGGGGTGGATCATTCCGTTGTTCATCTGCATTATAGCACCTATTAACTCAACAGTGTGAGCTGTCCAACCGGTGTGACCGATCATCGATTTAGTTGCATTGACTTTAATATTCTTAGCATGATCGCCAAAAACATTCTTTATTGAATTAATTTCAATTCTGTCACCAAGAGGTGTACTTGTTGCGTGAGCATTAACATAATTAATGTCGGTAGCTTTAATCCCTGCTTTATCAAGAACCCTGTTAATAAGTCTTGTCTGACCTTCTACTGACGGGTTAGAAAGGTGATTACCGTCAGAATTTGATTCAACAGCAAGAATTTCCGCGTATATCTTAGCACCTCTTTTTTTGGCATGTTCAAGTTCTTCTATTACGAGAATTCCCGAACCATGCGATGGCACAAAACCTTCCCTTCTCATATCATACGGTCTCGAAGACGCTTCCGGATCATCATTAAAACTCTTGTAACTGATCGCGCTTACAAGGATCAACGCCTGGTATCCTACATCTGAATAATCAAGTAATCCGCCGCCAACTACAGCTACATCACAGTCATTATACAAAATTTCATTAATACCTGTTTTAATTGCTATACCAGAGCTGGTACAAGTACCGCCGACTATATACATAGGTCCGAGAATATGGATAGTCTCTGCTATACTTGCCGCAACATCAGAGTCAAAAACAACAATCCCCATAAGTCCGTCTATATACTCAGGTTCTTCGTCAAATTGTCTAACATTTTTAACGATATATTTGTCATGAAAATTGTGTCCGCCAATGATACAAGCTATCCTTGTCGGATCCATATCTGCTTTATTAAGGATACCGGAGTCAACATAAGCATCTAATGCCGTTAACAGTGTAAGTCTTGTTGAAAAAGGAGCTGTCTTAATAATTTTCTTAGCTCTCTTATACATATCTTCCGGAATTCTATCTTTTAATGACTCAAGCTTTGCCTTATGATCATAGTCACCCAGATCACCGCCGATCTTACATCTTATCTTGCTCATGTCAACACTTGTCATCATTTTGATACCGGATTTACCGGCTATCAAGTTTTTATAAAACTCATCAGGTGAATCACCCAGTGGTGTATTAACCCCCATACCTGTTATTACGATCCTTTTCTTTTGCATTTATGCCTCCAAAAAATAATTTTTACATTAACAAATACAATGTAATCAATAGGAACAAAATAAATTTTTATGAAATATATTAGCATATAGAATAAAACAAATCAAGAAAAATTTAGTTTTTTACGGTTTATACTTTACCACCCACTCCAAGGAATCCCCTTCAAGGAATGATTTTATTGCATCAATGTTCTTTTTTTGATTTAGAAGGGCGGTCAGTGTCTGTTGAGCAACAACTGCCGCATCCTTGATATTCTGACCGTTAATATCATCAGAATACCTTTTTACAAGGGCTAATGCATCCGGAGAACTTGAGAGCAGTCGTTTTAGATACTCTTTCAGCTTTTTTTCAAGTTTATCATCATCAGCGATATCATCAACTACACCAAGACCAAACGATTCTTCAGCAGTAAATTTCCTTGACGATAATACCATAAATCTTGATTTTTTAAAATTTACCCTTTCAAGTAAAAAAGGAAACACATATGCGGGAATTATTCCAAAAATAACCTCAGATAAACCGAAATTTGATCTTTTGGTAGCAAGAACTATATCACAAGCCAAAGCTATGCCCATGCCGCCGGCAAGAACATCACCGTCAATTGAGGCAATTACCGGCTTACTTGAATTTCTTATCTCCATAACAGCCCTTATGTATGGTTCAGACCACTCCTCTTTAACGCCGTTATCTGCATTCTTGATAAGATTTTGAAAGTCCATCCCGCGACAGAAAACCCCGTCTTTTCCTTCGATAACAATTACACGACAATCAGGGTTATCATTTGATTCTTTAACAAACTTGTAGAGTAACTCAAGATTGTTGTTATTTACAACATTACCCCGTTCCGGATTATTTAGAACAATTCTTGAAACATAACTTTTTAATTCGCAAATAACCGGCTCTTTTACTTCTGACATATATATTACCTCCATACTGTTTGACCAATGTGATTATCTTATCAGATTTTATTAAAGTTTGAAAGTGTTTATTTTATAGTAAAGAGAGAAAATACTCGATAGATAGGATTCGGTAGTCGGTAGATGGGAGAGCTGATAGCCGGCTTAATAGCATTTTAAGAATAATTATTTTCATAATACTTACAAACATTATTATTTTGTTATCAATATTTTATACTTCTGTAATAATTACTTTTTCAATAAAAAAAACCTCTAATCATAAAGAAAACATGCTAATATATCTAAAAATTATACAAAACGGAGTGTAAATAAATGAAAAAAGTCTTTATGTTTTTATGTTTTTATGTTTTTATGTTTTTAATTGTTTCTTGTTCGTATAAACAGGATAACACCGACTTGAGTCTTATCGGTGACAATTGCAGACTGACAGAGAGTGATAAGCTCATTAAAAAGTACACTGTAACATTTTGTGCTGACGACTTAATTAATCGCTTAAATCAAAGAACCACGAGAAGTACCGAAGAACCGGCTCAATCAGATGATTTTAATCTTGATTTGGCCGTTACCCGTCTGCTTGAGAATGCTACCGATGAGCAAGTAGAATATTTTATGACCTACAAAGACGAAATAACTGTTGATATTGAAACTTCTACTTATATAAACGAAAACGATGTGTCAAATGATGCAGAACTTGAGTATTACCAAACTGCCGGAGCTTTAGAGAGTAAATTAATTAATTCATTTAATAATCAAGAGGTATTCGTCGAGATAAACCCGTCAGAAACAACTCGATCATCAACGCCGGATATGGAAACATACGAAGATGTCGATATCAAATTTTATAAGACGACCGATGTAACCAGATCTTCGGGAAGCCAGCTTGTGTCAGCCGCCCGACTTGCGTACTTCTTTGCATTGAACAATGATATGGATAGTATAGAAGAATTGGGTGACCTGCTTGATGTAAATATCAATACTGCAATTTTAAGAATCCCTACAATTGCAGACCCTGATAACAATACCGCAACAAGGTCTTTTGTAAAAAAAAGTAATGATTTTTATGATGACAGTCTCCCCGGCTCAGAAGAATGGATTGAAAAAAACGCAAAAAACGGTGATATAATCCTAAGAGCTATAACCAGTGATGGAACAATATACGGCTATTATGATCATGCGGGAATTTTTGATAGGGAAAAATATATTACAAATGGCCGAGACAAATGGTCAAGGTGTGTGATTGCATCGTATCCCGATTACTCTGCACCGAGTATTGATCCTCGTAGAATACCTACAAGAGTATGGTATGGGGCTTATGAAGCTGTTGCTAATTTTATCGACACCCATACATGCAGGATTATCAGGATCAAAGATGATTATAACACGGTCAGAAACGGAAAATCATTATCAGCAAGAGCTCTTGATAATTCAATAAATAAATATATAAATACCACTAAATATGATCCATGGATGGATATAGGTACCGCAGCCTCAGAATTTCTTAGAATAACAAATTATTCTGCAGGTCTTAATAACACAATTAATTACTGTTCGAGAATTAGCTGGTACGGGTACAAGAAGGAAGGTATAGACATTAATGGTGATACAAGAAGTTACGGTGAAGGCGGAAATATAATTGTTCCTTCAGACCTCTATTTATCTACTACAAGAAGAAAAGAGGTTGTTCGCGTGGAATTTATCCGAACCGATCTTAATTGCTTTGAGGAAACATGGTTTAAAACTGAATATCAAAATGCAGACCCCTATTTCAAAACAGTTTTTTACAAATCAAGAAGCAGATAAAGGATTAAAACATGAAATACACATATATAACAATAATTTTGTCTGCTCTTGTACTCTTGAGCTGTTCATGTGCACCTGAATCAGCCGGCAATTACAGTGTGCCCAAGTTTCCGCCTA
>CAZSQU010000078.1:0-14185 GCA_964608985.1 uncultured Spirochaetales bacterium
AACACTGACAGCGGATAACGCATTTCAATTCTTATTGAACGAGCGTTAGACGATGCAGTGTTATTTTTGTGCCATTAATTAATCCCAAAAAAACAATAAGTAATTTTTGTTAGAAATGGAGAGTAATGTGCAGAAAATACCACAAAAATTCACCACAAAATTACCCCCATATTATCATTATAAATGCTAAATAAAAAAATATTCAAAAACTTTAATTTTTTATTTGACATTTATTAAAAAATAATCAATATTTGTGTTGATAAGTGGTAAAAAGTGGTATAAAATGAGTTGTTTTACCGGCGAATATAACAATACAATGGATGATAAAGGGCGGATCGCTCTTCCCGCAAAGATAAGATCAAGCATTACGGGTGATATTATCTGGATTACAAAAGGGATGGGGAATGACCGTTCACTTTTGATTTATGCACCTGATGAATGGGCACGGACTGTCGAGAATCTTAGCAGCAGATTGAGTGTATATAATGAAAACACGAGATGGCTTTACAGGAGATTTGTTTCTCCTGCGCAAGAGGTAACAATCGACAAGAACGGGCGTATTGCAATACCGCTTTCATTGAGAGAGTTTGCCGGTCTTAAAAAGGAGTGTGTTTTCCTTGGGATGAATACGATAGTAGAACTTTGGGATCAAGGTATCTATTCTGAGGAGATCAATAAAATAACTAATTCGGACATCAATCTGTTTGAAGGGTTGGGGAACCTGTAATAGATTGAATTAATATTTTTGTTGTGGTGCAGAAAGCATTTTGGGGAGGGGAATTTGGATGCTGTTCACACGCCTGTCATGTGTAACGAGATCATCGATTATCTTATTAATGAGGATACTGAGGTGTTTCTTGATTGCACCCTTGGCGAGGGGGGGCATTCAAAAGAAATTTTGACACGGTTTTCCGGTTTAAGAGTTTTTGGGGTTGATAGAGATCCTGAGATTCTAAAATTTGCAGAAAACCGTTTGTCAAGATTTGCTGAAAGGTTTACTTCAATTAATTCAAATTTCTCTCAAACGGATATTATCGGTAATAAACTCGGAATACTCCGTCCCGATGCAATTCTAATCGATCTTGGTATTTCTGTATTTCACTACAAAAAAAGCGGAAGAGGTTTCAGTTTCTTAGAAAATGAGCCGTTAGATATGCGCCTCGATAACAACGGGTTTTCGGTTATTGATGTTGTAAATACCTATGACAAGAATGATCTTGCCGATATTTTTTTTAAATTCGGTGAAGAGCGGTTTGGTAACAGAATTGCAGATCGGATATTAGACAAAAGAAAGACCGGAAGGATAAATACAACTGTAGAGCTTGCAAATATCGTTAAAGACGCGATACCTGCAAAATTTCACGGAAAGATTCATCCGGCAACCAAGGTGTTTCAGGCCTTGAGGATTTTTGTTAATGATGAGCTTGAACACATTGAGAACGGACTAAACGGACTTTTTGAGCTTCTGAAAAGCGGCGGTAGAATGGGGGTAATATCTTTCCATTCTCTCGAGGATAGGATAGTCAAAAATTTTTTTAATGAATTGGCAAAAGGGTGTATTTGTCCGAAAGAGCTTCAACGGTGTGTTTGTAATAATCAAAGCCGGATTAAATGGATTGCAAAAATGGTTACAGCCGGAGAAGAAGAGATAAGAAGTAATCCGCCGTCGAGGTCGGCAAAACTTCGGATTGTGGAGAAAGTATGAATCTTTCAAATGCGTTTTTGATTATTACGGGAGCGATATTGATCAGTATCCTTGTTTTGATTAATGCATATATAAGCATGGAAACCCGCTCTGCTAAGGACGGCATTACGGTATTAAGAGAAGAGATTAAGGTTATCGAAGAAGGGATCAGAAGGGACAGAATTGAGTTGTCGAGACTAACGAGTCCTGTTGTTGTAGAGGAGTTTGCCGGATCCCGTAATTTTATCAGGGGATCTTTAAGAGACATTAGTATATTATATATCCGGGAATAGGGGGGGGGGTAATGCTTTATCATTTTTTATTTTCTCTAAGGGATCAGATAAGTGCTTTTAATATATTTGGATATATCACATTCAGAGCTGTTATAGCTTTTGTTATAGCTTTTTTAACTTCTTTACTGTTATTTCCGCGATTCATCAAAATGATGAACAATATGCGGCTAAAACAGGTAATACGGGATGAAGGTCCGGAATCACACAAAATAAAAATCGGAACGCCGACAATGGGCGGAGTTATGATTATAATAAGCATTGTCATTGCTCTAATCTTTGCCTCTAATTATCATAACTCATATACATGGATTGTGCTTTTTGCAACTGTCTCGTTTGGGATTGTGGGGTTTATTGATGACTTTTTGAAAGTATTCAAAAAAACAAGTGACGGTATGCACGGCAAGGTTAAGATGATTCTTCAGACTTTTATTGCAATTATCATATCAAGTGTCGTATATTTTACTTTTGATGAGACTTTGAGGGTTATTTCAATCCCTTTTGTCAAAAATTTAGCGATAAGTATGCCGTGGTACATATATATTCCGTTTGGTACATTTATCATTGTAGCAAGCTCAAATGCGGTAAATCTTACAGACGGGTTGGATGGACTTGCGGCGGGGTTAATGATAGCGGCAATCGGTTCATACGGTTTTTTTTGTTATATCAGCGGACATATTGAGTTTGCAAAATATTTTTATCTAAACTATCTGCCTATCTCAAGTGAACTTCTTGTTTATTGTTTGGCAATGATTGGGGGATTGTGCGGATTCTTATGGTTCAATGCGCACCCCGCACAAATATTTATGGGGGATGTAGGTTCGTTAACCTGCGGCGGTATGCTCGGAACAATTGCGCTTGTAATTAAACAGGAGCTCTTACTTGCTATAATAGGCGGCGTTTTTGTAGCAGAGGCAATGTCAGTTATTATTCAGGTCACATCATATAAGTTGTTTAAAAAGCGTGTATTCTTGATGTCGCCTTTACATCACCATTTTGAATTAAAAGGTTGGGCAGAATCTAAGGTAATAACACGATTCTGGTTAATTGGCGGAATGCTTGCGATACTTGCATTGGGATCACTAAAACTGAGGTAGTCAGATGATAAAGCAGGATTACAAAATATCAATGCTTGAGATTTCTTTATTCGGATTGTTTATTGTGTTGTCGGCAATCGGATTGAGTTATCTTTATTCGGCGAGTCAGGCATACTCGAGAGCGTCCGGCGGTTTTAATGGGATGATAGTCAGGCAGGGGGTGTTTTTTCTAATCGGAATATGCGCCCTTATTTTTGGAATGATCTATGACCATAAAAACTATCAGAAACTCATTAAACCATTAGTAATTGTCTCTTTTTTGGTGCTGATGACAACGCATATTCCCGGACTCGGCGTTGAGGTAAAAGGAGCAAAAAGCTGGGTTGACCTTGGTTTGTTCAGATTTCAGCCTTCTGAGATAGTTAAAGTTGTTATTGTTTTTTATCTGAGTTCGGTTCTTGCAAAGAAAGGTGAAGAGATAAAAGATTTCTACACGGGAGTATTTCCTCCGATGCTGATTGTCGGGGTTTTTTCTTTTCTAATTTTTATCGAGAATGATTTTTCGATGGTTTTTATGATAATGTTAATCAGTATGGTGATTTTTTATTTAGCCGGTATAAGATTTGTAACATTGATAATGATTTTTTTGACCGGTGCATTGAGTATATTCTTTATGATTACATCTGCGCAATACAGAATGAGGAGAGTATTTGCTTTTCTAAACCCGTGGGAGGATCCGCTGGGGGCAGGATGGCAGAGTATTCAAGCAATGAAGTGTTTTTCGCACGGAGGGTTGTTTGGGGTAGGTTTAGGAAACTCCAATCAAACTAGAACTCTGTTACTGCCTGAAGCTCACAATGACTATATTTTTGCTGTAATAGCCGAAGAGGGTGGAGGTATTATGGCTATTATAGTTTTGTTCTTATATCTTTCGTTAGGCATAATCGGATTTAACATTGCCAAGAAAACGAATAATCCATATTCATATCTTTTGGCTAGCGGGTTTACCGCGTTGATACTGTTTCAAGCGATGATAAATATTGGTGTAGTAATGAATATTTTTCCTTCTACCGGGGTAACATTACCGTTGATAAGTGCCGGAGGGACATCTCTTGTTTTGACAATGTTTGTTATAGGTGTTTTATTGAACATAGGGCTTACTTCAGTCAACGGGGCTGATTCAAATGAATAGATTCAGGGTGCTGATAATATCTGTTTTATTGATTCTTATGGTTGTTGCATTGACGCTTCTTGCCGGTGAAACAATATTTATGGTAAAAAAAATTGAGATTAACAAGGATTTTACCATTGAAAACAGGAGACTTGCAAACTATCTTGAGGTAACACCGGTAAGAAGTTTGTGGAGTTATAATTTATCAAGAATAAAGCAAAAAGCGTTGGGGCTAAATTTTGTAGAAAGGTGTACGGTTTATAAAAAGTATCCAAACAGGTTGATAATCAACTTGTATTACCGAAAACCGGTCGGTTACATCAGCGGCAGTAACGGAGTGTTTGTTTTTGATAGAGAAGGGGTTGTATTTCGTAACTTGTCAACGGTTCCTTTGGAGATGCCACTGATTAGAATGCCGGCTTTTATTACCGTATCACAGGATACCAGACTTAATAGCGTTTTTTTGCAATTTTTTAGTGCTCTTGATAATATAAAGATCGGGTTTCCTATGATATATCGGTCTTTATCGGAAGTCGTAATTGAAAATAATATCATGGGCGGATACGATTATTTGTTAAAAATAAAAGGTATGGATAACTATATATATTTAAAAAACTTTATTAATACCGATGATATAGTATTGAGTGCGGCTTTTAATAGATATATTGAAAGTAGGAACATTGTAACAGACGGCGCGATTTTTAATGGGAACGGTTTTGTTTACAAGGAGATGGAAAGGTGAAGGTGAGAAATATAGATGATTCTATAGTGGCAGTTCTTGATCTCGGATCTGAAAAGATAAGGGTGGCTATTGCCGAGATAGATGAGAATAAAAATATTGCAATAATAGGTAAAGGAGAGGCGGATTCTAAAGGTGGAATCAGGTCTGGGGTTATAATTAATATTGAAGCTGTAGTTGGATCAATAGTTGAAGCAGTAGAAAAAGCAGAGATGCAGGCCGGCAGGGAGATTAGCGGACTGTTTGTAGCAGTTTCGGGCGGAAGTGTAGAATCATACAATTCAAAAGGGGTTGTTGCAATATCGGGTGCGGACAAAGAGATACGGGAGACAGATATTGAAAGGGTAATTGAAGCGGCAAGGGCTGTTGCAATACCTATGGACAGGCAAGAGCTTCATGTAATGCCGAGAGGGATGGTTGGGACAAGACTGGAGGCACAGATACATATAATTACTACCCCAATAACCTCAATACAGAATGTATCAAAATGTCTCGACAGGGCAGGAATTGATGTTTATGATATTGTTCTTCAGAATCTTTGCGCAGCAGAGGCGATTCTTGCAGATGATGAAAAAGAGATTGGTGTTTTATTAATTGATATCGGTGCGGAAAGTACAAATGTTTCGCTCTATAACAATAGTGCGCCGGTATTTAATGCGATCTATCCGATCGGCGGTTATCTGATTACAAATGATATTGCAGCCGGCTTGAAACTCCCGTTATCGGTTGCAGAGAAATTTAAACTGGGATTCGGGGTGACAAGTTTCGAATCGGTTGAGCCGCATGAAACTGTTCAGATACCTTCGATAGGCGGGAGAAACCCGAAGATTGTCGAAAGAACAATGTTAGTTCAGATAATAAAGCCGCGTGTTGAAGAGATATTTATGATGATCAAGCATGATTTGATTAAACATGGGTTAGAAAAGAATATCGCGGGCGGTGTTTTTATAACCGGTGGTACAGCAAAGCTTAAGGGGATCGAGGATGTTGCAATGGAAGTTTTTGATGTTTCGGCAAGCATTGCAGTTCCAAAAAAGATAGACGGTTTATGGGATCTAATAAACCAGCCGGAATACTCGGTGATTAACGGTTTAATCAGGTGGGGTTACAGTTGTGTAATGAGAGATGACGGGGTAGTTGTTAAGAAAAAAAGAAAGGATTCGCAAGGTGTTAAGGGCGGATTGAGAAGCTTTATAGATAAATTTTTTTAGGTGATCGGGGGAGAATTATGGCAATAGAAATGGTTGAAGAAAACAATTCCTGTACTAGGATAGTTGTAGTGGGGGTAGGAGGTGCGGGTTCTAACTCTATTAACAGAATGATAGATGCTAATGTAAAAGGTGTTGAGTTTATTGCCGTAAATACAGATAAACAAGCTCTTAAGTCCTGCAAGGCAACAAGAAAGATACATATCGGAGAAAAAATCACCGGCGGAAGGGGAGCGGGAGCAATTCCGGACATCGGAGAAAAGGCGGCTAACGAATCAAAAGAAGAAATTAAAGAGGTTTTGCGTAACGCCAATATGGTCTTCATCGCAGCCGGAATGGGTGGCGGTACAGGAACCGGAGCTTCTCCAATAGTTGCTAAGATTGCAAAGGATCTCGGTGCTTTAACAATTGGGGTAGTTACAACTCCATTTAACTTTGAAAAAAAAGTTAAGGGGCGGGTTGCTGAAGAGGGAATATCGAAGCTAAGGAGTGTTGTTGACACACTTATAGTTATATCAAATCAGGCATTACTCAATAATGATGAGAATATAACGCTTAAAGAGACATGGATGCGAGCTGATAATGTATTGATGCAAGGGGTTTCTGGTATAAGTGATCTGATAATTAATCCCGGAGAGATAAATATTGATTTTGCCGATGTTCAAACAGTTATGAAAGAGAAAGGGCAGGCAATCATGGGGGTTGGAATCGGAAGAGGTGAGAATGCCGCTATTGATGCGGTAACGATGGCTATTCAGAATCCGTTGATGCCCAATCTGCTTGTGGATAATGCTAAAGCTGTTTTAGTAAACATCTCAGGCAGCAGTAAAATGAAAACAAAGCAATTTCATGATGTAATGAAATTTATCGAGAACAGCGTAACAGATGATTCACTTGTTATACCCGGACAGTCATTTGACGATTCTTTGAATGACGCAATCAAGGTTACAATTATTGCAACCGGCTTTGAATCTATCGATAGAACCGGAAATACTGACCAATTTACCGAGGTTCAGAAAGTTAAGACTCAGAGCACTATACAGGTATCTGAGAATCTGTTCCATTACAATGACTACCTTGAGCTTATCAGTAAAAGCAAGGATGTTAAGCAGACAACTAATGATCTTGAGGAACCGGCGTTTATGCGAAAATTTAAAGAAGCGGAAAAAGGCGGCAGAGCCCAAGAGTATGATTTCCTTATAAAAAAGAACTGATATTTAAATGAAAAGTATAGATATACTAAACGGATATAAAGGTTATATCTATTCTGAAAAAGGGTTGAGTAACAATACATGTGTTTCCTATCTAAATGATAATGAACAGTTTCTAAAATTCGTAGAACATTATGTTTTGAATGGGGTACAGTCTATAGATGCAGATATTATTGACAGCTATATTCTTGAACTATATGAGAATAAGTTAGCCCCAAAGTCAATATTGCGAAAAATTTCATCGATCTCATCATTTTTAAAGTACCTTCACATCGAAGGGATAATTAATGAAAACCCCATTAACCTTATCGCAAGACCGCGGACACCTGATATGCTTCCAAAGTATTTTACTGTAAGTGAAATCGAGATTTTTTTAAATTCTTTTAATATTGAAGATCCGTGTCAATTCAGAGATAAAACACTATTTGAACTTATGTATAGTTGTGGGTTACGGGTATCAGAGGCAACTACACTAACTGTTAACTCGGTGTTTCATTCAGAGAGACTGATTAAGGTTTTAGGAAAAGGTGATAAAGAACGGCTTGTTCCTGTAGGTGATAATGCTTTGATACTTTTAAGAGAATACATAAATACTGCAAGGGCAAAACTCCTTAACAACAAGAAATCATCATCCTTATTTTTAAACTACCGCGGCGAGAGTTTGACAAGAAAAGGGATTTGGAAGAATCTAAAAAAACAATGCCGTATGTTGAATCTTAATATTAATTACACAGTACATACTCTAAGACACAGTTTTGCAACTCATCTGATACAGAATGGAGCTGATATCAGAGGTGTTCAGGCACTAATGGGGCATTCAAGTATCAATTCTACAGAGATATATACACACCTTGATATGCGTCATCTTGAAAGTCAATATAATAAATACCATATCAGGAATGAAAATTATAATAATTAACAATAACTTAACAATAATCTGTTATAATTGTTTATAGGGGGTATCCTATGATTGCTATAGTTGATGATGAAAAAGATATACTGGAACTTGTATCTATACATCTTAATAAATCCGGTTATAAAACTGCCGTATTTGAGACTGTTTCATCATTTCTGTCGAGTTTAGAAAAGACAGACTATGAGTTGATTGTGCTTGATCTTATGCTTCCCGACGGTGATGGTCTTGAGGTTTGTAAAAAGATTAAGTCAGGCAAAAAAACATCACGAACAGCTGTGATTATGCTTACCGCAAAAAACGATGAAACCGATAAAATTGTAGGACTTGAACTTGGAGCTGATGATTATGTGACCAAACCGTTTTCTCCAAAGGAGCTTGTTGCAAGGGTTAAAGCTGTATTAAGAAGGAATGCCGATAATGATGATAAAAAGGATTCTGATGAAAAATCGCAGGTTGCCATCAAAGGGATCAAAATAGATACAATAGGTTACGGGGTAACGGTTGATGGATTGAAGGTTGAAATGACGACTACCGAGTTTAAGATACTTTTATTGTTATGCTCCTCACCGGGCAGGGTTTATTCGCGTGAACAGATACTCGATCATCTTTGGGGGCAGGAAAAATATGTAATTGACCGAACTATCGATGTTCATATCAAGCACCTTCGTGAGAAATTAAAGGATTATGGATCATTGATTAAAAATATAAGAGGTGTGGGGTATAAAATAGAAGGTGATTAGATCATTCTTTTTTAGGATATTTTTACTATTTATAATAATTATCACAATTTTCATTTGTATTACCAATTTGTTTATCAGCTATGGCGTATCATCAGGATTTGACAGTTATTTCGCAGCCTATAACGAAAAAGTGAAAAACCTTGTAATAAATGTTGTTGATATTAATAATATTAACCGGGAAAACTACAATTATCTCGAAAAAATAAAATTTTCATTGAATGCAGAGATCGAGATATATAATGATACCGGAACTTATATTATTGGTACAAAAGGTGATAATTCTCCGTTAAACACATTAATTCTTCAAAGAGCAAACAGACAATATGATCAGATCAACTATGAGCGATACAGTAATCGCGTATATGTTATAACTGTTTCAAAGAAAGACAACAGGTATATTAGAATTACTACTTTTTACAATAAGAACATTAACGGTTTCCTCGCAAAATTTTTTATTATTATATACCTTGGTGTGATAGTAATTTCATTGTTTTTTTCATTAATTGTAACCAAAAGTTTCTACTCGAGGGTTAATCTTATTAAAAGATCAATGCAGAAGGTCTCAAACGGAGATTTCAGCATAAAGATAGACTATAATAAAAAAGATGATCTGACCGGCGTAATAGAGAGCTTTAATTATATGGTTAGTTATATTAATTCATTGTTTATTAAGCTTCAAACACAGAAAAATGAGCTTGATGCAATAATTAACTCAATTGAGGACGGTATAATAGTTGTTGAGAATGACGGCAGGGTGAAGTATTTTAATTCAAGGATACCTGTCTCCGGTTTTACAATTGATGCATTACAGGGGAGATATATCCATGAAATATACCGTTTACCTGAGATTATTGAACATTTGATAATAGTCAGAAGAGAAAACAAGTCAATAATTGATGAGGTGAAGATATCTGATAATTACTATTGTATTGTTCTGGTTTATCTTGAACTAAATCGCGAAATACTTGTAATATTCAGGGACATTACACGCCAGAAAGAACTTGAGATGTTAAAAAAATCATTTGTATCAAATGTGTCTCATGAGCTTCGAACTCCCCTTACTTCAATTAAGGGCTTTATTGAAACGATTAAAGATGACCCTGTTAATATCAGTAATATAAAATATATTGATATTATTGATAGGAACACGGATCGTCTGATTAATATTGTAAACGATCTGTTGATACTTTCAAAAGTGGATGATAAAACAATACCTTTGAGTCTCGAGAAAACAGACATTAAAACCCTTGTAAAAGATACAATAAAGATATTTTATAAGCGACTGATCGAAAAAAAGATGAAGATAAAACTGAAGTTTTCAAAAAAAACGCCCCGCATTGTATGTGATAAATTCAAGATAGAGCAGATGATTATTAATCTTATTGACAACGGTATTAAATATTCTGAGCAAGGTGCTGTAACGGTTATTGTTAAGAATCTGAAAAGTGATAGAATAAGGATAACTGTTTCTGATAGCGGAGTCGGAATTCCTGAAGATTCTCTTGATAAAATTTTTGACAGATTCTATGTTGTAAACAAATCAAGAACGAGAAGTTTAGGCGGTACAGGGCTGGGTTTGTCAATAGTTAAGAATATAGTTGCTCTTCATAAAGGTACTATAAAGGTAAAAAGCAGTGTCGGAGAAGGCACAAAATTTATAGTTGAGCTTCCTATTAATCAGGGGCGTGTTTCCGATTAAAACCATTATTTATTATTGACTTAAATATTTTTTTATCGTATAAAAAACCATCAAATAAATGACAGTAATCTACCTGCGGACAATAGCCGGTATTAACAAATCGGGGATCTTATGAAGAGAAATTTTCCCATATTTATATTTAATTTAATAATAGCTGCAGTATTTACGGGATGCTTCGCCAGGGATGATAATCAACCTGTAATCAACGGAAACACCCTATTAAATAATAACGATACTACAAGTGATATAAATTTTATTGATGATGATGAGACTTTCTTCAAAATCATTGATACCGGGTCATTTAATGCTTTTCAGTCGATTACTTTATATAAAGACGGTTTTGTTTTAGCCGGAGTCGGAGAGAATTCTAACAGTAAGTATATTTCAATTCTTATAACCGATGCCGAGTTCAATCCAATAAACCAAGCAAGTTTTTCCGGTCTAGATTTTATTACTGATGATTGGAGCGGATACAGAGATTTGCGGCTTACGGTATTTAGAGATAAGATATTTATTACAGGCGCATACAATACCGGAGATACATCTTACAGCCACAGGGGGTTCTATGCGTTGCTCGATAAAGAGTTGAATGTTGTGTACTCTAAGACTCTTGATACCGCATTTACCGTTGATATTATAACAGCATTTTTTAGGGATAATAGTGTTTATCTAATCCATGATGCTTCATATAATCAGGAATATAAAGGTTTTATTGTATCAAAGTTAGCTCAGGACGGCTCTATTCAGTCTTCAAACAATATTGATCCGGATCAGCGTCTCTTTCTTGCAGATATATTTGTTTTTAACGATCAGATATTCGTATCCGCAGCAGATGGCGGTAATTATTCGGATTCATTCCTATACCGACTCAACCGTGATCTTAACATCGTTTATAAACTAAAATCATCAGAATTGGGGGTTGTCCGTTCGGTCTTGAAGAATGCCGGCGGTATTACCGTTTCAACAGATAGAAGTGCGGTTTTCAGCATCAAGAGTAGCGGTGAATTTAATCAGTGTTATGCGGGGCCGGTTGAGCTTACCGCTATGGATAATATGTTTGGACTCCTGCAAAGAGGAAATGATATCAACTATTTTGTTATTAATTATATTGAGGATAATCAAAAGACCCTTTTTGAAAATGGTTTAATTGATATTAACCAAAATCAGCGTTCTAAAGAATATTTTTACTCATTATATCTATTGTCTGTCTCACAAGCTATTACATCAGGCGGCAGGGTTTTTCTTATAGGCAACAGGGGTTTTCCTGAAAAAAAATGGAACTGGTTTAATAAGAGCCCGGAAATCTCAAGGGTTTCTTTTATAACCGAGATTATGCCTATTGAAAAAGCAGGGCAGATATTACCTGTCGAGTCTCAGCCGATTACACTTGACAAAATGGAATTTGCTTCTCCATTATCTATAGATATTGTTACGGCAGATTTAACTTTGGATATGGTGGAAGTCGTACATACAATAAGGTAGTTGACAGAAAATTTCAAATTTCATTGTATTTAATTAATGGTTATCTATAAAGTGTTTTATAATACTTATTTTTGAATTCGGAGTACAAATATGTCGGGTGGTATATCACTTGCTATTGATAAACTGGAAAATTTTTCGATCAGATATGATGAGCTTACACAGGAGCTTTCGAGGATAGAGGTTGTTAATGATAACCGGCTATTTAAGGAGCTTTCAAAGGAATATTCCTATCTTCAACCGATAAAGGATGCTTATTCGCAATATAAGATTCTTGTTAAAGAAAGAAGTGAAGCTGAGGAGATTTTTCAAAACGAAAAAAGCAGGGATTTGAAAGATATGGCATTTGAGGAGATGGAACGCCTAAGCACAGAGATAATTGTGAGAGAGCAGGAATTAAAGACTCTACTGATACCACCAGATCCCCTTGCCGATAAGAATATTATTATTGAGATTAGAGCCGGTACGGGTGGAGAAGAGGCGGCGCTTTTTGCCGGTGACCTTTTTAGAATGTACACACGATTTGCCGAGAGGATGAATTGGAGTTGTGAATTGATCGATGCTAATGAAACAGGCATCGGCGGATATAAAGAGATTGTTTTTTCGATTAATGGGAAAAAGGTTTATGAAAACCTGAGATTTGAGTCCGGCGGGCATAGGGTTCAACGGATACCTCAAACCGAATCAAGCGGAAGAATCCACACCTCAGCCGTTACGGTTGCTGTTCTTCCTGAGGCAGAGGAAACAGATGTTGAGATTAGAACAGATGACCTGAAGATCGATACATATAGAGCCGGCGGTGCAGGGGGACAGCATGTTAACAAAACAGATTCTGCTGTTCGTATTACCCATTTGCCGACCGGAGTTGTTGTTCAATGTCAAAACGAAAGATCACAATTAAAGAATAAAAATCTTGCAATGAAAATGCTTAGATCAAAACTGCTTGAGGCACAGATAACGGCATTAAATAGTGAGAGAGCCGAGCTTAGAAAAGGACAGGTTGGTACTGGTGATAGGTCAGATAAGGTAAGAACCTATAACTATCCGCAGAACAGGGTTACTGATCATAGGATAAATGTTACAATTTATAATCTTGAGTCATTTATGAACGGTTATATCGAAGATATAATTAATCCGTTAAAAATAGCTAAATTAGAATCTGATATGAAAGACTAAAACAGAGATCAGGAGATACAATGAGAGTTATACAGTTTAAAATTGAATTTAGAGGTCTAAACCTGCCGATATCAAGAACTTTTACCGAGTGGGAGAATGCTCTTTTACACGACCTGCATAAAACTATACAATGGGTTCTCGGATATAGCGGTAAACATTTATACGATTTTATTATTGATGAAACAGTTTTTACGAGAGATGAGTTTCAGGAGAATTTCAACAGCATTGTTGATACCGGTTCAATCAAACTGATACAATTTAATTTTGTAGAAGGCGATGATTTTAGATATTATTACGATTATGAAGATGAATGGGAGTTTCTTTTGACTGTTCAAAAGATCTATGAGGCGGATGATGAAACTGTTTGTCCACATATTGTGGGTGCTGAGAATGGGATACCACCGGAAAATTGTGGTGGTGTTGAGGTTGTAAATGCGGTAATTCTTAATAAAATCGAAGAAATAGAGAGTGATAATGCAGAAGCTATAAGGTCTTCAATATACGCAATTCCGGAAATTGAAAAAGAAAATGAGTCATTATTGGAACGAAAATCAGAAGTTATAACAGGTTTGAATAATAAAAACTTTTTCGTATAGAATATAATATTGTAGGACTTATAATGAAGAAAATACTATTGATTTTGATATTCAGTTTCTCGTTAATGCTTTGTGCAGATGTTATAAATGATAATTCAAGTGATAGAGAATCAAGTGTAAATAATTTCTTGAGAATCGGATTTGAATTTAATTCATGCCCATATATGTATGATTTCGGATCCGGTGGAGACTTTACTGCTTTTAGCGGTTCATTAAGTTTTACTACAGAATTATCCGGA
>CAZSQU010000079.1:0-2075 GCA_964608985.1 uncultured Spirochaetales bacterium
ATGCTTTAAAAACATGACGATAAATTTTTAAATTACCCAAAAAAATAAATTCGCCCTCCTAAATAAGATAGAAGTTAAAATTAGCTTGACAAATGCCCGTTTTTTATGATATTTTAAGAAATATATGTATTTAAGTTTGTATTTGAGGAATCAATCCTAGTTCCCGCGCGGGAACTGAAAAATATAGAAGCAGATATGTAACAAGTTTCGAGTCGGTAGTTGGAGAATTAGTCCTTTCTTATAAACTAATTCGCATAATATATTTAAAAACTGATTCGCCGGAGATAATAATGAATATACCTTTATTCGGTTATGGTTTAATTGAACTGGTCTTTTCAATTATTACTGCACTTCTAATATTTGTTTTCGGAATCAAATTCTTCTCTGTAATAGCAAAAACCATAAATGCAACAAGCGAACTGAGAGAATCAAATAAAAGTGTTGCGGTTTTTGTGTCCGGTTTTATATTTGCATTAACAATAATGATTAAAACAACCATTCCACCCATTGTTTCAACTATTAAACAAACATTCGAGAATCCGGATTTTGCTTTAGTTGACACTGTTTTTATGACAGCAAGAATTCTCTCTTATTATATTCTTGCAGGAATTTTTGCTTTAATAATCATTTGGCTTGCCGTCAAACTTTTTATATTGTTTACTTTTGAAATAGATGAGATGAATGAGATAAGAGACGGCAATTCAGCAATATCAATAATCCTTTCAGGTCTTATAATATCGATCTCACTAATCCTTGCCGACCCGCTGACAACCCTTCTTAAAGGTATAGGAACTTACACAGGACCTTCCTCACCCGATCTAAAAGCCCCCATAATAAACACGGGAGTATTCATAGAGGGACTTATAGGTACCGGAATTGCTATAATCGGATCAATATTTATATTCTTTATCAGTTTTAAATTCTTCACTTATATCACTAAAAATGCCGGTAATCTTAACGAACTCAAAAAAAATAACAACTCAATAGCTATTTTAATATCCGGGTTTATATTCGGAGTAATGATAATTGTTAAGGCGTCAATTTCGCCTGCTCAGAGTATTCTTGCAAATATGTCTATTTGGCTTTCTGCCGGTTTTTTACCCAATCTTCTTCTTGCACTCGGACTTATTATGTTGTATTTTTTAATTGGCGGTTTTTTCTCTTTTATCGTTTTGTCGATTTGTATGAAAATATTTTTTGTTATAATTAAAGATGATAAACGAGCTGAAAAAGTTATAAAAAATAATCCGGCAGTTTCACTTGTGATATCTTTTCTTATTATTGCACTATCTATACTAATCGAACGGGGAATTACAACTACATTAAACGGGATTTCAGTAATCACCGGGCTGATTTCACAAAGCAATATTAACGGATTATAAATTTTTCAACATTTTACATACTTTATAACAATAAAATATTTGCAATATTTTAGATATTGGTATATATTAAAAAATTAGAATTTTGTTAGTCCGTTTAGCAAATATAATATAAAATGTCAAATATAAGAAGGTCGGCTGATGTCAGTTTCTGAGGATTTCGAGGCTCTACTTGAACAGCTTGAAGCAAAATATAACAATAGAACAATACCATATTTTAAAAACTCATTAAAGTCAGCAAGTAACAATCTCACTAACCTTATTGAGCTACTTGTAAGAAAATCAATGATTAAACAGGATATGTATAACTACAAAGATTCTGATAATCATAACAGCTTTTATCTCTCTGAACAGAAAAACTTTACAGAAATTGAAAGAGCTAAGGTTATGTATGATAAGATAAAAGAATTAATAGGTGCCCTTGACTTTCAGTCAACTAATGCACTAAACGACATTAGCGATATAGATGACGAATTTCTTGAGAATTCTCGTAGAATTCTTGATTTTATTGCCTTTCATAACCTGAACAACCCAACAGCAGGCATATATACAAGAACCGTTAACGATATGATTAACAAAATATTAAGCAGTAACGATCAAATAATGACCCGTATAATGCAAGACATTATTAAACTTCTTACAGAGAATTACCGTTCCATTCAAAGATTAACAGAGGAACTAACGAAATTCTGCAAA
>CAZSQU010000079.1:2085-12149 GCA_964608985.1 uncultured Spirochaetales bacterium
TTTCGATCAGACTGAAACTTTACCCGTCACTTCCGGGATCATTCTCGCCGAACAACTTTAATCAAAACCCTCAAGGTTACCTTGCCGCTCTCAAAGACTATATGCAGAATAATCCAACCGGAATTGAATACAATCAATACTGGATTCAGGAAGCGATCAGAGACTCCATTAATATAAATGACGATGAAGCACTTGAAGCAGTCAAATCTTCATTTCTATCTGAATCTGAACAAAAAAGAGCCGATAATAAGGCAAAATCCCCTCGCGAAGCTCTTTTGGTAATTATTAAGAATCTATCTTTGGCAAAAGATCATCTGGATGATATCTACTTTAAGATAGATCATAATATTAAAATTACACAGATGCAACGAAAGACGCTTGGAGAGAAAATAGCTGATGTATTAAAAAAAATTCTCAATACCGGAACAAGTGATGAATTCTTTCAGATTGAGTATATCAACCCTATTACAAAAAAAATTGAGAAAGACACGGTAAATATTCAGGACTTTTTGATATCAATAAAAAAACAGGTCGCCCTCTTATCACAAATATCAAAGCCGACCTCACCAATCTATCTTAAAATTAAAAATGCAACTGAAGAATCAATTTTTAAGTTCTTTAAAGACACATTTCTAAATATAATCCTGATAAAAGAGAGACTCGTCGGCATAGACGGAGAATTCAGATTAAGATATTCAAATAAACTAAAAAAGAAATTCAAAAGCATATCAGAACCAATAGAAAACCTGAATGACATTCTTCAAAAGATTACTGAACAAAGACAAAAATACGGAGCCATGTCAAACGCAGAAGAATTCAAGAAAAACGCCGATAGCCACTGAGTTATTTACAATCAAAAGCAATCATTGTAATATCATCAAATCTCGGATAATTGCCTCTAAAAAGATCTATCTCTTTTAGCAATTCATCAGTAGAATACTTTAATGACTTTCTAAGATTCTTACCGATTGATCTTACAAATCTATTGTACCCGAAAAACTCTCCGTATGAATTTCTCTGATCAATAATGCCGTCAGTGTATATAACACACCTGTCTCCGGGGTGCAGTTTAAATACAGTTCTTGTAACAGGTATATCCGGTTTAATCCCGACAGGCAGATTTTTGTTTAACTTTACATTGTAACACTTATTATTTCTATAAATATTAAACATCGTATGCCCCATATCATAGATAACAGCAATATTATTAGTCTCGTTATATTCCAAGAAAAAACCCGTCATATACTTTTCTAATTTAAATGTTGCTGAAATATAATTGTTTAATTTTAATATAAAACTTTTTAAACCCATACGCATATCGTAAGCAGAGAACATCCCACCTACAATAGCAGATACAAGGGAAGCCGATACCCCTTTACCCGTAACATCACAAACTGCACATATCCAACGGTTACCGTAATTCATTATTGAATAAAAATCACCTCCGACACCTTTAGCCATTTTTGAATAACCGATTATATCTATACCATCTGATTTATACTCATCATACTGTTTAACTATATTCTGCTGAATTTTGACGGCAAGTTTGATATCATGTGTCATCATGATCGAAAGATGTTTTAACAAATCAATTGTAGATATTACTCCTGCAAATCTTGTATGATCAGCAACTAACAGATAATATTCAACACTATTACCGTACAATGAATCACCTATCTCTTCTGCAATACTGAATATATTACGCTCAGAGTCAAAACTATTTACTTTTTTATAAACCCTCTCGGCCGTTCGATTTTTAAAAACCTCTCTCCCATAGTTTCTGCCCAGTATGTCAAATAAACCCCTTCTTGTTATTATACCGATTGGATACCCCTTTTCATCAATAACACCGATAGTTGTAATTAATTGATCTTTTTCAAGATCCGATGCAATCTCATCTATCAAATCATCTTTATTAACAAAATAGTAGCTGCTTGCAATCTTTACTATCACATCGCCTAAATTATTATAAGGAATAAATTTTTTTAATGTTATGAAATCTTCTCTCTTTTCAACCTCTAAAGTTTCAACGAATTTTGTTTCCATAAGACCCCCTATACAAAAAGGTAAATTACCATCAAAGATTAAACTCTGGATTTTTTATCTGTTAATAATTAGTAAATTTTAATAATTGAACTATTTTTCAATTAACAGGTTTTTAACAAATCAATTAACCGTATGTAACACAAAGATAGTATTTATCGTATAATATTGATTTTAAGGAGATAGTATGGCACTAATAATCCCTTCAGTAAATGATAACGGGCTACAAATGGAAATGAATGATAGAGTTGTTACTTTATCAGGTAGAATCGAAATGATGGAACCGTCAAGAATTATGAGACCATTTATTACAAAAGTCAACGAAAAACTAATAGAAATGGATGCAAAAGAGGTTCAAGTTATCTGTAAAAACATCGATTTTATTAATTCTTCAGGAATTAAAGAATTTGTTACATGGGCGATGATGACTGAAAGTTTACCATCTGAGAAGCGATACAAAATAAAGTTTATTTTAAGTAAAGATAAACCATGGCAAGCAAGTAGTCTTGAAGCTATTCAAACCCTTACACCCGATATTGTTGAAATAGTTAATTAGTATGCTTAGTAAAAAATGGACAAGAATAGTCGAATTTCTTGATTATAGTTATCAGCCTATTGTCAACACCCAAACGGGAAAACTCTATGCAGTTGAAGCACTATTACGAAATGTTAATCGTGCCGGTTTTCAATCGATTGATTCGCTTTTCAATAACGCTTACAAAAATGAAATAATAGCAGAGCTTGATATTGAGCTTAGAAAAAAAGCAATTGAAAAATTTACAAAAATTGAATTCTATAAAGACATAAAAATATTCTATAATTATGATCCGAGAATTCTTGAAATGAAGAATTATAAATCAGGATTAACCGAAGAGATACTTGAACAACACAATCTTGGAACTGATTCTATTTGCTTTGAACTAAATGAAAAAAACAAAGTGAAATGTATAGAC
The DNA here is from genome assembly GCA_964608985.1 of uncultured Spirochaetales bacterium. GTDB lineage: Bacteria > Spirochaetota > GWE2-31-10 > GWE2-31-10 > CAYYKD01 > CAYYKD01. The sequence continues at coordinate 5,082 of CAZSQU010000079.1, forward strand.
ACATTGAAAATATTTTTAAAAACAGCTAAATCAAGGAACATAAAGATTGCACTGGATGATTTTGGAGCAGGATTTGCCAGCTTTGAATTGTTTTACCACTCGGAACCTGATTTCATTAAATTCGATAGATTTCTCATACAAAACATTAATAATGATATCAGAAAAAAAACATTTTGCTCACATATTATTAACCTTGCAAAAATGTTAGGAGTTATAACACTTGCCGAAGGTATTGAAAATGAAAGCGAGCTTTCTGCCTGTATCGAACTAAACTTCGATCTTCTTCAAGGTTATATAATTTCACATCCGCTGACAGATGTAAAAGCTATTGAATTTAATTATCCAATAATAAATACTTATAATAAAAGAAAAAATTCAATCGCCACAGAAGCCGAGAATCAAATCCTATCGCAAATTGAATTTATTGATCCGGTTACACTTGATACAGATATTGATCTGATTCTTAATCGCTTGAGAACAAATGACAAAACAGCTGTTATTCCTATTGTTGATAACATGGGATGCCCAATAGGATTAATTGACGAAAAAAAATTAAAAAATTTTCTTTATACCCCTTATGGCAGAGATCTGTTAAAAAATCGATATACAACCGAGAAACTAAACACATTCATCAAAAAATCTCCAATAATTGATATAAAAACACAGGTTGACAAAATGCTTGAGATATTTGTCAGTTATCAAGATGCGGAGGGATTAATTATCACAAAGGACATGCGTTATACGGGTTTTCTTGATGCCCGTTCAGTTCTTAATATTATTAATGAAAAAAACTTAGAATACGCAAGAGAGATAAATCCTTTAACAAAGCTGCCGGGTAATATAATGATAAATAAAAACATTAATAATCTATCGGAATCAGATAACAACACAAGAATTCTTGTATACTTTGATTTTGATTATTTTAAACCCTTTAATGATAAATTCGGATTCAGACTCGGGGATAGGGCAATAATACTTTTTGCAGAACTATTACAAAAAATATTTACTCAGAAAAATGATTTCATCGGCCATATAGGCGGTGATGATTTTTTTGTCTCAATTATTTCAGAAAACTATGAGAATGATATTAAAAGAATTAAAAACTCAGTTACAAAATTCAGGGAGGACGCTTTGTCTTTTTTTGAACAAAATGAAAGGGAATCAGGTTTTTACATATCTAAAGATCGGTCAGGTAATGAGCAAGCATTTAAACTATTGAGTGTATCTGCATCAATAATTGTTGCTAAAAAAAGATTTGATCCCTCAAAAATTATTGAGTGCCTATCGGATTTAAAGAAAAAAGCCAAACAATCAGATGATGGTATTAATTTAGGGCTATTTGAATAGTAATTTCTTGCTAAACATCTTAATAATCGATCTTGGAAGAATCATATCAACACCTTTTGGCTCAACAGATATTCTTACAGATTGTTTGTTAAAAAGATCACCGTCTAACTGAGAATAGTATTTTGTGTCAACCGAGGATATTTTAATACTCCGAACCTTAAAATAACTATGCTGCTTTAAGAAAAAATAATGGGTATTCCTATGATTACCGGTTATCGAATTTATTAATAGTCTCATAAAGAGTTTAATCAGACTCCATCGCCCCCGCTCTTTATAAATAAAAAGATCAAGAACACCATCCACAGGTATTGCAGTAGGCGAGAACTTAAAGTATCTTCCGTACCTGCTTGTATTTGAAACCACAACCATGCTTGCAGTCATTGTAGTATTATCCTCAAACTCTACATTTATCTCAGGAAATCGATATCTGACAAACCCTTTTACAGCTCCAATAATATATGCAAAAACACCAAATATTTTTTTTATGCCTTTCCTCTCTACATGTTTAAGGGCGTAAGCATCAAAACCGGAACTGTACATCAGCAAAAAATATCTGTCTTCAGCTTTACCGAGATCTATACGGACACTTCTACCTTTCCTGATCATTTTGCAAATTTTTTTTAATGACAGAGGAAAATTCATCTCCCTGGCAAAAACATTCCCCGTTCCCCATGGAATGATCCCCATCTTTTGTTCAGAACAAGCTAATCCGTTTACAACCTCATTGATTGTACCATCACCACCACAACCAATGATAACATCAAACCCTTGATTTAACGACTCACGAGCTATTATGGTAGAGTGCCCCGGATATTCGGAGTATCTGACTTCAGTTTTAATGCCATACCATTCAAAGTAATGTCTTACCCTATGTTCGTAGGTCTTCTGAAGTCTGTTGCCTGATTTCGGATTAATTATTAAAAGATATTTCATATGTGTATTGTAGTCTATTTTATTTGATTTTAAAATTATTAAATTAATATTTTACTTAAGGGTCACATATGTGTTTCAGATTCTACAAGTAATCAAATCAAAATTAGATAGAATTTGGATTGACATAAAAAATAATAAAATATATACTTAATTCATAATAATAGAATGATATTTTATAATTCAGGCGTTTATATAAATTAATTGGTGAAATATAAAATAATTCGGATAATAACATTGAAATTTTTCGGCGATTTATTTAAAAGACTCGATAGAAGAGTCTCTGCTATTCTTTTTTTATCAACAACATTTCTCTATATATTATTTTTATCAATTTTTTTTATTGTAATAATAAAAAATATCGGACTTGTAGAACCGGCAGTTTTATTACATAGATTTAAATACATTTCTGCTATTCTTGCATTTGTTCTTATTTTATTGTCAGTTTCTGTTGCATTTATTATTAGAGTTCAAATCAGGCTTCCGTTAAAATCACTACTAAAGCACATTTACAAGGGCGAAGAAAATACCTATCATGGAATTAGAGAATTTGATCTGATAGTTAAAAATGTTAATAAGCTGATTATTAATTATCGCGATTCGTTAACACTTATTAATAACATTATATATACAGTCGGTGCGTTGATAGTTGTAATCGACCCTGAGAAAAACATTTATAAATTTAATAAAAAATGTGAAGAGATTACGGGGCTTTCGAGGGAATCGGTAGAAGGTAAGTACCTATGGGAGTTTGTGGAATCCAACAAAGAGACAGTCGGCTCTAAAATACTCCTTGATCTTGTTTATAACTGCTTTATTTCGGAGTCGTTTTATTCAAGAGTGAAAAACCATTCAGGTGATGATCTGACTATTTTTTGGCAGAATACTGCTCTACGGGATGAACGAAATGAAATATCCTGGATGATCGGTACCGGCATCGATGTTACAGAAACACATAAGGCAAAAGAAAACCTTGAGATACTTAATCTTGAACTTGAAAAAAAAGTAAATGACCGGACACATATGTATAAAGAGGCAATTCAAGAACTCGAAAAAACCCTAAATGAACTGAAAGAAACAGAAGAACAGTTAATTAGAGCAGAAAAGATGGCAGCTTTAGGCGAACTTGTAGCAGGTGTTGCCCATGAGATCAATACACCGGTAGGAATAGGTGTTACCGCATCAACCCATATAATTGAAAAAACCGGAGATTTTATTAAACTGTTTGAAGAAAATTCAATAACCAAAACTGCACTTAAAGAATATATGACCTCAGTCCAAGAGCTTTCTGCACTTCTGTTTACCAATCTAAAAAGGGCCGGCGATCTTATAAACAGTTTTAAACAGGTGTCGGTTGACCAATCAAGTGAAGAAAAGCGGCAGTTTAATATTAAAGAATATCTTCGGGAGATATTACTCAGCTTGCATCCTAAATTAAAATCAACTAAAATCAAAGTAGATATTGAATGTGATGAATCCATAGACATTTCCGGATACCCGGGCGCACTCTCTCAGGTTATCACAAACCTTATAATTAACTCTTTAACTCATGGTTATAATAAAAATGATGAAGGATACATAAAAATTTCTGTATTTGACAATCAAGATGATGAAATAATTATTCGATATACAGATGATGGTGCAGGCATTTCTGAAGAGATTATTGACAAGATATTTGATCCGTTTTTTACCACAAAAAGAGGTTCAGGCGGATCGGGACTTGGATTATATATTATTTTTAATATTGTAACAACCAAGTTTAACGGTTCTATTAAATGTGAGAGCAGTTTGGGAAAAGGGACAACATTTATTTTTAATATAAAAAAGATTTAATTTAATTTAAAAAGTGTATTGATAGGAGTAATAAAGTGTATAATGACAAATTTATATTTGCAGAAGAATCAGAAAAAAACATTTCAACGGATATTACTCCATTCTGCTGGAAAATTCTTATTGTTGATGATGAACCGGATGTTCATGTTCTAACTAAGAAAGTTTTAGAAGGTTTTAAATTTAACGGTAAAGCTGTTTCTTTTTTGAGTGCCTATTCTGAAGAAGAGACAAAAAAATGCTTCCATGACAACCCTGATATTGCTGTTGTATTTCTTGATGTTGTAATGGAAGGGATAGATTCGGGACTCAAACTTGTTAAGTATATCCGAGAAAACCTGAATAATAAATTTGTTAGGATTATATTAAGAACGGGTCAACCGGGGAACGCACCGGAAGAACGAATAATTACAAATTATGATATAAACGATTATAAAGAGAAAACAGAACTAACCTCTCGAAAGCTCTTTACTGTTTTAATCTCATCGCTAAGAGCATATAATGATATTATGATTATTGAAGCAAACAAAAAAGGGCTTGAGAAGATAATTGATGCATCGGCTACAATTTTCAAATTACAATCATTTGAAAAACTTGCGTCAGGTATTCTTACTCAATTAACCTCAATCTTGAAGGTCAAATCGGATGCGGTATTTTGCCAACGAATTAATATGGTCGGCAATGAAGCTGTTTATAGAATATTTGCCGCATCAGGTAAATATTATGATTTTCTTGACGGGGATATAAATAAGACCCTATCGGATAGCGTTTTATCAAGAATCAATAAGGCAATTAAACTCGGAATATCTATTTTTGAAGATAATTTTGGTATAAGCATGTTCAGAACCGAAAACGGCAATGAAAACTTTCTTTATTTTGAAACATGGCATCCCCTTGAGAACTGGGAGACTGATCTTTTAAAAATCTTTCTACAGAATGTGTCCCTTGCATTTGATAATATATACTTGCATGAAGAGATAACCGATACACAAAAAGAGATAATTCTTACATTATCAGAAATTGTTGAAGGGAGAAGCAACGAAACGGGTAACCATGTTAACCGCGTTGCACAGATAGGAGCTTTGATCGCAACCAAACTCGGTCTTCCCGAATCAGAGGTTGAACTCATTAAACTTGCCTCCCCCATGCACGATATAGGTAAGCTCGGCATTCCTGACTCAATTCTTAATAAGCCCGACAAACTTGACAAGAACGAATATGATGTAATCAAAATGCACACTACTATCGGTTATAAAATGCTTAAGAAATCGAACAGAAAGATACTAAAAGCCGCAGCAATAATTGCATTACAACATCAGGAAAAATTTGACGGCACGGGATATCCAAACAGTCTTAAAGGTGAGGATATACATATTTATGCCCGTATTATTTCAATTGCCGATGTCTTTGATGCGTTATGTAATGACCGTATTTACAGGAAAGCTGTAGATGTTAATGAGGTAATTAATATAATTCAGAAAGGAAGAGGGACTCACTTTGATCCCAAAATTGTTGATGTTTTTATGGAAAATATTGAAACCATAATCTCATTAACAAAACAATAGCCGGTAGATCACATATTTATCGTTTTAATAACACTATTATAATTTTTTCTTAACAATTAATTCATAATATATAGATTATGCAAAAAATATTTATGATTGATTCAATAAGTCCATTCTGCCGTAAACTTCCTAAAGAAAAAATTAATTGGTCAAAGATCCCATTTGATAATTTAGAAAAAAATGAAGAAATAAAAAAGAAAGCCGGTAGAAAAATATTACCGGTTTTTGATGGTTATATAAACAAGGTTTGTCATGAAGGATATAATTCAATATCTCTTGATGAACTTCAAAAGATTTTAATATTTGATTTCTATAATCCCTCACTAAAAGAAAAAATTAAAAAATACAGAAATTACTATCAAAAACTATTTATCATTGCCAAAAAATACAAAATGAAGATTTTTATAACAACAGATGTAATGTTTTATAATGATGATATAAAGAAACATCTTGGCAATAATATTATAAAATTAACAGATTCTCTTAGAAATGCAATTGATGAGCTATTTATATATTTTCAGGATTTGATTGACGGTATAATTTTTAGAATCGGAGAATCTGACGGGATTGACATAAAAAGCACTTTTAAAAGCCGTGTAATTATTAATAATTCAAATAAAGCTAATTTATTTATAAAAAGCATTCTTCCTGTTTTTGAACAAAATAAAAAGCTTATGATATTCAGGACATGGACAATAGGCATTGGATCAATCGGTGATCTTAACTGGAATACAAAAAGATTTAAGAAAGTGTTTAATAACATAAAAAGTGATAATTTGATTGTATCAATGAAATACGGCGACGGCGATTTCATGAGGTTTTACGAACTAAATCAATCTTTTTTTATAAAAGGATTGAATAAAATAATTGAATTGCAGACAAGAAGAGAGTATGAAGGTTTTGGTGAAATTCCTTCATTTGTCGGTTGGGAATATGAAAAATTCCATAAACAGCTTCTTGATGAAAATACATTCTGCGGAATATCGGTTTGGTGTCAAACCGGCGGCTGGTCAGATTTCCGTAGGCGGACTTACCATAAGAACGGATCTTTTTGGAATAGACTAAATACATTCATAACTATTAAAATGTTTAAAGAAAATATCAGTTGCTTAGAGGCACTTTCTTTATTCTTTTCATACGATCAACTAAGCGATGCAATAGATTTTCTTTTAATATCTGAAGAAATAATTAAAAGATTGTACTACTATCCGGAATTCGCATCAAATACACTCTTTATCAATAGGGTGAGAATTCCTCCGATTCTGCATATATTCTGGAATAATGTTACGGTAAATGACACGATAATAAGTTTATATCGTAATTATTCCAATAATAACGCTCACAGCATCGAAATGGGTAGAGATACACTGATTAAGTTTAAAAAACTTAAAAATAG
>CAZSQU010000079.1:12159-14141 GCA_964608985.1 uncultured Spirochaetales bacterium
CTTAGATTTGACTATGATTATGATTATCATTTTGATACAATATACATATTATATTTCATCAGAGAATTTATCTTAACCGGTAAGGAAACACTTCTTGAGATTATTGATAATCTGATAGTTAAATACTACAATAAACATAAATACCCATACAAATTCTACATATCTGTTACCGGTAAAAAAAGAAAAATCACAGATTTGATATTAAAAACAATAATAAGAAAAAGAGCCAAATATAGAATAATTGATAGAATTATTTTTAACAGACTGACCTCACCATTGATTATGCTATTAATAAATCTTTATAAAAGAAATTTTCCTGATTTTGTGAACAAACAGGGTATGCCAATCGAAAAGCTTTTAACATAAAAAAATGTCCCTTTTAAAAAGGCGTAAAAACATATTTTTTACTCTACCACACCTCATCTCCGGAAGCATCAAGGACAATAAGGTTATTGTCACTAAATCCATCTCCATCGCCTCCACCAAAGTTAAGAATGATAGGACCTGATATTGCATCGTCTGGTACTATTAACCTTATCTCGCCTAGTGCAAACTTAATGTATTGCTCAGGATATATCTTTCTTCTTTCATAATACTCTGGATGATACACAACTGTATAGTTCCCATCAGGTTGTATATAATACTGCTTGTCATCTTCTGCACCGTCAAGTAATTTTATTCCAAATTCCACCATCGAGTTCTTTTGCTCATCAGTATAAGATGCATACTGAGGAAATAACTCTGGATCAACATTGGTATGCTGTATGATTCCGTTAGCGTCAACCGTTACATCTTCAAATGTTTTAGTTGTAATTCCATCATCGTATAAATCAAATCTAATGACCAAATCATCCCCAGCTCTTACTTCTGTCGGGGTAAACACTACATTTGTCGGAGACGCAGGTACAGACGAAGTAGAAGGCTCCCAAATATCACAGCTTGAGCAAAGACAAATCAAAATATAAACTATAGAATATACTAAATAATTCCTCATAGTTGCACTCCTTATTTCCATATGTTTACTGTAATTACATCATAAAAAACTTCACTTTTCGATTCTATTGTCTTATATTGATAGGCATCTCCTTGCCCCATCACGATGCTGCATTCAGCACTGTATATCCTACCATTCCATCTATCTCTGTATAATACGGTTTGATAAATTGGAGCAAAATGGTTGGCAGATAATTGGCTGTCATTATAAAAAAGAATTGGGGGGTGATTATTTTTTACATTTAAGAAAGAATCATAAACATCTTCATTTGTTACTGACCTTGTTGAATCAATATTATTTAGATGCTCAAGTGTTCCAAGATAAACTCTTCCAACCCCGTTTCTTGTTACATACTCACCGGCATAGGCAAAAGGACTAAACTTTATGCCCTTTACTTCAATAGTGCCTGCTCTTCTTTGAAGGTATTCATACATCGGCTTACCTTCTGTATGATACTCAGGTGTTTGGAAGTCAAGATCTGTCAAACTTACCATTACATACCCTTGATCTGCTCCTTGACTAATAACTTTATATTCAACATAAGCAGGTCCAACAGTAACCATTGGATTATACCACAGAAAACTTTCACTTATTTCAGCGTCTTCCCATTGTGAGTCAATACCGGCAACCTGAACAATCTTAGCCATAGCTATATCCCTCGCAGCATTCAGATCAATATTGCTGTCAAGCGATACAAAAATCCCGCCTTCCGCCACTTCCTCTTTTCCGGTTAAGCTGTTCTGAGAACAACCGACAACCGTCAAGATGAAAAGAAAAACAAAAATCAATTTAGCAATTCTTTTCATAAACACCTCCAAAACTTTTTAATTATATTCATTATTAAATAAACTAAGCTGTCTCACGATGAAACAGCTTGTTTTTATTAAAAATTACCACACCTCATCACCGGAAGCATCGAGGACAATGAAGTTTCGCTCGGATGGATTGTTATCTTCTATAGATGGATATTGTTGCATAACTAATATTT
>CAZSQU010000080.1:0-13998 GCA_964608985.1 uncultured Spirochaetales bacterium
AAAAAAAATCAACAGTCGGTTTTTTCGGATATCCGAAAAAAATTGTCGGATATACAACAAGACAAAAACCTTATATCATAAAATCATCCAAATTATTTAACAAAACATTAAACAATTTGGATAGTGATTAAACAAATTGGAAAAAACTACAAAAGCAACAATATTGATATTATTAAAATCAATATTTAGATAATAGTTTTTTCAATAAAACGCAACCAAACTATAGTTTGGGTTTGCTCTTAAATCAATTTAAAATACAATACACAAGAAAACAAAAAAATAATTTAATAAACTTCATCGTGCGACCCAATGTTTAATAAAATTATCTCATTTTTTGTAACCTTTATATCAACAACAAGTCTATAAGAATATGTCAAACTTATTCCATAGAACTCTTTAAGATTACCTTTTAGTTTATGTGTTTTTAAAGACTGCTCGAATGGATTAATTTCCATCAATGTAACAAGCTCTTTAAAATTGTCTTTTAGGTCAGGGTGTTTTTGCAAGAATTTAGTAGCTTTTCTTTTAAAGAAGTCAGTCCATACTAAAGAAAACATTATATACCCAAATCAACAAACAAGTCTTTACTTGAGCCAGTATTAAACTTATTATCTTTGTATTGTGAGTAAGAATACAGCGTTTCATCCTCAAAATGTTTATCAAGTAATAATCTGTATTCATCTTCTGTCATGATGACATATTTAAATGTTTCGTCTTTTTTTACATGAACAACTTCTGATTTTAACATTGAGTCAATCAAGCTAAAATCTTTTGTTTTTAAATCGTCAATCGTAATAGTATTCATAATTACACCCCCCAACAGGTAAAAGTATAGATTAATTTAAAAATTAATGCAATATATTAATTACGGAAAAATAAAAAAAAATAATTTCGTAGAAAATATATTGACAACGGAATTTAATTTGAATAAAATGCCATTGTTATTTGGAGGGGATATGTTAATTAAGATTTCGGAAGCAAGTAAATTGTCGAATATACCGGAAACGACAATAAGAGATATGATAAAAGATGGCAGAGTTAAGGCACAGCAGGGAGAAAATGAACGGATAGAAAGACTTGAAAAAGTTGATTTTTTACAATCTATCCCGACTGTTATCACATTCTTTAATCAAAAAGGCGGGGTTGGAAAATCAACTGCAACGGTTCTTTTTACCGATTTTTTAAAAAAACATAACTTAAAAACACTACTTGTTGACCTTGATCCGCAGGCAAGTATCACCGATATATATTTGAAATACGATAGAGATAGAGCCACATTATACGAGCATTTAGAAAATAATACACCTTTACAAAACATCGTTTGTAAAATAGATGATAACACCGATATATTACCGGCATCACTAAAGATGTCAAGAAAAGCGTTTATATATGAGAGTGAACTTTTACAACACAAAGAAAAAATGTATTCATTTTTTAAGAAATACCAGGTTATTGTTGTTGACTGTCCTCCGACTATGAATTCATTCAGCCGTTTTGGTGTCCTTTTAAGTAACTTTATAATGATACCGCTTGTTGCTCACCCTCTTTGTTATGATGGTCTTGATGAAGCATTAAGAACAATAAAAAACCTCCGTGAGATGAATAAGGACTTTATAGACTATTACGGCTTTATGAGTATGTATGAGGGGGTTGAAACCTCGCTCGGTAAATCTATGCTTGAAGAGTATAAAAACGGATTAAAAGAGAAGCTGTTTGAAGAAAAAATAAGAAAGTTTATCGGGTTTGCAGAGAGAACCGCAGTAGAAGAGAGTATATTTGAATTATATAAAGATAAAAAACCTGTCGAGGAACTGGAAGACCTATTTAAAAGCATGATGAAAAAAGTTTATGATGAGAGGTAAAATAGATGGCTAAAAAGGTATTTAGTAATATAAAACATGGTCGGGATATAAGCAAAACCATGTCAGAATTTGATATGGATGATGAAACAAAGCTTACTATTGAAAAAATCGAGATAGAACCTACAAAAGAGAATTTAATAAATGCTGTTGAAATAATTGATGAAGATAGAAAGTTAAGCCCGAAAGATAAGGATGAATTAAAACAGATTTTACGGGATAACTTTGTAAATATGTTTAATTTTGATAACTGCCCTGATGACTATGAAAGCTTAAAAGAGGAGGCTAAATTTTTAGCCGGAATGACCCAATACAGCTTTTTACTTATGGCTCAGAGATTAAAGAAGATAAAAGAGAATAAACTATATGAAAATGATGGTTATCTTGACTTTAAAGCATTTGTCGAAAATGAGATAACTGTCGGAAGAAGAACAGCATATAATTATATAGACCTGATTGAGTTTTTCGGTGTGCAAACGTTTGCACACGAGAATAATATCGAGTTTTCTAAATTATTACCTGTAATATCAATATTAAAATCAAATGATGTAAATGATAAGGTTAAAGATGATCTTAAAAAAGAGATGATCAAAAAGATAAAAATAGAATCAGCTCGAGAGATCGCATCAGAGGTAAAAGAGTTAAAAATAAAATATGGTCTTGTATCGGAGAAAACAACAAAAACGAATATACGATCAATATTTATGCAGTTTATAAAGAAGCTACCGGATGAACTAACAGCAAAAGAGATAACTGAACTTAAATCAATCGGCTCAGATATCGGGCTAATTGTTGATCAGAACAAAACACGAGGTGGAGTTTTGAAAGAATGGAAAGAAGTGTTTTTTAGGAATGTGTGAGGGGGGGGTAGGGGGTTATTGCCTGAAAAATCTCTAAATGTAACTAACATCCTTGCATGTTAAGAGCCTAATATACCATCAACACATTGCCGATTATACTTTTTCGAGTATCGTTACAACAAATGATGGAGGTTACAACCTTAAAAAATAGATTTTTAAGGTTGTAGATATTTTTTTATATCATTAAATAACTGCCAAAATTTAAAATCTCAACCATCAATATATTAGTATAAAATACTATATCAATACATAACACAAATACTTAAAGATACTAAAATCAATCAACCTAATCTAATAAAAACTATACCATAAAACATATATAAATATCTACAAAAAAACAATAACCAGATGTGGTAGAAAATGTCATTTCTTATTATTGTAGGCTATAGCCGATTGACTTGTAGGCTAATTACTACTATTATAGAATGATGGATATTAAAACACAGTTTGGGAATCATCTAAAACAATTACGAATAAAGTACAATTTGACTCAAGAAAAATTAGGAGAATTAGCAAATATGGATAGAAGTTACATTAGTGACATCGAAAGAGGAATAAAAACAATATCCATTGAAAAACTAAAACAACTTGCTACGGCTTTTAATATTGAGTTATGGGAACTGCTTAAATTCTAGAAATAATGAGAAGTAAATATGAAAATAAAAAAGGTTAAAATTAAGTTACCAGAGGGCGAATTTGGCACAGATGTGATTGAGTATGATAATAACGATAAAAATAAAATAAGCGAAACATATAAAAAATGGATAGAGCTTTGTGATAATTTATCTGCTTTATTTGCTAGAGAAGTAAACTTGCCAGAGGGGTTGTCTGAACCGGTATTTTGTATCTCTATGAACACTGTTAGAGTTGTTAATAGTATTAGTGGTGCAAACACATCTTTTGATTGTTATGATTTAAATAGAAACAAGAGAATACAGGTAAAAGCTTGTAGTGTTATTCCAGATTTGACATCTTTTGGACCGAAATCAGAATGGGATGAGATATATTTTATGGATTTTTATGTTGATGGAAAATGGGATGGAACATTTCATATCTACTTAATTGATAACTACAGTATTTATAACCATAAAGTAAACTCAAAACAAACATTAAAAGAACAGCAATCTCAGGGTAAACGACCGAGATTTAGTATATATACTGAAATTATTAAAAAAAACTCATTGAAACCTGTTTTCAAAGGAAATGTTAACACGCTCTAAAATAATGTTAATTGATAAAGGCGTTTTTTTTCATAATTATCTTGAAATGTGTCGTAAATTTCATAGGCAATCCTTTCTATAACGCTTACTGAAACTGAATTACCTGCTTGTTTATATAAGTGTGCATCTGCCATTTTAGGTAATAAAAAATTTGGTGGGAATCCTTGAAATTTAAATGTCTCTAATGGTGTTAATTTTCTTATCCCATAATCATCTAGTACTAAAGGCACATTATGTCCTCCTGTACCCATATTTGCTGTTAATGTAGGACAAACATTATTCTTGTTCTCTCTAACATAAACCCTCCGCCACTGATAGACAGTATTTCTATTAGTTATAACATCTTTTAATATTGGGAAGTATTTTGATTTCTCATAGTAATATTTATCATTTTGTTTTTCGTTTATTAAAACATCTCTAACGCTTGTATTAAGATTTATCTTATCAGGAAAATTAAATCTATTATATTTTTTATTATCCGTAAATCCTACAATATAGATTCTTTCCCTATTTTGTGGTATATTCCCATACTCCATTGTATTTAATACTTTATACTTTATATAATATCCATATAACTCCAACGCCTCTAATATAACCTTAAATGTGTTTCCTTTGTCATGGGTTACGAGATTTTTTACATTTTCTAGAAATAGAATTTGTGGTTTATGTCCAGCTTCTTCTTTTTCCTTAATAATCCTTAAAACTTCAAAAAAAAGATTGCCACGATCATCTTCAAAGCCCTTTTGATAACCCGCAATAGAAAATGCTTGACAAGGAAAACCCGCAGTTAAAATATCGAAATTAGGAATATCTTTACCTTTAATAAATCTTATATCATCCTCTTGTAGATAATCTTTACCAAAATTTTCTCGATAAGTAATACAAGCGTTTTTATCAATTTCATTTGCCCAGATTATACTAAACCCAGCATTTTTAAAACCTAAACAGACGCCACCTATCCCTGCAAACATACTTCCAACAGTCAAATTATTTTTCAATAGAAACTCCCTAATATTACAAATAGTATATCATAGCCTACAAAATAAGTCTATTATTTTAGCTTATATTAGCAGAAATAATATCACATCTTATGTAATTATCTATCCAAGTCCTATTTAATATTAAATTACTAAACAATCTTAGTTGTATCAATTTCATATAATGACTTAGCTACCCCCTCAATGCCGGGGAATAGTGTTACCATACTAGTATTTTTGAATATCATATTACGAATGTTACCCTTAAATTCTTTTGGAATTATTAATTTTAAAACCGTAGACTTATTAATAATATCTGATAATTCTAAATCATCAAACTTTTGAGGTTGACCAAATATCAAACTTTTCAACCCCAAATTGTTTGATAGAACATTTTCAAATGGAATATCTATGGTTTCAGGATATAAAAAATACCCTTTTTGATTTATATTTCGCAAACAAGGTTTTTTAGCAAAATAAGTCTTAATTTTATTTTCTATCGCTGTTGGTTTGGGAATTTTAATTGAATCGGATAACTGCCCTTTGTTATTAGAATCAATTAACATGTTCATAATAAAATCATTTGCATCTGAATTTGTTTCAGTTATAAGGCGCCTTACGGCAAAAACAGCGCTATCATTTATAGAGTCATCAATTACGGCAAAAGCAATCGCTATTATTATTGATTCAGAGAAATCTAACATTCTGGTTGGGGCGCCATGGTGTTGCATTAATGCTAAAATATCATTTTGATCTAGACTGTCCAATTGTATACCCTGACTATTTAGGTAGAATGTTGCTTTTTGTTTAAAATTTTCAAGAAGTCTTTCTTCGATTCGATTTACGGGTATTGATGTTGGATTATTTTCAATAAAACGCTCTATACTCGTTTTTAGTGACCATTCTGCATTTGATTGCCCCCTAAATGAATAAGACCCATTGAATGACATTAATTTGGAGACTATATTTTCATTATGCAATAAAATGCACTGACATTGATTTTCACCTGTATATAAATCAACATGTTTTCCATTAAGAAATAACAAGATAGACTCTCCTAAGACATAAGTTAAAATTATAAATAGCAACTAAATAAAATAAATCGAATAGAAATATGTTCATATGAGATTACTAAAAATCCGAAAATAAATCAAACTCAATCTATGAAATATACGCTAATATCTCACCCCCCCAAACCTTACACCCTCAACCTCCTTAAAATCATTCAAATACTTATTAAAAACAGTTTTATTGATCTTAATAATAATCTCCTGGTCTTTATCGTTTATTAAAACCTCTTTAAAATGTTCAATATCAAAGATAATCTTTTTCCTTTCCGGTGAATCTGTCGTATCTGACGACACATTTCGGGATCTGAAATTGTTTTCAAGTTCGATAAGCTTTTTCTTTTTAAGTTCATCTACAGTTATATCTTTTCCGATCTCCTTATCGGTCTGAACTAAAAGCTTCATTTTTGCCTCTCCGATGTCCTGGATATCGAAGTAATCAAGCTGGTATTTGTTGCCGTAATCTATAAGTTGGAGCTTTAAAAATATACTTGAAATATGGAGGTTTAACCGCTTCATATAGTCCATTTTTATAATATACTCCCGGAGAGATCGGCAATTTCTCAATAGATAGTATTTATTATCCCGAATCTCTTTTAATGCGATTAAAATATTTGCCATGTTTTGTGCGGCATTTCTGATACTTAAATTGATCCTGTGTTCAAGTTTCTCTAAACTCGCTCTTTGATTTTCAACAACTGCAACATTTTGCATAATTTATACCCCTTTAAAATTAAATATATTACCGTTAGTTGAAGAAACTATATTGGTGTTGAATAAGTTCTATAAGCTCATTTCCATTAAAATAAGTATCTTCACTTATGTTTTTTTTATCATCATACTTATAAAGATGTTTTTCCAATATCTCATCCATGTCATTAATGCTTGAAACTTCGTACATACAGTCTTGGTCATCGTATAGATAAACATACTTGTAAACAAAGGAATCCCCGTTTAAAAACCGCTGCTTTTCTATTAACCGACCACTATCATTGTACACTAAAATAAACTTGTCAGACAAATAATTATAATCGATACTATAAACCTCAATTTCAGAAATATTGCCATTGCTATTATATTTATATATTTCTTTGCCTTTATCAGAAGATACCTTTTCAATCAAGTTGCCTTTCTTATCATACTTATAAGTAGTTTTATCTCTTATTACTTTCTCAACCAATGTTAATTCTTCAATAATATTGCCGAGTTTATCTTTTTTAAATTCAAGTCTTGAAGTCAGTGCTCCTTCTGAATCATAATAATCAAGTCCAATCTTTCCTGCTTTATCATCAAAATTATAAATTTCTTTATAATCTAAAGTCTCATAGATATCTCCATTGTATGAAGATATGTTGAAAAAATATCGTTCAACTAAACTTCCATATTTATTAAATATCTGAACCTCTCTCTTTGTGGGTTTTTTATCTATTTCCCCCTCCTTTACTTTTACATTGTAAGTGATTAAAACATGCTCCTTGACCTGTCCTATTAAATTAAGAAACTCCCAATCTGTTTTTTTACTTTGACCAAATACAGTAAATGAACAAATTAAAATAATTAAAACCAAAACAAACCTTTTCATTAAATACCCCTTTAAGTTTAATTTAATCTAACCCATAAAGCAGGTTTTTTACCGCACCGTGGTAAAAAACTGCGCTATATTAAAAGACCCGCCCCCCCCCCAACGGCTTGGATATATATAACCAACCCACAAGAGCCAGTCGGCATAATCTCAGTTATCGGAAAAGCACACGATGTGCGTCCGCTTTAGCGGTTTACGATAACTGTGATTATGTCGGCGAGGAGTCACGGACGACGACGAGCGAAACTTGCGATTTACCGAAGAGATAAACCCCTCTAAATACCGATAACCTCCAAGCCGTTGGGGGGAGTACTGTTAACCGACTAACTTACCCTTTTCCCTTCAGAATCCCAATACCCATCACAATCCTTATTATATAATCTATACTGACCATCTGCTATTCTATAATATAAGTCTTGTTGTCCACTTGGATAGTGTTTTCTAGAAGTATGATTAACACAATCAGCAATAATTTGACAATTCAATGTATTTCTTTTAAATTTTGGATACTCTTTCACGATTTCTGAATATATATCTCTTGGCGTGAATACTTTATCTTGATTTTTAAGCGTAAATTTATACACTGCATTCTCTACAACTTTTTTTACTTTAATAGGCTCATTCCAAACAGTGTTAACTATTGCACTTTCTTGAAAGTTATCAAATCCAACAACCCTTTCTGTTGAAATTATATATTCACTATTGGATGCTTTAAGAACTTTATATTCTAAACATGAAAGATCGATTTTATATTTTTGTCTGAGAAAACTTGAAACTTCATGTACTGTAGACGAGATTTCTTCTGCAATAATAAATAATTTTTGATTTCTATTAAACTCTATATCTTTGTTAACAATATCATCAAAACTAAATATTTCATTATAAGCATCAAGTAAATTTTTTTTCAAACTGTTCTTAGAATAATTTAAATAAATTTGATTTAAATCATCATATTTTAAATTCGATGCCCAACAGTTATATTCTAAGATCTGAGCTATAACTTCCCGAGGGGTTTTACCTTTCTTTAACTCAACAATTATTAAATCGCCAAAAGAATCAACCCCTATAAGATCAGGATATTTATCTGTATCTCCGACCTTTGCTGATGCTTGTCGCCCTATCCACAAAACAGTATTACCCTCATCTGAAAATAAAAAATTAGGACTATTTTCCAGCCAATTTTCAAAACTCTCTTCATAATCAATTTTTTCTCTTTGTGTGTTAACTAGCACCCCATGATCGATACTATCATCAAATCTTAACTTAAATAAGCCCATACAACCTCCTTTTAATTACAATCTAATAATATAAACAAACTACAATTCAACTCCCCTTGTATGCCCTCCTTAATATTATAAACCGGATTATTATGATTGCAACATAAACTAACGCCGCACCGGCAAAAACTCCTGTGGAAAACTTTAGTATAAACGCCACCATTATAAACAGGATAAACAACAATAACCAACCGATAGACTTTTGATTTGCCGGATTGGAGTAACAATCATTTTCCATAGAATGAACAGAATAATTGTTTTTTTTCATCTTATCGGTCATCTCAATTATTGCTCTCGGGAAACCGTGAGATCTTGCGTAGATCATGTCGTAAATCTCCAATAAAATCTTATAATCAATATCCTTAATATTTAACTGAGCATTGATTAAAACAATAGTGTTTTGTCTTGATAGAAGATCCAATTTAACGACATCAAACTTATCTAAAATAATCGGGTGTTTTACCTCACTTGATGTGAGGATAACAAACAAATTAGAAAGCTTATAAAATACACTTTTCATCCTCTTTGTTAATCCTGTAACATCATCTATCACCAAAACGCAATCCTCAGACAGATTTTTATTTATTTTACCTAATATCTCGTTTATAGCGAGTTGATTTAACTCTTTTTTTAACTCCTTAAAATCCTTAACATCAGGGAAAAAATACTTATTAAAAAGATCCTCCATAAGTCTTAAAATATCTTTTTTTGACTCAAGGGTATCAAGGTAAAAAAATGTTTTCTCTCCCAGTCTGTTAGACTCATAGAAATACTTTAAAATTGAACTTTTACCGTAACCCTCAGAAGCTATTATTGAAGTATGAATCTTTAATCTTATATTCTCCTCAATCCGTCTTAACTCCTCTTTTCTAATGTCGGGAATAAAGCCTGTATCGGTTTTAAGTCTTGAGACAGGAAGCGATCTTTTTAAAACAGTCTCTTTGTTTCTTACAAACAAATCTGAAAAGAACGACTTTTTATTTAAACTTGAAACAGCCTCATGTTTTTTGTTTAAACTGACTTTAGAATAAATCCGGGTCGTATCAAGTTTTGAGTGTCCGGCAAGTTCTGCGATTTTTTCAATACTAACATTATTTTCAGTTAATCTTGTGCAGAATGTGTGTCTTAACATGTGAGGATGAACCTTTTTATCAAGTCCTGAATTGATAGAAGCCTTTTTAAGCATAAGCCAGACAGCGTTTCGGGTTAGTTTATTCCCCCCTTTTGCCGAGAAAATATACTCAGAAGAATATCTTTTTGAAGAAATATAGTCGGATAAACAGGTTATAACCTCGTTATTTAAAGTTACAATCCTCTCTTTGTTGCCCTTACCGATGATCTTTATATACCTGTTGTTTAAATCAAGGTTACCGAGCTTTAGTTCGCATAATTCACTAACTCTAAGACCTGTATTGAGCATAAAACGGATAATTGCCCTGTCTCTTGTACTTCTGCAACCTGATAAAAGAAGTTTTTCCTGTTCATCTGATATGACTTTTGGAAGCCTTTTTACATCGTTCATTTATTGTTACTCTCCACTCTTCTTAAAGAATTATTGAAAATATCGGACACAACCACCACATCATATGAAACATTATAACTATCAAAACCGATATCGATTCCGGCTGTTTTATAAAGCTGTAACTGTAATGTGATAATCTCCTGGTATAAAGTCAAAAGCTCACTCTCTTTTATAATTATTTTATCATCTATAGATATTTGTTTTTCAAAATCAATTATAGCTTTTCTTAAGTCTTTTAAAAAAACTATGTTTTTTATAATCGTTTTTGACATATAAATCCGCTTAATAATGTTTAAATATATATCTGTTGTCTGGGTTATAAAGTCGTTTACAAGTATCTCTTTTTGATTATATGTTTTGATTATCTCAGGAATATTAAATGATATGGTCAATCCGATCCTGTTTGTAAGTCTTTGATTGAGCTCTGAAAAGTCGGTTTCATTGAAATTAGTTCCAAGATAGTTAAATGTTGTGCCTGTTGAGAATGTCGGGGCAAATGATGAGTTTATATTATTCTGAATGTTTTTGTTAATTCTGACTTTACCGGAGTTTAATAAACTTTCTAAAGGGACTAAATCTATTTTAACTATATTCGTAAACGGTATTGAATAAAGGGTAGTAATATTAAATAAAACGACCAGAATAACTATATATTTCATTTTATCACCGTTAAATCACATTTAATACTTTCTATAATCTTTGATTGGTTTTCTTTAATCATTTTTAAAACCTCATCATCATCGCCTGTATCAATCAAAGAAAGTTCAAGTGTTAAAGAGTCGATTTTTGAATCGGTCCTGCGGATCCGGTCGGACAAATCTAATTTTGTCTTAATATCATCTGTTTTTTGTAACTCTCTTACTGCGACCTCTTTATCATCATTTAGAACCGATAAACTGTTTTTGATTTTTCTTATCTTGTGTATCGATGTTTGAAGTTTCAAATCTTCAATATCTGATAATATCTTATTATTTTCAGAATCTACCAAATCTATAATGTTTTTAATATCTGTTTTTGATGAAAAGAAAAGTCGTGAATTGCCATTCTCTTTTGTGATACTGTGGTTTTTATAATCAACATTACAATAAACTACACCGGAAGCGGCGCGAAAATCTGTTTCTAATAGGCTTTTTAAATCACCCGAAAAACTCTCTTTATCAAATGTTAAATCTGATTTTCTTAAACTGACTTTGGATATCTTAAAAATGTCTGAATCTTCAAAGAACTTTATATCTTTATCCTGAAAAAATATGATTTTGTTTTTGTCGGAAAATAACACTTCGACATTTTTAAAATCTATATTCTGCCTGGAGATCTTATCATAAATGACAACATCGGCAAAATATTTTGACTTTTCAAAACTAGTAAACTGTTCCTCTGCCATTGATGGGTTTGCAAACTTAATTCTTAAGTAAGAGATTAAACCTTGATTTTCCATAACGGTAAAGTAAAAGATACCGGAGAAAATAAGAGTTGTAATAAAAATTGGAAGTTCGATTTTCATATTACCGCTTCTGAAACGGAATGCATCGTTAAAGGGAAAAACATAAACCGTAGATTTTGGATATAAAAGACGAACACCCGAAATATTAAAACAGTCCGCTATTAAATGACTGATATAAGCAACATAAAAAATAATGAAGTAAATATAAATATATTGTGGAGCAAAGATAAAAACTGCAAATGTCAAAAGAACAACGATAGATAAAAATGTTATCGAATGGAGAAAACCTCTATGCCCGAAAATTACATTGATTTTCTTTGAAACGAAAAAGAACATCTTGCCTGCAAGACTTGAAGGGGAATCAACATCGGGAAGCCAAGAGAAAACTATCATTGCTAATAGATGCCAAAGATTTATTGTGTAGTTGAAAAATGATAAAACTACAAGATTAGATATTATTGATATCGAAGAATGAGCAACAACAGTCATTATTATAACCTCACATTTAAAATATTGTGTCGCATTATAGCGACAAATCAATCACATTTATTTGATAGTTTAATATCTCTTTAAAGGTGTTTAAAGTATATAAACTAATGGCGAATTAACAAAAGGGCAATTTTGTTAACCGGGTTTAACGACAAAAATAGTCGTTTTTAGTACCCACAGCAATAAAAAACAAGTAAAGCCTGCCGACAAAATACCAGCCAAAACCAGCTCTTAAAACCCACCGGAAACCGAAACACATCGAATAACCGATTAAACACAGGAAAGGAAAAAACTTTTTACCCCCCTAAACAGCCTATCCTCAAACATTGACCGAACAATCGGAAAAAGACTAAAAAAACAAACTAAATACGACCGATAAACCCTTCAAATGTCAATATTTTGTGAGAAATCCGGTTTAATACGGCATTTACCCGCTTAGATTCAAAAGCAATATCATAAATTGATTTGTTTGAAATATAAAAAGGTGTGTTTAATTCAAGTTTGATCTGATCGTCAATCTCTTTTAATTCACTATCTTTCATGTTATTAAATTCTTTTTTACATTCAATTTCAAGATATTTGTTATATTCTTTTTCTAAACCATCTCTTTTTTTTATGTCCTGTTGTTGTTTAAACTCTTTATCCTCTTTTTGTTTAGATCTTTTTGATAACTCGTATAGATCATCAGTCCAATCATCTTTTATAGCCATATATAAAAATCTTGCTTTGTTTTTCATCTTTTTTGAGTCGTTTTTTTCAACAAAATCATATAATTTAACTTTATCATTGATATATTCGCTTGAATAACTGGATATAATTTCATTTATTTGACTTTTAGATAGTTTTCTTTGTTTTAAATCATCAATAATCTTTGTTGTATCCTCTTCAAAAGAATTATTAACAGAAATAGTAGTAATATTATCATCAATACGATTAGATATATTTTTGTTTGTAGTATGTTTATGGTCTTGGACTTCTTCTACATCTTTATTTATATCTGTTTTAATATCTGGTATAGGTTGGGGAATTTCAGAAGTTGGAATTTGTAAAACCACTTTATCCATTTGGGAATTTTTATTTATCCCTGAAATAATACTACTTAAGATGTCATCATCGTTGAATGAATACCAGAGGGTTCTATCATACTTTGTTTTGTTGAAGTTCCCTTTAGTTAATATACCTGCATCGATAAGTTTTGAAATTGAATAACGAATCTTATCTGATGATAGAAAAGGAAACTTTTCCTTTAGACCTTTGAGAGTAATATAAGTCCAGTGTTTACCGTCCTTTAAATTACTTCCGTTTTCTTTGTTCCGGTTAATCCAGAAAGCAAAGTTTTGAAGAATGATCGCCGCATTAACTCCAAATTGGTTAGCAATCGTTTCATTAAAATACATGTTTTTCTCCTTTTAGTTTTATATATTTGTAAAACCAAAAGGGCAGACCTCACCTGTCAGGTAATTTTATAAGAAAAAGTATTGACAATTAGAATTTTGTGATTTAATATGAATTCAGATTCGAATTATATTATTCACAAAATCTTGTGATGTTTTAAAAAAGCAACCTCGCCAAAGGTTGTTTTTTTTTGCCCTCTTGAAATTAAGTCATCTTAACCCCTTCAATAAAAACTGTTTTAACATAATAATAAAAAAAATCAACAGTCGGTTTTTTCGGATATCCGAAAAAAATTGTCGGATATAC
>CAZSQU010000081.1:0-13842 GCA_964608985.1 uncultured Spirochaetales bacterium
AATAAAAATGTATATTTCACTTACAATAAAGAAGTTAAAAATCATAGCGCACAACGTCCGCCGATATATGTCGTTTATTTGTTTTGCAACAAAGCGAGCGAAGCGCAGCAGCAAAACAAATAAATGACCCCGAAGGGTGAAGCAACTCGCAAGAGTTGCGGAAATATATCGGCTGTTAGGTGTAGTTTGAAATGCCTCTTCTAAGTTTTTCTTTTCAATTCTGCATTTCTTTTTATCTTTCACACTTCTGCTCTATTATGTCTTTCACCGTAACTAAGGGATGATGATAATCTTTCCCTTCAAATTTTCCCCAATGACGAATTGCTTTTTGCGGACACCATTCATCGCAGGCAAAACATATTTCACAATTATGATTCCAACTAGGAGTGCCGTTTTTAAGTTGAATATTATTCACTGGACAGATTTTCTCACATATTCCACAGCTATTACATTTTTCATTTATAAACTTGATACTCCGGTCTGTCAAATGAACAAGTTGGTGATAAGTTAATTCAAAATTTCCGTCTTCTTTAGCGTATTTTCTCATTGCCTTCATTATTGGTTTTTTTGTAATAGAAAATATTCGCCCTAATGTAAAATTGTAAATATTTTGAGTAAATGTATTACCACTTTTTTGCCTTAATATCAAATCAGCTATTAACTCAATTTTTTTATATGCTTTATCAAGTATTATCGAGGTATCTCTTTCAATAGGTACTGGAATATGGTCATAATCTAAGGAATTTAAGGGAAATCTCACATAAAAACGACCTCTAATGACACTGCCTTTTGATTTTACTATTGAACAACAATTTTTAATTGTTGGAAATGCATTTGGACAGCCGTATCCACCGTGAGTACAAACAATAAAATAATATTTATTCTTTTCATATATAATTTTATTTAAAAAATCCTTTACAATTTCTGGAATACCAAAAATCAGAGAAGCGTAAACGGGAAAAACAATACCAATTATATCTTCTTTGACCAGAACTGACTGTTCATCCCTGTAACTTGCTATTGGGTCTATGTAGCCGTCAATTTTTTCAGCAATCATTCTTGCTGCAATAAGTGAGTTCCCTGTACCTGTAAAATAAAATACTCTTGCTTTCTTCACATTTTCCCCCACAATCTCAGGCATTTCAAATTACACCTAACGTCCTGCTGACATATGACGTTGACGAATATATTATAGCAAATCTACTTTATCTTATCCAAATAATCAATAATAAAAGAGTAAAAGTTGTCGTCAATGTGGTCAAGTGAGAGTTGTATTCTTCTGAAATATTCAAAACAACTCGAACGCCGACCTGAAGCGCTCGAAAGGGCGCGAAACTTATGTCAGCTGTTATGTGAAGGATTTGCCGCTCTTCTCTTATATCTTAAACACTCTCCGATCTTTTCTTATTTCTCAAACCTTCTTCCACTTCTTACTTCTTTCCTCTCAGCGGCAAATCTTTTACATAACGTCGCCGATAAGCGAAGTCGCCACAATAATACCGACCTTCTAATTTACTTAAAATCAAAACTCATATAAATATATCAAACCAGCGGCGATTTGGTCAAGGTTTTTGTTGCTTCCTCTTCCGCAAAAAAAACAACAAAAACCGCAGACCCGAGCGGTAATCCGCGAGCGCTTATCGGCTGTTGTCGGATGGACTCGGCCTCTTTTTTTAGTATTTATTAATATTTTAATATGACGATATTTCATTTTTAAAATAACTTATTTATTCAATATTTATTTCATTAATGATTTGAATAATTAAATTTTCAGAAACCGGTGGTTGTGCAGACACAGAAGTTGAAAGCAACCATATTTCAATTTTTTTCTGAGGATCTTCGTAATACATTTTACCTGTAGAATTTGAAACCTCAATGAATCCTTTATATAGTTTAATAGTTTTTAATATATTTGACTCTGAATCTTGAGTATTAATTATAAAACCCCTATAGCCTAAATTCTGTGGATTAATTGTTATCTTAGAAGTAGATTTAAGTTTTGTAATTCTACTCATCATATCTTCTTCAATCGCGGATGGAAGAATCCATGTCGGGTTGGGTTGACCAGAGTAAATATCAAGTTCTACATAAGTTTTATTATCAGTTTTATTTGATTTACATCCAAAATTAATAAAAAAAATTAATATAATAATAAATAATACAGTAAAGCTTAGTTTTATTTTTTTCATTGTTTATTTCTCCTTAAATATATTTTAATCAAATATTTTTATTTTACACTTTTTTAGCCGAGTCTTTCCGACAACGTCTCGCAAATTGCCGAAGTCCGCCAACGGCGGATTTGGGGAAATGGAGCGACAGCGAACATTTCCCGGCAATTTGCTGTTATGTGATGCAGGACGGCCAAATCTTCCATTTGGTTAAATTCCATATGTGGCTAATCCAGAAATTGACTCTCCAAAAATAAATTAGAACAGATCATTTCAGGCGCCGAACTCTTAAAATAAATTAGTACACTTTTAAAACCAACTTTTAATAGTTTTAAAACAAGTAAAAATTTTAGTAGCTAAAACTTGTTTTAAACAATAAAAACTTTGATACTCTTTATAAACTCTTCAAATCTTAAAGGCGCCGAAAGTTTGTTAGTTCAAATCTCTAACCTCTTAACTTTATCCTTCTCCCTTTGGCCGGACTGTTTCACATAACGTCCGCCAATATATGACGTTTTTTGTTTTGCAAACAAAGCGAGCGCAGCGCAGCTAGCAAAACAAAAAATGTTCCCGAAGGGCGGAGCTGCCGAACAGGCAGCGGAGATATATGCGCTGTTAGCTGTTGTGTTTGGGCAAATGTTTATACCCAATATTTCTCTACTTATTTAACAGCACAGTTTATTGAACCATTAAACTTTAAATTACATTCTTTTAAACTTTGTTTATAACATTCTAATAAAAAATCTTTTCTATATATTGTTAACTTATCTTCTTGTAGATTTGTTCTTTGATTCTTTCTTATATTACAAATCCCCTGATAAAAGGAATTATCAACAGAATTTAAATAATTTACGAACATTCTTAGTTTATTATGGTCATTAAAATGAATTCCTCTTGTTTTTGGTGTAGGAAGAAAAAAAACATTAAATTCTCTTTCATCAATAATCAAATTCAAACTCCATAATCTACTATCAATTTCGAATCTATTAAATTCTTGTTCATTGGAAATATTAAATATTGTTTTAAATAAAGAATAAGGAGAATTTCCATTTTCTTCTGTTGAGGTAAAATATATGTTCTTTAAATTTTCATGGCACTTAAAAAACTTAATTAAATCAGTATTTAATTCTACCGGGAGTAAATCTTTATCAGATGCACTTTTACCCTTTCGTTTGGTTTTCCTAATTACATCAGAAATTAAAAAATTATTATTGTTTAAAGCTGTTATGGCTTCTATTGGTGTAGAGGGAATGTTCGTTAAAAAAACCTGCGAAAAAAGTAACCAAAAATCACTTCGCTTACTACCATAAAAAAATCTCATATTTTCAGTATTTCTACTTTCAATAATATTTCCTATACTATCTATTGTATCAGTACAACCATACACAGGGAATGTGCCAATTATTATATTCTTAAATTCAATAATATTTTTATAAATATTATTTTGTCTTATATCTTTTTCATTGACTTGTAAATAATTTAAATACGGGTGTTGTTCAATTTCATTATTTGGCAATTTTTACTCCTTATCATTTAATTAATAATACAAAATCTTTGCCCAAACATTACAGCTAACGTTCGCGGATATGTGACGTTTTTTGTTTTTCAAAAAAGCGAGCGAAGCGCAGCTAGCAAAACAAAAAATATGGCGCAGCCCGAAGCAACCGAACAGGTTGCGGAGCATATATCCGCTGTTGTAAGATGTGCTGCAAATTATTTAAAAAATGCTTTTCTCCGTATTATAATATAAATCATAAAAATTAAAACAAAACTAATGCCAATAATAAATCCAATCATTTCAGTTTGAGTGTTGGTAGGATATAATTTTGTAAATAACATAATTAGTCTTATAATAATATTTAGCGACAGTAAAAATAAAATAACTTTTATAGACCAAGTGTTTTTAGTAAATAAAAGAATGCCACAAATTATATATATTAATCCAAGCGAAATCGCAAAAAATGATGTTAAATCAAATTTATCTTTTAATGAAACACTTATTACAACAACAAATTCTCCAATACCAAAAATTAACATTAATATTGAAGTTATTATAATATCTATCGACTTTTTATTTTTTCCCATTTTTTACAACTCCTAATAAATAACAAAAATCTTTTGCAGCATTTCTTACAACGTGTTGGTTTATGCGCTGTTGACCGCTAAAATACCAACAATCTATTTATATCACAAAAAAAATCCAAAATCAATAAGAAATCAGCGGTCAATTGGGTCAGTTTTTTGAGTTGCTTCCTCTTCAAACAAAGAAGCAACTCAAAAAACTGACCTGAGGCGAGTCTCCGAGCCGAACGCACTAAACCATGTTGTACGCTGTTCAAAAAATATTTTCCGTTCTAAAATATTATGATAGGCTTTCTTTAGTATTACTTATTTGCTAATTGTTTTCCATCTTTCCAGTTTCGGGATACCTCGCGTAAAAAGCCATCCAACTATCTTTGGCATTCCTTGTTCTTTCATCTTTTCAATACAAAATGTTTGCATTTTTTTTGGGTCATTAATATCAGGACTTGTAAAGCTACCATTTTGATAACAATAAGAACAATATTTATTGCTTTTTGAACTATCTTTTTCTGTTCCCCCTTTATCCGGATCACTTTTCATTGGCATACCACAGCTTTGACAAAATTTGTACTCATTCATTTTAATCTCCTATGATTTAATTATTTTTGTTCCAAAATTAATTTTGTTTCCTACTTCTCTTATAATTTTTGGTGAAAGACGATTATTGTTTTCTTCCAAAAAATCTTTAACTGGTTGTTTCTCTATTTTTGCTAATTCACGTAATGCCCACGATAATGCTTTTATTACCATATCATTTTTTTCGTTTGCAACTAAACTACAAATTTTTAATGTTTGTTCAACATCTCCTTTTCCACTCCTTGCTTTTTGATTTAATGCAACTGTTGCTACAACAGCAATTCGTTTTTCCCAAAAATCTTTTGACTTAGCAAGTTGTTCGATTTTTTTGTATGGTACTTTTTTCTCTCTCCACAACGGACCTAAAACAACACCGGCAAAATAATCAACAGAAAGCCAATTATCCATATTTACCATCATTGCAAAAGCATCTTTTTCTGTAAGAAATTGAAGTAAATTCTTATCACCATTTATAATTTCAAATCCAAACTGCTGACATTCAATAATGTTAGTGTTTACAAGCTCTATAATTAATTTAATTTTGTCATTCACCGAAATTTGTTTTAATCGTGGGTTATATTCTTTCAATACATTTTTTAAATCAGGAACTCTTACGCCCAAAACTGTCATTTTAGTTGGATAACTTACTTTTGCACCATCAGCCTTCTTTGTGTTAGCATGAGATGTTAATTTATCAATTATTTCTTGCTTATTTAACATGTTTTTCTCTTTTTAATAATTTCGAAAGCCTATCATTCAACATTCTCCATTGGAAAATATTTTTTGAATTGCGTACAACGTCGCGGATATGTGATGTTTTTTGTTTTGCCAAAAAAGCGAGCGAAGCGAAAGCTAAGCAAAACAAAAAATATCCCCGCAGGGCGAAGCAACTCGAACAGAGTTGCGTAGACATATCCGCTGTTGTAAGATGTTCGGCGGCATCTTCCTACTCATCGCCAAAATAATCATTATCAATTTTTTTTACATCATAACTCATCACAAATGATACGCCAATATTATAATCTATCATTAATTGAGTTAAATAATCTCCATCTATCAAAACAATTTTAGGATCATTAGGTGGTAACGACTCTATAGCAGGTCTGGAAAATGAAGAAGTCGTAATAAATATACCTTTTTTTGCTCTTTTTTTTGTTAAAGCACCAATAAATTTATCAATTTCAGGACTTCCAATTATAGTATCAGTATATCTTTTAGCTTGAATATATATAGTGTCAAGCCCTAGTAAATCTTCTTTAACTATACCATCAATTCCTTCATCACCACTTTTTCCTATTGCACTTCCAGCATCTTTTATTGAACCACCATAACCCATTTTTACAATCAATTCAACAACTAGTCTTTCAAAAAAAACTGGTGTTGATTTTTTTACTTTAATTAGTAGTTCTTGAGCCAGTGCAGAGCGGATTTTCTGATATGATAATTCTAATGTTTCTTGAGGAGTTTGATCACCTAAATCTTCTTCAGAAATTATTAATTCATTTGATTTATCATTTTTCATAGTATGAAAGTCGTTAAATTCCGGAAATTGCTTTAAATATTTAACATTTAAAATATTTAAATTTTTAGATAAAATGTCTAATCCTCTATCGGTTATAACTATAGTTGCTCTGGCTGGAGCGTCAAGACAACCTGCTTTTTTTAAGTATGTTCGAGCCCAACCAATTCTATTATTAAAAACCTCTTGTTGTCCACTAGGTAATAACTGTTCTCTTTCCTCTTGAGATAAATTAAATTCTTTTGCAAGATTTTCTGTTATCTCTGCTAATTTATGTTCTTTTTTGTCTTTCAACTGTTTTAATAGAGGCAAAAATATTGACTGAAAGTCTGGTATTGACATAAATCTCCTTCTCTCTTGCCGCCGAATTTCTTACAACGTCCGCCGATATATGTCGTTTTTGCGGTCTAATTTTAGCAATCTTTCCTGACAAAATCAACAAATTTATCACAGTTTCAACAATCTCCGCAAAAATGACCCCGTAGGGCGTAGCGACCGGCAGGGAGCGGAGATATATCGGCTGTTGTGTGAAGTGGCATCGCATTATTTTTTGATATATTTTTTATAAATTGCATAGGGAATTGCACTAATATAAATTAAAACTATTGTCATAACCCAAAGAAATAAACTTTGAATAAAATACTTGTCTAAATTATGTTCAACAAAAATATGAATAATCATAGATAACAATATAAAAATTGGAATTAAAATGACGACCGTCAAATTAGCTAACTTAATAATATTGTTAGGTCTTATAAAAAAGTAATAACCACAAAAAATTAAAATACTAAAAATGTAAAAAATGATACGTCTTACAAGTACATCTGAAATAAATGTTCTCTCAATCATTATTAATATAAATCCAATAATTATTATACTTAAAATAGAAAGCACATTTTTTAAATTAGGTTTCTCAATCATTTTAATCTCACTTTATCAATTTAATGCGATGCCATTTCACACAACGTCCTGCTGACATATGACGTTGACGAATATATTATAGCAAATCTACTTTATCTTATCCAAATAATCAATAATAAAAGAGTAAAAGTTGTCGTCAATGTGGTCAAGTGAGAGTTGTATTCTTCTGAAATATTCAAAACAACTCGAACGCCGACCTGAAGCGCTCGAAAGGGCGCGAAACTTATGTCAGCTGTTATGTGAAGGATTTGCCGCTCTTCTCTTATATCTTAAACACTCTCCGATCTTTTCTTATTTCTCAAACCTTCTTCCACTTCTTACTTCTTTCCTCTCAGCGGCAAATCTTTTACATAACGTCAGGTTTATGCGCAGTTGACCGCATAAATCCAATAATCTCTTTATATAACAAAACAAAGCCAAAGTCAACAAGAAATCTGCGGTCAATTGGGTCAGGTTTTTGAGTTGCTTCCTCTTCCGTCCCAAAAGCAACTCAAAAACCTGACCTGAACGAGGTACTCCGAGTGAACGCACTAAACCTTGTTACATGATGGACAGAGTGCAAGTTACTCAAAATTTTCCTGCCCCTCTTCAAGCCGAAGCGCACGGACGCGCGTAGGCTTTCTTAATCATTTTTTACAGCAAATCTTATATTATAAAGATGCAATAAAGAATCTTTTATTGAATCGAAATGTTGATCTATACTAAATGCTTTTAAAAGCACTTTTTCAAAATTTATTCTGTCTGTTTGTTCAAGCTCTTGCTCTAATGGTAATCTGTCTCTATTTGCTATTGGTTGAAAAGCATTAATGATAATTTGTTTCTGCTTGTTTGATAAAAGTTGAAAGTTCAATAACTTATAATCTCTTTCAAATTTTGTGGCTCTCAAATCAAGTGCTCCTAAACCTCTTCCAAACCCAAAACTTTCAATAAAAAACATACTTAATACGCTGTTTAGCAGGGCGAGTAATAATAATCTGTTTTCGTCTTGAAATCCTGCTTTTAAGGAAATACCTATCATTCTTTGGTCTATGAATGAACGATTTCTGAATGTTGCTATAAACAGACTTTTATCATAATTCACATTAGCCACAAAGTCTGCCATATTATCGGTTTTCATCTCATACCAAAACATATTAGCTTTTCTTAAAGATTGAGTAAGAGGAATACCAGTTTCATTGTTTTGATTTTCAAAACTTCTAATCCATTGTATTGCTCCAATATGATTAAGTTGCTCTAATTCGACAATACTTCTTGAACAGCAAAATGCTTCTGCATCTGCCGAACATTTTAGACCTGATGCCCCTCTTAGATTTTTCAAAACTGGTTTAATATATTCTGCTTCAATATTATGGCCAGTAGTAGGATAGAATAACGCATTCCAACCTCTTCTTTCTCCACGAGTAAAATTGAAAAAGTAATTGCAGTCTATTAGTTTTTCTGATACTTGCGAAAGCCAATTAAGTTTTGCGAAATAACCACACCAAGGGACGCCAATTGTTTCGAAACTTGCTATTTGATTGACTGAATAATTCTGGATCGTAACAAATTCATTATTTGTTTCTAATAATATGCTTTCACTCAACTGTTTGATGTCAGGAATTTCATCAATACATTCTTTTAAAGTACAAAATGAAATTGTTCTATTCTGGACAATTGGAATAGATGGATTTCTTTTACTTGCAATCAGTAAAGTAGTCACTACATTGGCATTATTAAACCATTTACCTTTTCCTGAAATTATAACAGTTTCAATATCGTAAAATTTCTGTATTAATTCTAAGAAAATTTCACCGTAATCAGTTCCTAACCAAGCATTAGAAAGTATCAATCCAATTTTACCTTTTTCAGACTGTAGTTGATGTAAATAAAAGGGGATATAAGCAAAAATGTCACTTTTACCGCTTAATGTAATTGTAGTGTCTGCTTTTTCGCGAATAAAATTGTTTATATCTGTTATGTTTGGGTTTAAGACTTCTATTTCTTTACTTTTGATGAATGGAAGATTGGAAACAACATAATCAATATTTGGAAACTGTTTTACAATGTCGTTTCCATTGTTAGGGTCTTTAAAAGTAATATTTTGCCCTGTAGCTAAATCAATTACATCTTTTCTGAAAATGTTTAATACTTTACCTATGTTGTTAGGTTTAGCTAAAGTAAGTGTTGATAATTGAATAGGAAATGAATGCTTATCCGATGCCCAAATGTTATTGATAATAGCATCTTGGTTTATTTCATATTCTTCTTTTAGTAAATACGCTTGATTAATAATTGTCCCTGTTCCACAACAAGGGTCTATTACAACACCTTCTTTGTTTTCTATTGTAAGCCTAACTAATAAATCTGCTAATTTTTTTGGCGTAGCGAATTGACCAGCTACCTTCCGCTTTGCAGATACAATAGAAGATTGTAGTAAATTATGCAAGACCTCAACTTCAATACCTGCAATGTTGATTGATGAAAGAAACTGATTTAATTGTATAATCTGTTTCCAAGCCGAAGTTGAAATGAACTCAATTGCAATGTTATCACTGAAAATATTCCAAAAATTGCAATGCTCGGAAATAGACATAATTATTTTCTTTGCTTGTTCAATTGATGTATCGTTGTTTATTGATTCTATTGCCCTTGCTTCATTAAAATGTCTTTTCAGAACATTTGCGAAAATAATTTTAAATACCCAATCTGTTAAAATTACTTTTGAAAGAGTAGGTAGTTTATTAGAAATATCTTTTGATGTCATTGGATTATAGCCATACTCTGTTGCCGAGGATAACCACCAATTATTAATCTGTGCCTCAAGCCTTGCTTGTGTACGAATTATAGTTTTTAGATTTTCTGCTGTCGATAATATATTTTCTAAAACAACATCAATGATTGCATCTACAGCAAATATTTCAGCAGAAACTTCATCTGATATATCGCCCGATTCCAAAAAGTTGTTTAAAT
The DNA here is from genome assembly GCA_964608985.1 of uncultured Spirochaetales bacterium. Taxonomy (GTDB): domain Bacteria; phylum Spirochaetota; class GWE2-31-10; order GWE2-31-10; family CAYYKD01; genus CAYYKD01. The sequence goes on from CAZSQU010000081.1 coordinate 10,216, forward strand.
CTGAAAGAATTGAATGAAGTAATGACTTCCAAAGTAATTCTTTTGGTTTAACATCTGTTCTATTATTAATGTCAATATCATTCCAAGTCTTTAAAATTGAGAAAGAATCTCCTTGTTTTGAGTAAATAACAGCACTTTTTACATTCCAAAGTATAAAACTGTTTCTTTGTAAAATCTTAGCTTTTTTGATTGCATTGCTAATTAGTTCAGCATCATTGATTGGAGTGTCAGGCATTTTTAACTCCCAACCTTGCAAGATGATATTTCTTGTCTGGTCTTTGAAAATCAATACGTCAGGAAATAAACTTGATTTTTCACTACTAATAGTACTTTCACCACCAGCACTTTTAAAATGCCAACTTTTGTTTGCAATATACAAGTTTATTTCACTAATTACGTCAATTGCCCAGCTTCTCTCATTGTATGTAATTTTTCCCATTGTTTATAAAACCTTTTGACTAAATATAACATCATCAAACAAACTGAAATTTGTTTTCTCAAGTTTAGCTTTATGCTCTATTTCTAGAATTCTTTTATTGCATATTTTTATGTAATCAACTGGTTTTACTTTATGTAACATGACATTTTCATTTTTTTCAATTCCAATAAAATGCCTATTTTCAAGTATGGCTGACAGGAGAAAGCTTCCGCTACCACAAGCATTATCTAAAACTAAATCTCCGGGATTTGTAAATGTTCGGATTAAATACCTACCCAATTCGATAGGTTTTTGAGTTGGATGATAAACAGTACCTTCACTTTCAGCAGTTTTTATATATACAAAATCTTCGATACTTTCTCCCTCATAAAATATTACATCATTCGGGTATCGCTCACCATTACTTTTTATATGTCTCGGTTTAAAATCACCGTAACTTCCTGTAAATTGATCTTTTCGAACACCTTTATCATATGCCTCACCATTTGTCATTTGTGGATTATAAGTTGCTTGCTTTTTATAAAAAACACAAATATCCTCATGTTTTCTTAATGGTTGTTTTTTTGCATTTAAGAAATTTGTAGGTTTTGATTTTATCCAAATAATTTTATACTTAAATAATTTCTCGTTACTCATGATTAATTTTGCAGTAAATAAACCTTGTGCAGTTAAAACAATAGCACCAGTGTCTTTTATTATTCTTTCATAGTGTGTCCATAATTTTACTAAATCTATAACTGAATCCCATTTATTTTGTGTTGTACCATATGGTAAATCACAAAGTATCATGTCAATTGAATTGTTTGGAATTTCGTTCATAACATCAATACAGTCACCTTGGATAACTTTATCTATTAATTTTTCTAACATTTGCTTCTCATCCTGAATTTATTCGCCCGTCAAGGACGACGGGCGTCTTCGGGGCAGGTAATAATACCATAATCATCAATTTTTAACAACTAGTCTCTTGCACTCTGTCTTTCATGTAACGTCCGCGTATATATGACGTTTTTTGTTTTGCGAAAAAGCGAGCGCAGCGCAGCAGCAAAACAAAAAATGTCCCCGAAGGGCGTAGCGACCGACAGAGAGCGGAGATATATGCGCTGTTGTCAGATGGAGTTGGGCAAAATAATACAAAAAAACAGCGACAAGGATGTCGCATTGTTTTCAAAAAAATAATTCGTCTTACATCAAAGGATTAAATATTGGCTGTTTAAATAATTTTTTATATAGAGCTTTAATAATAGAATCTGAGTGAATATCTTTATAAAAGTCTTCAACTAATTTCTTAATAAGAACTATCTCTTCTGAATCAACAAGAACTAGCCTTCTAACATCTATTCCATCAAGACGAATCTCTAAAGATACATTTTTAAAGTTATGTAGATGAATACGAAGTTTTGATTTTTTCTCATTTGATAAATCTTCATGGCTTATCAAATTCTCTATTTTTCGTATCAAAGCCAATAATGTATATAGCAAACAGTCTTTATAACCTCTATTTAAATGTTCATATAAATTAGCTTCTTGTCTTAAAAACTCTTCCTTATTATTGCCTTTATCTGCTTCATAACATTTTATATAATGAAATAATCCGTCCCTAAAATTTATAACATGCTCTGCAATTTTTGGTATGCCTAAGGATTTCCAAATATTCTCTATAATAGCTACTGTTTCTGAATAAGCTAGAACATCCTGTGCAATTTCGGCTATATCCATTTATTACTTACATCCTTCTACCAAGTCTTTTAATTTTCCATATTTCCCAGAATTTATCATTCCGCCGGAAGCAATCTTTCCACCTAATTGTGAAAATCTATACATTGGACTTGTTAATTCTTCTTGGTTAAATTCTTCAACAACATTTTCCAGAGATTTTTCTTTACCACAAATAATATTGTTCATCTCTAGCAAGATACAGTTTATTTTTTGAATTTTGCTGCTCATAAAAACTCCTTTTTTAAAAACAATATTCTAGGTTATAAAGACTTGCATTCTAAGTCTCTTATCTTATTTAAAACCTTATATTCGATATTTTCCGTAGATGAAATACTGTCAATTTCTTTCAATAAATTAGACAAGTCAATCTCCTTGATATTTGCATTATATTTTTTCAAAACAGAAATAAAATTTTCCTTAAAGTTTTTATTAAAATTAGCAACTAGAGACTTTCTTGCATAAGTAAGTCTAGTTTGAAATTTTTCAATTGATTCATTCATGTACAAACCTTTAAAGTTATTAAACATTTGGACAAATTCTCTATATCTATTATCTGCGTCATCAGACTCCCAATTCTCTTCACATATTGTTGATTTAACAACATCAACAATATAATCTTTGGCATAGAAATATACAAAATCTTTTTCTTCCATTAATTTTTCCACTCTTTTAAAAATCAAAAAATAATACAATATATTTTATTATAAATCAATAAAAAATAATATTATTTACCCGCATGGACGCGGGATATTCGTCTTCCTACCAGCCTTGCCCAACTCTTTCTGACAACGTCCCGCTGACATATGACGTTGACGAATAAATTATAGCAAATCTACTTTATCTTATCCAAATAATCAATAATAAAAGAGTAAAAGTTGTCGTCAATGTGGTCAAGTGAGAGTTGTATTCTTCTGAAATATTCAAAACAACTCGAACGCCGACCTGAAGCGCTCGAAAGGGCGCGAAACTTATGTCAGCTGTTATGTGAAGGATTTGCCGCTCTTCTCTTATATCTTAAACACTCTCCGATCTTTTCTTATTTCTCAAACCTTCTGCCACCTCTTACTTCTTCCCTCTCAGCGGCAAATCTTTTACATAACGTCCCGCGGCTAAACGACGTTTGGCGGAGCGTACCCGCGGAGCCAAATGTGCCGCAGGCCAAGCCGGTACTCCGGCGCAGCTTTTTAGCCGCTGTTAGCTGAAGTCGCACCGCCTTGACGGCAACCAGTCAGCCGAAGCCACGGATGGCGTAGGCTGTTAATAAATATAATCATTTACAATACTACTCTTTATAATTCTTTAATAAATTTATCTACTTCCAAAGCCCAAGTCTCATAATACTTATTTTCAATGGGGAAATGACATGACCCATCTAATTCGATGTATTTTTTTGTTACTGAACCAATATTATCAAATGTTTTTTTAGTATAGGATTTCGGAGTCATTCTATCTTCACCTGGTTGGATAAC
>CAZSQU010000082.1:0-12984 GCA_964608985.1 uncultured Spirochaetales bacterium
GCTAATCAACAATCTACTTCGCTTCGCTACGATTATCATGCATAATGCGGGCTAATTAAAGGGGATTAACTTGAGTATGTACTACATTTCAGAATTCGTAGAAAACCAGCTTATTGCTTATATCGGCAATAAGAGGAGACTATTATCTTTACTAAAAAAAGCAATAGAAAATACCGGTGCGTTACCTGTTGCCGGTAAATCGGTTAAATTTCTCGATCTGTTTGCCGGCACGGGCGTGGTTTCCCGTCTTGCAAAATATCTCGGTTTTGAGGTAATCTCGAATGACTGGGAATACTATTCATATATAATCAACAAAAGTTTTATAGAAAACAACAATGAAATTCTTACAAACGGATTTAAAGAGTTGGGTGGTATAGATAATGCACTCGATATTTTGAATCATCTTAATCAGCCGGCAGAAAAAGACAGATATATATCTCTAAATTACTGTCCGCATGATGATAACAATCCTGATACAGATAATGAAAGGATGTTTTACACAAGTTATAATGGCAATAAGATTGATGCGATTAGATCAAAGATTGAAAACTGGTATAATTCAGGTCTTATTAATAAAAAAGAAAACGATCTATTGATATCTTTACTTTTGTATGAGGCATCAACCCGTTCAAACACATCGGGCGTTTTCAAGGGGTTTCACAGGGGGTTTGGAGGCACAAACGGTGATGCCTTAGGAAGAATTCTGAGAAAAATTGAACTTCAAAAACCGGTTCTCATCGACGGTAAAAAATGCTCAGTATATAATGAAGACGCAACAGTTTTGATAGATAAACTTAAAAATGAAAGCTTTGATATAGTTTACCTTGACCCGCCTTATAATCAGCACCAATATGGTTCAAACTATCATCTTTTGAATACTATTGCCCTTAATGACAAACCTTCTGTAAATAGGAATATTATAATTGAAGGTAAAAAAATCAATAAATCCGCCATACGCAAAGATTGGACTAAGACTAAATCATCTTTCTGTTATAAAAAGAGTGCAACCGATGATTTTAATAAATTAATTGATAAGATAAATGCACACCATATATTGATAAGCTACTCAACTGACGGCATTATTGATTTTGACGAAATGCTTGAATTACTGTCCAAAAAGGGCAAACTTGATATAACCGTTAGCGAGTATGTTAAATTCAGGGGCGGTAAACAATCACTAACGACTAATGTGAATAATATTGAATTTGTGCTTAGTGTCAACACAAAAAAACGATCTGATAAAACCGATATAGTTAGAATAAAAAGAATGTTAAATATTAATAAACTTGCAATTTCATTAAAAAAGACCGTTAATGAGGTAAGGGCAGATTCTATTGGTTATAAATATGCACAGCCGGATGAAAATCCATATTTGAATGTAAATTCATCGATAACTAAGCAATATGATAATTGTCAAATAAACCTGTTGCTTATGAACAGCAGGGTTGTTAATGGCGATAAGATAGTTAAAACACTGAATGATCAACCGATCGATGTCATAGAAAGCATAATGAATGATATCAGTCTTCTTACAAGCATAACAAAAGAGGATGAAATATATATCTGCCTTGACAACATTCGTAAGCTCTACAACAAAAGAAAATACATTGAAATGGCTGAGCAATTCAAAAGTATTCCTTATTGCTTATCAAAGTTTAATAATAAGAAGGCATTTAGCCCGTCTTTAATTGCTATTAAGAAAACACTTGAGATGATGATACAAACAGCAGACGGCTGGGCCAATCTAAACATAATCAATAACACAAACTTTAACAAACTTGAGAAAATCGTTTTACAGAAGATCAATTACCGATCTAATGATATAATAGATGAATCAGAATACTACAAAAAGAAAATTGTAACATTATATGAAGCGTTGATTACAATACTTCAAAATTCTGAAAGCAATACAGTTAACATTGCTTATAATAAAAATCTGCCGCCGCTTAAACAAAGCAGAGTTGTGTAGGCGGGAAATATAAGTTGACAGAAACAAATTAATTGTTTAGTAGTCTAGTAAACCGCATTATGTATGATGATAGGGTAAAGGTTGTATAAATGAGAACAGCACAAAAAACAAGAAAAACCGCAGAAACAGATATATTTGTAAATATCAATCTTGACGGCAACGGAACACATAAGATAAACACCGGAATCCCCTTTTTTGATCATATGTTGTCTGCATTTTCTAAGCACTCGCGTATAGACATTGAGCTCAAAGCTGTCGGTGATATTGAGGTCGATTATCACCATACTATTGAAGATACAGGTATCATCCTCGGTTCGGTTTTCAAAGAAGCACTTGGTGACAAAAAAGGTATCGTTCGATTTGCGGATGCAACAGTTCCTCTTGATGAAGCTTTGGTTTGCTCTTCGTTAGATATCTCCGGCAGGAGTTTTCTACATTTCGGTCTGGAATTTACAAGACCGGATGACGGTAACGGGATATCACCATATATATTTGAGGAATTTTTTCGATCATTTACAGAGAATTCATTTATAACACTTCATATTGATATGATAAGAGGCAAGAATTCTCACCATATAATTGAAGCCGCATTTAAGTCGGTAGCAAAATCAATTCAAAAGGCGGTTGCTATTGCCGGTACAGATATTCCAAGTACAAAGGGTGTCTTATGATTGGTGTAATCGACTCTAAAATCTGCAATATTTATTCGTTAACAAATATGCTGAAAAAAATCGGCGCTGATTACATCATTTGTGAATCTCCTGCAGAACTAAATAAAGTAAATAAAATTGTTATGCCCGGTGTGGGGGCGTTTCCGAAGGCGATCGAAAACCTCACAAAATCGGGGCTAAAAGACGGTATATTGAAATTGGCGGAAAAGGGGATGCCATTACTCGGTATATGTCTCGGAATGCAGCTTTTGTTTGACGAATCAGATGAATTCGGTAAGACTCAAGGTCTAAAGCTCATTCCCGGTATAATCAGAAAAATAAAAACCAATCGAATACTTCCGCATATGGGCTGGAACGATATTACTATTAATCATGATATACCGCTATTAAATGGGATTAAACAAGGTGTTGATGTTTACTTTGTTCATTCATTTATGGCAGAGACCGACGAGCGTTATATAGCAGCTTATACGATCTACGATGAAAAGATTCCGGCAATTGTTTACAAGGATAACATATTCGGCGCTCAATTTCATCCCGAAAAAAGCATGCATTCCGGGGAACAGATCATGAGAAGCTTTGCAAATCTTTAGGTTTAAGTATCATTCAGCTCGTTAAATATATCGTTAAGTTCCTTGCGCTTTTTAATTACTATATCTATAATGCGTGGATCAAAATGATTGCCTGATCCCTTAATCATAATATCGTATGACTCTTCTTCGCTGAAAGGTTCTTTATAAATCCGTCTGACGCGCAACGCATCATAAACATCAGCCACTGCAACGATCCTTCCTTCAATTGGAATATCCTCCCCTTTAAGTTTTCTGGGGTAACCTGTTCCGTCATATTTCTCGTGGTGTGTATAAACCAGATTTTTTGCAACATCCGATATTGATTCGTGATCTATCATTTTAAAACCGAGATAACTGTGAGTCATCATTATCATGTATTCCTCTGGTGTCAGTTTGCCCGGTTTTTTTAATATCTCCGGAGGGATGCCGACTTTACCTATGTCATGTAATGAAGCAAATCTAAATATAAGATTAATAAAATCGTCGGGCATCCCAAGCTCTTCTGCTATTAACTTAGAATACTCGCTGACTCTTTTTATGTGATTGCCCGTATCTTCGTCATTATAGTAGTTTGCTCTTTCTAACGCAAGTACAAAAGCTCTGTTTATCTGAGCCAGCTCCAATGTTCGTTTATTAACCTCATTTTCGAGATTATTGATTAGTTTGCGAAGTTTAATATGTGTTCTAACCCTACTGACTACTTCTTTCGGATTAAACGGCTTAGATATGTAATCAACCCCGCCGACCTCAAATGCTTTTGATTTGCTGTCAATATCTGATAGCGCGGTAATAAATATTATCGGAATACCTTCAGTTGTAGCGTCATTCTTTAGTATCTTACTTACCTGAAAGCCGTCCAAATCGGGCATCATTATATCGAGAAGTATCAAATCAGGATTGTCGTTAGAGATTGCCGACAACATTGAATTGCCATCACTAAAACTGATAACATTGTAATCTGTCATTTTATTAATAATGGTTTGAAGGAGCTGTCTGTTTTCCTGAATATCATCAACAATATAAATTGTTCCGCTATCAACTATGGACATAAAATCCCCCGATTTAAAAATTATAATTATTTTAGTTCTTAAAATATAATTTAACATAAAATTTTGAATAATCAATTAAAAATTATTATTAAAATTCAATGTTTTTACAGAATAATTAAACTTGTTATAAATCAACCTGTTAATAATAAAACAAAAATAAAATATAATCAACCGTTATGCTGAAAACGGTGTAATTTAAAAATATTTACACTAAATGATAAAAATTATTCTTTGTTACTTGAAATTATTGTTCAAAAATGCAATAATAATAACTTAGCAAAAATAATTGTTTTTGCTTTAATTATTGTTTAAGGGGGATCTATGGCAAAGGTCATGATCGCAGATGACATGAAAACGGTTTTACACAATATGTCATTTGTTCTTGAGAATTACGAACATACTGTTGTAGCTAAGGCATCCAATTGTGCTGAGGCACTTGTTGAATACAGGAAAAACAAACCGGATATATTATTACTTGATATTCTCGGTATGGATGCGTATTCTGAGGAAGCAGGGAAACAGATCGACAGTTTTGAGTTAATTAAAATAATAATTGAAGAGAATCCTAATGCTAATATAATTGTTCTTACTGCATCACCAAGAGAGGATTATATCAAAAGAGCTCTTGTTCTCGGAGCAAAAGGGTTTCTGGTAAAAGGTGTTTCCAATGAGAAGCTCGTGTTAACGATTAATAATATTCTCACAAAAGGTAAGCAATAAACCGGAATATTTAAGTACACATTCTTGTATAATTATTCGAATTATGGTGGCAAATGGGAAATTTAAACTTACTGATTACGCTTTTATCAGAAAATTCTAAGATTCATGGGTATTTTTGTACGATTTCAGACCTTGCTGATGAAATAGGCATATTGCAGGAGTTGTCCCCTGTATCAAAGGCGGTTTTTTTAAGAGTTATGGTCGCCGGGACACTTCTTTCGGGTAACCTAAAAAACCCTGAAGATATACTTACTTTAAAATGGGATTGTACCGGTCCTGCATCACATATCGTTTTTCAGATTGATGGTTCGGGATCATGTAAAGGTACTATAGGCAATAGAAATCTGATGCTTGCTGAAGGTTTATCTGAAAAAGGTGCGTTTAAGACTGAACCGTATATAGGGTTCGGTGAATTTACTGTTTCCAGAAGATTACATCGGTCATCAAGGGATTACAACTCTGTCGGGGTTATTGAAACAGGTGAGATCGCTCAAGACATAACAAGGTTCTTGAGGGATTCATTACAGGTGGATTCTGGCTTAAAAATCGGCTTGAACATTAAACCCGATAACACTACAGCCGGTGCGGGCGGAATATTATTTATGGCAATGCCCGGAGCATCCGATAATGATATTGACAGACTTGAAGAGTTGACAGACTCGATTGAGTCAATGACCGAATTTGTTACAGCTGACGGACTTTTTAAAATTGAGGATTTTGCAAAAAAGCATGGGTTTTTTATAGTATCTTCCAGGGAGATAACATATAAATGCGGATGCAGTGATAAAAAGATAATAGCAGCACTTTCAGGGTTAAAAACTGAAGAATTTGCAGAATACATTACAGAAGACGGCACTATTACATGCCGATGTGAGTATTGCAATAAGCAATACAAATTTTTACCGCAGGAGATTAATCCTACAAAATGAGTACTACAGTATCAAGAATAGAAAAAGAATATATTTTTAATTTTCTTATACAAAATAAGGTTGAGGTTGAAGTAAAATATGGCGAATCAGATGCAGTAGCCGTAATGCTTGGGCAGTCTGTATCTGAGCTTAAACTTGACATTTTTCCCATAACTGAGGAATTGACAAGGTTTAATCTGCCGATCCAGGTGTTTTTTTATTTTCAAAGCACCCACCATACATTTAACTCTACCGTTATAAAAAGCCATGGTAATCATGTTATTATTAAAAATCCGGATAACATCGTAAAGAACCTTGCAAGGAAGCATGAGCGGGTTAATATGAAGGGGACTGTAAAGGTTTCATTTGAAGTTATTGGTCAAAGACTTCCTCTTGATTATCCTGAGTGTAAACTTCATTATTACCCCGACACACCGCCTGTATCAGCTGATTTTTCGGGAGTAAAATTAGATACAATTCTAACCAAGTTCAAACAAAAGATGGCTAACTATGTGAGTCAAACCAAAATACTAATGGTAAGGAATTTCAAGCCGGCGAGATTTGAAGAGTACCTTGCTTTAAACACAGGTAAGATAGTATATGTTCCCGATACCCATACCGATATACCACTAAAAAGGGTTATTGATGAGTTGCCGACGCTGATTAAAGACGAATGGTATAGTTTTGAATCCTTTAAAAACAATACTAACAATTTCCATTTAAACAAGGCCTTGTCGGGTTATTTGACAAACCTTAAAAAAGATGATATATATTCTTATGCATTATTTCCGGTTTTATATAGGAATTATATCGTTGCTTTGATATATATCTATAATAATCATCAGAAATCTACTATAATAAATGCGAATTTATTAAAATATGTTTTTCAATTCACAAAAATTCTCACATATACACTGAAAGAAAACGGTTATTTTACGGCAGAAGAGGGCAAAAAGGAAAAACTGACATTTCCTATTTTTGATCTGAGTCCCGGGGGGCTCGGGTTGTCTGTAGAGGGTAATATTCTTGAAAACCGCGTTAAGATAGGCACTAACTATAAAATGATTTTTGAGATTGAGGGGCGTCCGGTCAGGGCAAATGCAAAGCTTGTAAGGGAGTTTCAAAGGCTGTCAAAAAAATTTTACGGGTTTCTGTTTCTTGATATAAGGGTTGAGGATGCAGAGTTTCTTCAAAAGTATCTTAAACAATTTAAAGAAACCCAAAAGAAGTAAAACAAAACCGTAAATATCATAATTATTGCAGTTCTTTAAAGTCTTTTATACAGTTTGACGATATAATAATAATATTATAATTAGGTAAAAAAATTTATGATAAAGAAATTATTGGCAGTTTTAGTATTTGTGATATTGTTAATTCCTGTTTTTGCCCAGAGCACCTCAGATTGGGGTGAACAACAGCGGCGGGCAATTGAGTTGTTTAATAATGACAAGCCGGAAGATGCGATAATCCTATTTAGAGAGATAATTTCTAATTCAAACAATCAGACTCTCATTCGTGAGGGGTATTTTTGGTTGGCAAAAGCACTGATAACCCTTGAAAGGTATGAACAAGCGTGGATTGCCAATGAATTCTACATCACGAGGTTTAGAGCTGACGGGCAAAATATTCCGGAGGCTTATTATCAAAAAGCGCGGATACTTTTTCTAACAGAAGAGTTTAATAATGCGGTTGAGAATTTTAATTATTTTATAGAAAATTTTCCCAATCATGCGTTTATAAGTAATGCTTATTATTGGATAGGAGAGTCACTTCTCGGGCTTGGGCACCTTGATGATGCGGCAGTATATTTTAATATAGTTATTCAGAGGTTTCCTAATAGCAATAAAATGGAGCCGAGTCTTTATAAACTGAGACTTATTGACCATAAGAAAGCAGAACTTGCATTGCAGAATCTGTTAAAATGGTCACAAGAACAGTATATATCGGCATTAACTAAATTCAGAATAAGGGAGCGTACGCTCGAACAGGCGATTTCAGAGCTTTCGAGCGGTCAATCAAATGGTAATATTACGCAACAATACCGCGAGAGGATAGCTGTTCTTGAGGAGGAAAACTCAAATCTGCGAAGAAGAATAAGCGAATTCGAATCAAACAACACTACAGTGTCTAATACAAACACTGTTACAAATGCCGAAATAGAAGCAAAACTAAGACAATTGCAATTGAAAGAGAGATTATTGCTGCAGAAAGAAGAGGCATTAAGATTGTTTGAGTTAGAATTGAGAGAAAAGGAAAGAAGACTTGCGCAATAAAATAATATTATCAGCAGTAATATTTACTCTAATTTCATCTTTATCGTTTGGTGTAGATAGAACAATAACAGGCAAGTTACTTAAAGTGGTCGTTTCCGGTGATAATGGAAGGTTTTTACTTTACGGAAGGAGAGCGGAAACCGATCAGTTTGTCCCGCTTCTTTTTGAAGAGCAAACGCCGGCAAAAGCAAGCACATTTTTTAAATTTGTTATGAACGACACTGTGTTGCCTTTTGGAATTGGCGGTAGCGGAAGACAGAATGATCTTTGGATTGAAGATAACAAACTTTTTTATTCGTGGTCAGATAATTCATATCGTATATTATTGTCCTTTTATCTTGCGGCATCAGCGTCTAACAGACTATCCGATTCATTGATTATTGAACTTTCGATTGTAAATAAGACAAGGGAAACAACAAGAGGTTCGATCTCATTTTGTGTTGATACCTATTTCGGTGAGAGAGAAAGAAAACATTTTATATTGCCCGGAGATATTTCAATAGACAGTGAATATGAAATTACTCGGAATACTATTCCTGATTATATCAGAAGCTATGACAACTCAAGAGCAATCGGTGTTAACATGCTGTTTAATAGAGAAAGGCAAGTTGTTCCTGACAGGGTGTTTTTTACCAATTGGAAAGCTTTCAATGAAAGTACACATACATATTCGGTTGTAACCGGTAGAGATTTTAGCCTGTCGAGTTACTCTCAGAATGACTCGGCATTGATTATTGAGTATAAAGACCAACTGTTTCAACCTAACACACAGCAGGATTATCGCTTTATAATTAGTTTAGAGACAGAAATGCCGATTATCAGAGACCAGCAGCAAACAACTGTCGAGCAAAATACCGAAACACAGAATCAAACGACCGTAACAACTCAGGTTCAGCAGAATACTGTCGTCAACACAACAACAAATACTCAACAGAGATCTTTTAACGGTATGACCATTTCAGATTTGCTTAGATTGTTAGACAGAATAAATAGCAAGTTGAATTCGGGGGCTATGTTGACCGATGAAGATGTGCGGTTATCGGAAGAGATTCTTAATGAACTCAGGTCAAGGTCTCCTCAATAAATTTTCACAATTCTCGCAGATCCCTAATTCATTAAAATTAATTCTTTTTAATCCCCTTTCTATCCATTTTCTATTAAAATACTTTTCAGGGGTATCTTGTTTTATCCCGATCGTTTGACAAACAACACATTGTTGAATCCATTTTCTTGAGTTTGGGTCATTCATGAGCCAATCAATATTATTTATTTCTTTTGACATAAAACACTTAATCTCTTAATGTGCCGGGGTCTTCGTCAAAACTATCTGATCCTCCAATTAAATCCTGAACCTCTTCATTGGGAGCCTCTTCGTCGGGATCGTAAATCTGGAGAACCTCACGATAGATCAGGTCGTATCTAAAGTTACTGTCAATTATATGGAGATTGGCATTGACAATTGCCCCTGACACACCTCCCCTTATGTGTTTATATGTACCGCAAGCTGAAATTTGTGATGAGTCAAGTAAAATAACGCATGGTATGTCGTTTTTTTTCACAGAATCGGGGTAAAGCATACCGCCTTTCGATATATACAGCTCAATGCTTGCCGGAACAAAAATGCCGAGTTTGCCGGGGTTTTCTGCAAGCGCCCAAACAACCCCGCTTTGTAAGTTTGACCATGTCCATTTGATGTCTTTATTTAATCTTGTATCGACCGAATACATTCTTGATGCAATTATTGTCCCGGGTAATGTTCCTCTGCCTTTTTTTAATTCTAACTTACCATTCATCCAAGCATCTTTATCCTTGAAAACCGGGCCGTCAATAAAGATGTCGCCGCGTTTTGCCGTCATTTTATAGAAATATCCATCGTAATAACCTTTTTTATATTTGGTTGGCGGTTCTTCTAAGGGGGGATTTGTTGTTGCATAATCCGGCACATGGATGACTTTGCGAGTTTTAAAATCATATTTGAACCCGTTAGTAATCTGATGATAAGTGAAATTTGTGCAAAGTAATGATTTGTTTGGTTTACATCTGATATATGAATTCCAATTTCTATTTATCAGGATTACCTCGCCTGTGCCGATAACTTCTCCAACTAAATCAGGATCGATAGCTATTGCAGTAAATTTATCAATTGCTACACCCTGAACATCTCTCTTATAATCAGTCCAAATTCTTGCAACACTTGCCGCAAGTCTTCCAACCCTTGCCCTCTCAGTTGTATGTGTATCTACTACCGCGTCTTTTAAAGGGCCAAAAAAATCATCAGTGTATGTGTGTGCAGGGTTATATGGATTGAGGATGCTGTTGTCACTCCAAAAAATCCCGCCGCCAAAATCAGGGCTATTACGGGAATCAAAAATATACTCTGACAGAAGATGTGAGCCGGAAGAACTACCGGAAATAACCCCTCCATTATCATAAATTTCATTTAGTGCTTTTTCGATCAATGTTCCGCGCCAGTTGATTAGGTGTCTCCATTGATCGCCGCCTATTATATATACGGCATTAGCCGTTCGGAGATTTTCATATAAAACAGGATTGTTTGCTTGTTCCGGATCAGCCGCACAAACCTTGCAACTTTGATCAGAGCCGCCAAGTTCTTTAAAAATTTTAAGATATAAATCAACAATCTCATCATCAAATCTATCTAAAATAACAATTTTACCAAATCCGGATTTTTCTACAATCCATTTAAAAACATCGGCGGTCCAATCATTAATTCCTGTTTTTTCTTCATTATAGCCGCGTCCGCCGCCAATAATACAAATGTACCCCCGCTTACTTTTGTTCATAAAGATATATTCTCCGAAATTATTTTTTAAAAATGATATTTTACAAAATCATAGGTAAATAGTCAAGGAATTATTATAAAGGGGTGCGAATTTATTTTTTTAGTAATTTAAAAATCTATCGTTTGTGTTTTATTAAACTTATAGTTTAAATCAAAACTTAACCCGCATTATGCACGAAAATTCTACTGGATCTCGTATCTTGCTGATTATCCACGAGTTACTCGATTTTCGATTCTCACATAGTGTTACTATGCTGCGAGTCTCAAATCTTCTTAACTCTAAGCTAATCAACAATCTACTTCGCTTCGCTACGATTATCGTGCATAACGCGGGTTAAATATAGAAAACACCCGGTAGCCTGTCCCCTGCGGAAAATCCTATTTTGATATTGCATATTTCTATTTTGTCTGATAATTCGGGTGTGATTGTGTTTAAGCATCGTTGTTTGTCAGGTGAGGCTTCCCCTGTTTTAAGATCGACGAATGAAAATATCAGTTCTTTAAATGCTGTAAAATGGTAGAAATCCAGATAATCAAGGTTTTGTCTTGAATCGGAGCAAATATTGAGAACAAGGGATACTTCAATATCAGATATTGCGGCAAGTATTTTTTTTAGAATCTTTATTTTAGGCTCATCAAATGTATTGATACCCGGTATATCTATTAAGAAGTGATCAGCCTCCGGTTTTTGTTCTAATTCATTAATTAGCCCTGATGAAAAGTCAGCAAATTTACACTCAAAACCGGCATATGAGGAAACCTTGTTGACTGCGTTCTGCGATCCAATATTGTAAGAATTCGCCGCTATAACAAGCGGCGTTTTGTTCCGGTTTCTTAAAATTTCAAGCGCATATTTGTAGAGGACTGTAGTTTTACCTGAACCGGAAGGTCCGGTAAAAAGTGTTATTATTGGCATTAATATTTCCTTAATTTTGTATTAATATTTCAGTTCCGTCTTCGAATATTATTTTCTCGGTTATCCAGTAGGCAGTAATGTTATCTTCAGACTCTACATAGTTGAATGGTTCAACATAGCCCTGATATTGATAATATTGTTGTTGAGATAAAACTGTTCTTAAAAAACTCTCCGATGTTCCGGTATATAGGTCTGCTAATTGATGGTTTTTTGTTTCTATAATAACAGCTTGATTTGGCTCTATGCGAAAATTATTTTGTGAATTGACCTGCCGACTATCAACTATATCATGAATTTCATGGTTTTCATTTATTGTTATCTCGATAACATCACAATAATTATTTAATTCATCCTTAAATACTAAAATACCGTTTAATGATTTTATTGCACTTCTGCTTTTATTTCTCAGGTTAAAAAATATTTTGGTCGGAGTTCCGCCAAAAGTTCTCATAAGCGCACCGCCTACAACCCTGCCTCTCCAGAAAAAGTTGTCTATGTCAAGATGCTGGTTTATACGCAAAACATTAGGGGATTCGGGCGTGTTTCTGTAATGTAAAATAGTTTGTATCCGGTAAATAAGATGACGGGAATCGCTTGAGAAAAGAAACTTGCCGGCATTGAATTCTTCAAGTGAAAAACGGGGAGATGAAATTAAATCCGGATCTATTAAAGTAATATTTACTGATGCACCATTTGTAGTTAAAGTTACTATATTATAACCGAAATTGTTATATTCATTAACAGCTGTAATTACTAGTCCGTGATCTTTAAGATATGTGATCATTCTTCGCATGTCCCAGTTATTAAGCTGTTGCCTCGGGTCTGCTTTGCAACTAAAAAGTGATGTGAACAGGATTAAAACTACAATAAGATTCTTTAATTTTGGCATATATGCCCTCCATTTATTTTATTTCTATTAGTATATAACTTAATGAAGTCATAGCCTGGCACCGTATTAAATTATTAAAAAAGATTTTATAGAAATATGAAAATAATTATGTTACGGTGTCATAATATGACACATTTGTATTATATACTGGATTTATACTAGTCTCCCCTGAAAAAGCCTATAATCTTCTGATATTCATTAAGATAAACGAAAA
>CAZSQU010000083.1:0-12979 GCA_964608985.1 uncultured Spirochaetales bacterium
AAAGAGCGGCTCTTTACATAGATGCAGAGGGCAATGGAACTGTATATTCAGATGACCGCGTAGGTTTTGCTTATTTTGTGAAGGGCAATGGAATAACACCCGAGGTTAATGCCAATAATCAACCGTTAACTTGGAATGGGGCTAATAACGCACTTTTGACCTATAAGATACAAGGATCAAGCTCTCCTTCGACAGAAAACTCATTTAATCTCTCAGATTGGACGCCGGGAGATGCCGCTTCGTATAATGGTTTCGTACAATCGGGTTCTTACGGATGTGAAGAAACTGCAAGAACAGGAGCTTTTAAAGATGAAGCGGAAACTCTTATTTTAAACAACACATTTACAGATACAGTTCTCGATAGTTATACAAAATGGATGAGTATAGGTAATTTAACAGTAGGCGATCAGTATCAGATTACGCTGACTATGAATGGGGCAAATGTGCAGTATTTCTATATAAAAGCTCCCTGTAAGGATTCCTATGCAGCACCAAGCGATATATATTACGGTTTCGGCGATTATTCCGATGCTCAAACCGAAATGACACCTAACCCTGATCCCGATGAGTATTATTGGCGACCGGGTAGTACGGGTGTAACAATTACATTCAAGCCGCAGGATACTTCTGTTTACTTTGCAATGTTTACCGGCTCATCGGGAAGTGCAGGCGGATACTCAATACTCGTAGAAAGAATTGGAAGCGGCGGCGACACGACACCACCTGTATGGGCAACGGCCTATCCGAAGCAGCATACAAGCTATACCTATGGGGTTACCGGACAGATCAATGAAACAGGTACCGTTTACTGGTTAGCCGTACCTAAGGACTCAACTGCACCGACGGCGGCACAGGTCAAAGCACAAACAACTTACAGCGGAATAACACCTATTGATAAGGGCTCTATATCAGCAACAGCAGACACGCCATTCAGCGGCTATCTCGGTTCATCAGTACCTTCAAATATTATTTATGATATTTGGGTTGTTGCAGAGGACATCGAAGGCAATATTCAAGCCGCACCAACAAAGGTTCAAGCTTGGAAAGGGGATGTTACCTCACCGGCATGGGCATCCGGTTATCCAAAGATAGATTCTGTTGAAGCCGATAAATTTCTTGTTAAGGTAAATGAAGCGGGGTCAGTCTATTGGATAGCTGTAGATGATACGGCAACAGCTCCCACACCGGCACAAGTTAAGGCAGGAGTATCATACAGCGGTGTATCAGTCTATGATAAGGGCACTATAACAATGACTGCAAATATCGAATCAAGTGCTTTCTTGATTGTTCCTTACGGAGACTTTAAGGTATATATGGTTGCAGAAGATAGCGTAGGTAATCTAAATTCAACTTGTCAAAGCGTATCTATTACGATCTCAGGTAATTATTTCGACCTTACACGGGGAACACGGCAGGACAATCTTGCAATAGAAGCTATCGGCACAACGGTATGGCTTAGATACACTGCAACGGCAACAGAAACATTGAGATTCTGGGTAGAAGACAAATATAACTTTGAATCAACCGCAAAGAACTGGGCTAATGATATATATTTTTATGAAAATCAGCAGGCAGCACCGATGACAAACATTACCACAAGCAGTACAACCTATATAATATCTACAACAGACAGCGGTTATTACTATGATGACGATCAAGCCAGAAGCGGTATGGCTCCGCTCTACTTCAGCATACCTGTTGTTTCAGGTAGAACATATTATATTAAGCTTTACAACAACGGAAGCGGTTCTACCGGTGGTACTACACGAGTCAAACTCGGCACCGCAAATCCTACAAACTGGAACTGATGATTTAACATTGAATACAAGGGGCAATAAAGCCCCTTATCTTTTAATCGGGGAATATAATGGGCGAAGAAAGATATTGGGGTGAACAAACAGCAAAAGCAATAGAGAATTTTGGCAAGGGTAATTTGCCCGCCGAACTCATCAGAGCTTACGGAGAGGTCAAAAAAGCCTGTATTTTGGCAATAAACGAGACAGAAGGCTACAAATCATCAGATATATTCGAGGCATTATTGGATTCGGTTGATTTTGTTATTAACGGTAGTATGAATGATCAGTTTCCCCTTTCATTGTATCAAGGGGGTGCCGGAACAAGTATCAATATGAACATGAACGAAGTGGTTGCATCACTTGCTAATGATCTTTTAAAAAAGAACTCCTCAGATTCAATAGTAGATCCGATTGAAACCGTCAACCGTTATCAGTCAACTAATGACACATTTTCTACGGCAGTTACTATTGTGCTTTACCGTAAACTCGAAATACTTGAGAAATCTGTAATATTACTGCAAGAGTTGTTAATCACTAAGGAAAATGAATATGAGCGGCTTGTAATTACTGGTAGAACAGAAATGCAGAGCGGTTTACCGATAACACTCGGCCAGGTATTCGGCGGTTGGGCGGGAAGCATTGAACGAGACAGATGGCGGCTTAATAAACTAAAGGAACGAATCAGAACTATTGCTTTGGGGGGTACTGCCATCGGTACCGGATTTTTTGCGCCTCGCGAATTCGTTTATTCTACCGAGAAACACCTTAGACAGATCACAGGTCTGCCTTTGAGCCGAAGTCAAAATCTGCCCGATGAGATATCCAATCAGGATAAATTATCGGAACTCGCATCAGGCATTCGACTGGTTACCGATAATCTCTTCAAAATAACCGGCGATCTTCTCCTTTATACATCATCATTTATCGGAGAGATCAAACACCCCCATCTTCAGTACGGCTCAACAATAATGCCTGCCAAAAACAATCCGGTTATTCTCGAATTGGTAAAGGGATTGTCTATTGAGATATCGTACGAGACTGATAAGATAAGGGAGTTTTGCAGAAACGGGCAACTACAATTAAACGCTTATCTTCCTTTTATTCTAAACGGTTTTATAAAGGGGTTTGATCTTGCGGAGATGGCAATCGAACGATTAGTCAACGGTTTTTTGAATAAATTTGAGGTAAACCCGGAGAGCATTGAAAAAAACCTCATGGATTCGGGTATCTTACTAAATGTAATGGTACCTAAACTCGGTTATAAAAGGGTCAAAGATATCTATACAAAAATAAAAGGTATAAGATGTGATAGCTTCAATGAATATAAAGAATTACTGATTAAAGAGTGCGGATTAACCGAATCGGAAGCCGGATACTTCCTTAATCCGATTAATGCCACTAAATATCTTAAAATTTAGAACTTCATATCCAGGTCTTGATCATTTATATCTGA
Organism: uncultured Spirochaetales bacterium; assembly: GCA_964608985.1. Classification (GTDB taxonomy): domain Bacteria; phylum Spirochaetota; class GWE2-31-10; order GWE2-31-10; family CAYYKD01; genus CAYYKD01. Next base: position 3,250 of record CAZSQU010000083.1, read on the forward strand.
CAAGCAATAAACTGTTATTTACAGGTTCAATAACAGCTTGGTCTAAATCGCCTGTTAATCCGAGATTAACAGATTTCTGATTAATTGTACCAACGGCAAAAATAGAATCCCCGTTACTATACCCCGCGTTGTAATCTGAAACTAATCCCGAAACACTGCCATACTGTATCTGTGTCCACCCTCTTAACGGTTCAAAATCATCATCAAACTCTAAGATCATGGTTGATTGAGTAGCATCTTGAGTCATTGAAAGCGAAAAGGAGCCGATTGTTATACCTGACTTCATTGATCCTATGGCAATAATATTGTTATTATAATTAGTTAATGATCTGATATAACCGCCTGATACTTCTACCGGAGTTCCACCTGTCAGATTATCATTAAGCTTAACCAATACTGATTTGCCGCCCTGGTAACCGGCAACATATACTCCGCCCGTATAACTTAAAAGATCATGAATATCACCCTCATCACCAAAAGCAAAAGTTCCCGTATAACAATAGTTAGCGTTTGTTGAGAGATCTTTAGCCCAAATATAGTAACCTTTACAGTGGGCACCGGCGATTTTAATGGGTGATTGCCCGTTCCAAAGTGTAAATTGGGCCGAAGTTGTATTACTTGCCGCATAACCTCCGACAAATAATCTGTCTTCACTGACCGAAACATCAGTTAATTCACTGACAATTTCTCCATTTTGAACCCATGTAAATCCATTAACGGGCATATAAGAGCTATTATAATTAATAATAAGCGGATGGTATAAAACTGTATTTTCGGTTGAAACAGTCACATTTGTACTATTATGAGGAAATTTAAAATCATCCTTACCGCTGATACATCCGACAGTATAGATATAACCATTCGCATCTGCATCAACACCGTTGAAACATGACCCGTTAGTTTGTGAGCTCGACCCAAAAAGACACTCAAGACCGGTGTTATACACACCGAGAAGTGCTCTGTCACCGATTAGTTCTGTTAAAGCAACAAGACTGTTATTATTTGTTGTATCTCCATCCAGATAAAAGTTAACACTTTGACTTGAATCAGATGAAACCTTACCTGCTACATATAATTTATTGTTTTTAAAAACAATATCTCTAAATTCACATTCTCCTCCATTTCCATCACGGCTGACCATAACAGAACCGACAGGTGCGCCTGACTCTGCATCAAACTTCACGATAACGCCTGTTTTAAACTCAGATTGAATAGCAAGTTTAGAGCCAAGGATGAATGGTCCTCCGTATATATAACCCGCCGCATAGAAAAAACCTTTACTATCTGAAGTAACAGCGTTGAACACTAAAGAATTTCCACCCGAATAAGTTACAGCTTTATAAAAATCAATAAAAAACTGATCCTTAATCTGAATATCTTCTGTATAAGAGATATTTCCCGCCTCATCCTTGAAAGCCGCCCTAAATTTATATGCTTCGTAAAGATCATCAATCTGATTTATGTTTAATTTGTTGTTTATGCTTGACCAAATATCCTGCTGATAAGTCCATGATAATCCATCATTAAAACTGCATTGTAATTTATACACAATTTTCTCAACATTCGAGTAGTTATCTGATATACTCTCCGGAACTGCGGTTATAGCGCCACCGCCGTACCTTGAGAATGAAGCCGGTATGATAGAAAGATTAGAAACAGCAGGCGGAGTTATATCATATACCCACCTGTAATCGCTTGGGGTTTCATCAGACTGAACATTACCCTCATTGTCAACCCCCCTCGCCGATATAGTGTAAGATCCATCAGACCTTGAGGACATATCTATCACCGGTGCTTCGCTGACTGCAACCGGACCGTGCCAGTAATCATCTGTTTCATCGCTCATTCGCCAATAATACTCTCTTACATCGTTACCAAAGACCTTGAACTCAGGTGTAGTATCGTTACTAAAAGAAGGCGGCATTATAAAGAACATTGCCGTATTCTTACCCGCAGGAATCACCGATGAATACTGTGCACCGGATTTGTTGTCTGCATAATCAACCGTATATATCTTAAAGTTATATGTTGTACCGTTAATTAGGTTTTTGACAATCAACGCTTGAATCCCTTTGTTAACCTTTATGGTCTTTATCATTGACTCATTGTATTCGGGGTAATATTCTACAAAAATGTATCTCAAGTCTGAATTAGGTGGATCGACCCATGTAAGGGTCGCAATCCCGTCACTTGCATAGACCCTGAATTCAAGCGGAACATCAGGGGCCGATCTATCCATCAATAACCCTGCGTTATAAGGAATATAGGTAAATAGTGCGCAATTTGTTAAAAAAACGAAACTGATGATTGAAAAAGTTAATAATGAATGAATAGTCTTCACAAACACTCCCCATGGGCTGAATAATTGATATAATACACCATAAATCAAATTTTTTCAAGGTTATACAGTTAAATATTATTCAAAGAAAAATATTTAACCACATAATCGTGGGGTATTGCTTCCTGTTCAAGACGGTTCTTCTGCGGATACACATTTAATTTCTGAAAAAGAGCATTTTCTTCAGTTGTCAGATAATCGAGCCGCTTCCCCTGTATAATATTCCCGTCAACAACACGATCATAATGACTGTTAAATGTTATACTATCCATTAATATACTCTTTGTTTGCGGAAAATGTTCTCTAAAACCTGATAGTATCATAAATCCATGCGGATCAATATCTCCCCAATAATATATTTCTTTATCTTTCAACCAGAATGCATCCTTCAAAGCACCAACTCCAAACCCCTTTCCGAATATTGCAATCGAGTTTTTTGATTGAGGAACTGTGAGAAAGTTATAAACATTTGAGTAGTTTGTTTTATTTTCAAAAATAAACACCTTTTCTATCGGAAGTTTTAGTCTGTTAAAGTCGCTTATTTTGATAGAGAGATCATTTATACCGGAAAAACACCTGTCTGCAATCAACATATCCAATATATTTACCCTTATTAAAGATTCATTGTGCTTTAGTCCATAGCGTTTTTCAAATAGCCGTTCTTCCTTATTGATGTTATTTTTTAATACGGCATCAAGCATTTGCCTGATAATCTGTTCATTATTTTCAATAAATTTTGTATCAACGGTCAAAGGGAGTTCACGGAGATATATCCCCGGATTAGGATTATTCTTAAAGTAGCAGACTATCTCGACAAGCGGCCCTTTTATAGAATCTATGTACTCGATATCCGCTATATTGCTGACAAGAATTGTCTCTAATGAGTCAAAATAGCCGCAAAAATAGTTAACCAGATTTTTAAAAACCCTCACTTCATTCTCTTTACCGATAAATCTCAGATAACTTAATTCATCATCAAAATATATTCTTACCGGGAACATTTGTTTACCGGCAAGTCGATTTTGAATTTCAGCAAACTCGATTTTATAACCGTATTTTTTTGTATCATAGGAGTTATCGCGAATCGATCTTATCCAATTATCAATTTTTGAATAGTTTGAAAGAATTTCCTTGGGCGCCGGTTTTCTAAATCTGACATCTAACGGGAAAAAAGTGTTTTTATTAATGATAGATCGAACAAAATCAATATATTTTTTACTTGCAAAGCTTTCAATCTCTTTGACAGTTATCATTTCTGTCTGCCCTGTTTCTCTCGAATATGTTCATCAATTGATATCTTCTTGATAAGCGAGTTTGATCCTTCAGAATTATTTGTTACCGGATGGATGGATCGCACATAGTTTTCAAGTACATTTATCTTTTGAAGAGGGGTTATAACAAGAAGCTGCAGGTCAAGTTTATCAAAAAGCTCAAGCCCATATCTAACGCTATCGTCTGAACCTCTGCTAAAAGCTTCATCAATAACCGCAAACCTGAATGAGCGCGACCTTGTCTCATTCCATTCAAGCCCGAACTGATAAGCAAGAGCTGATGCCAATATAGTATATGCGAGCTTTTCTTTTTGGCCGCCCGATTTCCCCGAAGAATCCGAGTAAAACTCCTTTTCACTGTTATCAGAGAGCCACCTTTCCCTTGCATTAAATCTATACCAATTACGAACATCGGTAACTTTTATCATCCAACTATGATATTTTTCATCACTCAACTTGTTTAGTATCTTTTTAACCTGAAGAAACTTCTCTTCACTGTAAACATCTGATTCTCCGGCAGTATTTTCAAGACATCTTCTAAGTTCTACTTTAAACTCTTTTATATCAATATCATGCATTTCATCGGTTTCAAGCAATATATATGTTCCCTGATTATACTCTATCTCTTTTAGTGACTTATTTATCTGATTGATCTTATCAAATATCTCAGTTGTAAATGAATCAAGTTTCTGCTTGAATAATGCTATCCCTTGAATTGTTTTTTCTTTTAAAAGGTCTTTAAATTTCCGCTCAAATTTCGGCAAATCATCTTTTTTTAGTTTTTTAAAAATTTCTCGGTAATCGTCCATATAGGATATATCAGCAGTCAATAACATTGTATCATCTGCAAATTTATTATTAAAATCAGCCATCATTCTCGATATCTTACCTGTCATACCACTATTCTGCAAATAGAGGCTGTCCCTTTCCTTGTTTAGTTTCTCCCGCAGGTTTAGTTCAAGATTGTTAAGCAGGTCCTGATCATAATCTCCTTTCGACAGGTGTTTTTCAAAATATTTATTAAAATATTCTGCTGTTTTTTCCTCAACCTGTTTGACTTGTTCAACTTCAATCAAATTAAAGAAGTTCTCCAACTCACTAATTCTTTTATTACAGTCGGCGGCATCTTTATTTAAATTAGAGATATCTCCTATGACAACCTCTCTTTCTTTATTTATAGTTAACAGTTCATTTTCTAAAGATTGCAGTTTGAAATTTAGTGTTTTTAACTGATCAGAACTATCTTCTATTAATTTCTTCTCATTAATCTGATTTTCAAGCTCTTTTGCATATTTTACCCAATTAATATCATCAAAATTCTGATAATCATTCAAATAAAAAAGCTGCCGCTGCTTTTCCTCATACTCTTGTTTTTCTGAGGTTAATTTGTCTGCAGAATTTTGTAAAACAGACAACCTATTCTTCAACTCATCAATTTTTGAACGGTATGCTGTTACCTTTTTTTTGTTGTCCCAGCCAAATATAAAATTACTTCTATCAAATATATTGTTGCGGTCATCTTTTTCATGCCTGATGCCCGATCTTTTTACAAGACCGTTTTTGGTTAAAGCAAACGGATATCTTTTAAACTCATCCTCATTCTCGCAACAAATAAGTCCAAAACGGTTTAGAATCTCGTTATGCAGCCAGTTATAAAAAACAGTGTCTTCTTTAATACTTATTTTATTGATAAGAGATTGCGGATTTATATCGTGATTGATTTTTAATGTTTTGTTTTCATCAATTTTATAATAAACTACCCTCCCCTTTAGGTCTGTTTTATTTACAAAACTGTTGATACGCTCATAGTATGATGAACTAACAAGGATACTAAGCCCAAACGACCTTAAAACCCTTTCAATTGCAGGTTCCCAATCCTCGCAATCTTCCTTCACTTTAATCAATTCTGCGGCAAAGGGGATCTCATTTTCATTAATATCTAACTTATTTACAATAAGAGATCTAAGATTGAAGTTATCAAGTGGTATCTGATGCCTTAGCGTAAGCATATATTTAAGCTCATTCTCATAAATATCAATCTTGTTTTTACAATCTCTAATATTTATCTCTGTATTTATCGATTCTTCATTTACAGCGTTAATTGATTCTTCAATCTGAGATTTGAGACTGTCTGATAGCTGAATGTTCCTATAAAACACATCTTCATTCAATTCACTTTTAAGACCGAGTTTATCAGTTACCTTTTTATAATGCTCAAACTTCTTTTGCCGATCGATCTTTTTCTCGGTATTAACTTTAATTTGATATTCAATCTCACCCAACAATTTTGACTGTTTGTCATTTGCTATTGCTTTTATTATTATTGTTTTCTCCGAGTCAAGTCTCTGAAGGGTAATCGAGTTATCATTCAATCTATTGTTATTGATAGATTTCAGCAGAACAATCTGTTCGAGTGTCTTTTTGTATAGGTTGAGTTTCTTTAAGTTAAAATGAATCGGCAGAGCATCAGCGTTTATTTTGTTGTTAACAACTTTAATCCCGATTGCATCATACTCTTCTATTAAAGTGATAAGCGGTTCTAATATCCTGATCTGTTCCCGCGCTTTTTCAACTGAATCATGAGCACGGTTTAAACTGTCAAAATTTTTAAGAAGTGTTGATATCTCATCAGAAATATCCTCTTTTTCAAGCATGTTTTCTCTGACAAACTCGGTTAGATTGCCGATTTGTTTAAGCGAAACAGTATGATAAAACAGATCAAGTGCTTTTTCTGATTTAATACCGAAAACCGATCTGAACCTTGAGCTATAAACAGAAAAATTATCAAAAACCTCAACGCCATCAGTATTTCTGAGTTTTTTCTTTAAATCCTTGATATCAGTACCAAAATCAGTAAAATTATCTAATACAGTAAGATTCTTTTCAGATGTAATAAAAAACTTTTCAACTGAATTATTCCGGAGCCAAAACACTTGAGCTAGAACAAAGTCTTCCAGATACCCGGAATTATAAAAATGTCCGAGAATAACGGAATAACTTTTTTCATCTCTCAAATAAACTGATTTAGAACCTCCGAATTCTTCTGATTTTTCAGTTCTATATTCACCTCTAATGTATGAATATAAGGTTCTCTCTCGCCGTTCCGCACCGGCGGCTTTATTATAGATGATCTTATTATGCGGCACTAAAAGCGTAGTTACCGCATCAACTACCGTTGACTTACCGGATCCGATGTTCCCGGTTATTAGTGAGTTGTATCCGTCCGGTTCAATCCTGCAAATATTATTGAATGTCCCCCAATTCATAATTTCAAGCCTTTTTAAACGGAAACCGGTTGTTGCATTGTTATTTTCAAAGTTCAGAAGATCCATACTCCTCCAGTTTTTGATTAATTTCATTCAATATATTTGGTCCGAATTTTGCTTTAAGTATCCTTTTTACCTCAAGTTCCTCGCCGGATTCTGAAAGTTTTTTTAAAAAGCCGTAATCTATGAGTTTGTTAATTGCAGTATCTATAGAGTCAACAGACTTGACTTCGTTAGATCTTTCCGGCAAAAAAACCCTGTACAATTCCTTAATTTCATCCCGTTTTAAAACAAGTCTCGTTAATCCGCCGGAGTTTATATCAAATTCGATCAGTTTTTTTGTGAGGATTACGCAGATAAGACTTACCTGAAAACCAAGCGGCCTTTTTGAAAAAAGTTCATTAGCACCGTCAAGACATTCAGACTCATCTTCATTCTCACATAAAGTATATGCCCTGATATAAGCAAAACCATCCTGCTCAGATATAACAACCTCTACACCGATTTTTGCAAAATACTCATAAACCCCGTTCTTATAAACCATCAAATCATTCCATGATCTTTCATCATCTGAGTACAGCACACCTTTTAAAAGTTTTATAATAACCTTAGAATATGGCAAAATTTTATCGCTAATTTTCATATATCACCTGCAGTAAACAATTAATGGAACTTTTACAATAAATTCCTTGAGAGAATAAACATTTTTAATCATAAATTCTTCAGTCTGATCCTCATAAATTATTGTCTTTTCTCTAATGTGAGCAATGTTATAATATTCCAAAAGCTCTAATAAACCTTTCTCAATAGGAAACTCGCTTATCAAAGAACTCAAAGAAACCTGTTCTCTTGAAACGAGAAGCTTATCGATTTTAGAAATAAGCTCATCCCTATCTATAAAAATATGACCGTACAAAAAACCGGCATCAAAGTCATTTGAATTTGAACTAATATTAGTGATATCAATAATCACCTTTTCCGGTTTTTTATAGAATGGTCTCGACATTATTTGTTCGATATCCGGTTTTTCGTTTATTTGAATAAATCGCCTGTCAAATACATGTTGTTTATTACTCAATTTAATAGACTTTGCTTCTATCTCCTTGATGAGGTCAATTATTCTTTTATTTGAGTCGATGTTTTTTTCATCAAGAAATCTTGCCAGCTGCTCTATAAGTATGAAAATGGTCTTATTAACCATACTGCCGGATTCTGTCAATGAGAATTTCAATCGTTTAATAAATCTATCGTTGGATTCATCGCGGATATCATTCATCTCAAATAATGATAGAATCAAAGTGTCAAGCTCATCCAGTCTTGTTTGTGAAAGCAGTAATTCCCAAAAAGCCTTAAAACTCCTACCTTGATCTGTTTCCCAAATAGAATCCTGAATACTGAAAAAACTGTCAACTATTGCACCTTTACTTGTATTTGCATCCGACAGTTTAACCCTAACCTGTCTATCCAAATCTCTAAAATTGTACTCAACCTGCCGAAAGTCTGATATTAAGCGCCGTGCCGTTTCAACCAGTTCATAATATCTTTCTTTGATCTGAGTACTGTCCAATGTTTCGATAATACCTGAGTTTATTTTTTCAATCTCACGCAAAATCCTGTCTTTATCTTCTTCAAGCTCTTTAATTCTTATCGCAGGATCTTTTGAGCTTTTAAAAACCAGCTCTCTGAGGAGATCAAATATTTTGAGAAGCCTCGATTCTGTTCCGATAAATTCTTTATCTCTAAGATCTTCAATCCACTCAAGACTTTTTTCCATTGCAGGTGTTATCTCAAATAATGGTTCATCACCGGTTTCACCATAATACTTTCGCAAGATTCCTTCATCTGCCCACTGGGTCAGATAATTATCAGCTGTCAACGGATAATTATAATCAGTATATTTTTGATTTAAATAATAAATATAGTCTGTTAATTTTACAGTAATATCCTTGTAACTTAATATATGCTTACTGTCTTCCTTAAAAACTTTATTTAAGAATCCTGCAATAAAAGGAAAAGTGTCTTTGTTAAGAATACGAAGGGTTGTGTTATTATCCTTGTAGTACTTTATATCTTCAAAATTCATTATGATTCTTTATACAATATTATTAGAAATTTTTAAATATATATTTTGAGCGTTTTTAAGCTATCAATAAATTAATGCTGATTATACAAATTCACCAAGAATGCAATTTAAGATTTTGGGTAAGTCGGAATAATAGCTATTCAGGATTCTAAAAAAAATGTCGCAGGGTTTTCATGTCTTTATTTATTATAAAAGCTAAATTTATTTTAATTGGGACAGACTATATTCTTTTGGGAAATTCTAAGAAAATTCAGATAAAGATTTGAATTATTAGTTTAGTTTGAGAATCAACGGGGACAACCTATGCCTGTCAAATCATGAGCGAAATAACCCTACCGGCAACCATAGGTTGTCCCTTCTTGTACTTACAAAGTAGAATATTTTAATTTCCCCCGGTATTTTTGTAAATACTTTTGCAATAAAAATCGTTTATAATAAGTAGAAAATAGAAAATAAGGACACTCCATGAGAAAAAACAGAGAAAGAAAATTAAACGGTACATATTTTGTTAAATCAAGTATGATTCCCGAGACAGCAAAACTACTTAGCTCAGAAGAAACACAATATTCGTTTATGGGTATTTTAGAAGAAGCGATGATTAAATTTAGAATAACAATTAAAAATTTTATCATTCTTAAAGATGAGTTTCAAATAGTAATTCAAACCATCGGTAAAACAGACATATCTGAAGTTATGCAGTGGGTTAAACAGAAGTTTTCTATTAGATTTAATAAGAGATTTAACCGAAGTGGTACAGTCTGGCACAGTAGAT
>CAZSQU010000084.1:0-12724 GCA_964608985.1 uncultured Spirochaetales bacterium
ATTCAGTAAAATATTCGGCAAGATAAAACTGCCTGCTATCCTTGGAATGGTTGTATTCGGGATAATTTGTTCTCTGACAATAAAGCAATACACACCCGGTTTCCTATGGGAAGTTGCACCATTTTTAAAGTCGTTTGCATTAGTTGTAATTCTCTTGAGAGCAGGGCTTGGCATAAGAAGAGATGTTTTAAATAAAGTTGGTATTACTGCACTGCTTATGTCTTTTGTGCCATGTCTAATTGAGGGATTCGGGTTGATGTTTTTATTTAAGGTGTTTTTTAACTTTAGTTGGAGTGTATCGGGTTTAACCGGTTTTATGCTTGCAGCTGTATCTCCGGCTGTTATAGTTCCATCGATGCTAAATCTTAAATTACAAGGTCATAGCGAAGTCCCTACTATAATTATGGCAGGAGCATCGATCGATGATGTATTTGCAATTACATTTTTTTCTGTGTTTCTCGGCTTGTCTCAGAACTCAAATGTAAGTATCATTAAAGCAGTCTTATCCGTTCCGGTTTCAATAATTATCGGTGTAGTGTCAGGTGTAATAGTAGGATTGTTGTTAATGTATTTCTTTAAGAAAAATCATAAAAAAATCCGTGCCACAGAGAAAGCTCTCATATTACTTGTTTTTGCGACATTATTAGTTCAAGTTGGGGATCTATATCACTTCGCTGCTTTGCTTGGGGTAATGACAGTTGGATTTATATTACTAGAATATCATGAAGAGGTTGCACATGAACTGGCGCTAAAATATTCAAAGATTTGGATTTTTGCTGAAATAATACTTTTTGTTTTGATTGGTTATTCTCTTGACATTAAAATAGCTCTTGAAGCAGGACTTAAGGGTTTGTTGGTTATAATCCTTGGATTAGTTGCAAGATCAATAGGTGTTCTAATAGCTACCGCTTTCTCGAAACTTGATTTTAAAGAGCGACTTTTTTGTGTGATTGCATATCTACCGAAGGCAACTGTTCAAGCCGCTCTCGGAGGCGTTGCTCTTTCGTACGGATTACCCGAAGGAAATATAATTCTTGCGATAGCCGTAGTTGCTATATTGTTTACTGCACCTATAGGTTTATTTGGGATAAATATATTTTCACCGATATTATTAACTAAGAAAGAAGAAAATCCGGAGATCATAAACCGGTAATATTTAAGGATATATTTATATGCATTTTCATTTCTCATTGGCCGGTTTAATTATGATTGTCTCAGCTGTTATTACGGTATTACTTGCATTTATTATTAAAAGCAAAGTCTCAAATAGGGTGGCACCATCATGTATAAACTGGTTTGTTCTAATGTTGATCTCTTCTGCCTAGTGGAGTCTGTTTTGCGGTTTTGAGGAGTTTTCAAACAGTATTGCCTATAAATTTTGTTTACGAAAATCTCTTACCCCGGTATTGTATCAATTGCAGTTGCCTATTTTATTTTTTACTATTCAATATCTGCATACAGAAAGAAAAACTAACAGGTTGTTTGTATATTTGTTATGGATAATTCCTGTAATTGTTTTTATTGTCAGCATAAATAACGATTATCATGGTCTGCAGTGGGATACGATATCAATTAATCCCGATTCTAAAGAGGGAAGACTGCTCTACGGCACGGGACTGTTTAAGATTATCAATATAATTTATTCATATACTCTGATAATTGTTTCACAATTTTTTATTATTAAGAAATTATTAAGTTCAAAGGGCTCTTTAAAAAAACAGACGGCGATCCTTACCGCTTCAAGTTTTATTCCTTGGTGTATTAATATTCTATATGTGAGCGGAATAACGCTTGACGGTCTCGATATAACCCCCATAGCTTTTACATTAATGGGAATACTACTTTCGTTGAGTTTGTTAAAGTTTAATTTTTTTGAGGTGCTTCCGTTGGCTTATGATCATCTGTTTAAGTTTATGCGTGACCCGGCACTTGTATTTGATAATGAGTTTAGATTATTAGAAGTAAATGCTGCATCCTGCACTTTGTTTGATATCACAGATAAACAAGATATAGATAAAATAACTAATAAAAATCTAAATCGGCTGATTGATCTTATATCTGATAAATGCGATCAAAATACAATTCTTGAAATAAATGAAAATCAAGATGAAAAATCATTTACTGTTGGATTGACAACTCTCGAATCAACAAACCGAGCTGTACTTGGGTATCTATGTGTTCTCCATGATGTAACAGCGAGAATAAGGTCTGATAAGCAAATTAAAAAACTTCTATCAGAAAAGGAGTTGTTACTTCAAGAGGTTCATCACAGGTTAAAGAACAATATGAGTGTTGTTTATTGGATTCTTAAGCTGCACTCTGACTCGGCAAATGAGCCGGAGGCAAAAGAGGGATTTAATTATGCCGCAGGGCGGGTAAAGAGCATGGCACTGTTATATGCAAAAATCTATCAGTCTGATAAATATAGTTTCGGATCAGTGAAGGAACATTTGACTCTGTTGATCAATGATATTGTTGAAACTTTTCCTAACAAAAAAGATATTGATATCTCTTTAAATATTGAAGATGTTGATATCTCGATAAATCTGATATTTTACATAGGTATAATAATAAATGAATTGATAACAAATTCTATGAAATACGCATTTCAACGGAGTGAAAAGGGTCAGCTTATTGTTGAGCTGACATATTCAGACAATATAATAACACTAATTGTTCAGGATTCATACAAGCTTACTGATAATTATCCTTCGGATGGGATAAATTCATTATACCAACCGGTGGTGGGGTCAAAATTCGGGCTTAAAATGGTTTCTGACCTTATAGAGCAGATCAACGGGAAGCTTTCATTCTCTCGGGATAACGGTACAAGATTTGAGATAACTATCCGCGTTCCCGAAAAAAACAAAATTTAAAATTCATCTATTTAATCGGGCGCAATGGCATTGGCTTATGAAAGGTTAAAATAAAAGTGCAGTCTCAAAAAATCCGAAAATAATAAATAAGTAGAGTACTTATATGAAAAGATACAGCAAGGTGTTTAGAGAATAGGCTATGAAACTGACGGATGAAATTGGCCGTGAAAACAGCATCCGATCAGCCCTGTGTTTTATAAGGGACATTGGGTGATTGGCGGAAAACAAGAAGTAGTAATCGACCGTTATCAGTATTCGGTATAATTGATAGGAAATTTAACAATCAATTTCAATCAAAACTAGGATCAATAAACAGAATAACGGTGAAAGTTCTGAATAAATAATGCCTTATGAAATTTCAAATCGATATACATATTTGCGGAATAGTATGTGCTAATTCTTGTTTTGACCAGGTACAAAGGATGTGAATCCGGAAACGATATTTTCTCAATAGACACCTGATCTTTACCGTAGTAATCTTTCCCGAAGAAAAAATCCTCCAGAGAGGTATAGTCATCGACAGCGTACATCGTGTACTTTCTTTCTTCTAAAACTTCAGAATCGTGTTTAGATAATTTATAAATTGATATCTTTATCTTTTCATTATTGTAAACGATATAACCTATTTTTTTTTTCATCCGGAGAAATGAAAATACAGATAGTCTCATCAATGAGCTTGAAGTTAATTTGCTCAAAATTCTTATTAAAACGGGGTAGAAACGGTTTCTTGATTTTAATATCAGACATAAACATAATTTGAGCAATGTTTATTCTGTTAATATCAGAATCGTATTCTTTTTTTTTCGGAATCAACTTCTTCACCATAATATTTTTCTCTTACATAATTTTTTTCTATTTCAATTATTTGTGTATTAATAACCTGCAAATAATTTTTTATTATATCATTTACCGGAATACACTTAAGATCATCGTTATTGATAAATTTAACATTCATGGTAAAAAGGATAAATCCGTCATACTTGAAAATATAATCTATGTTACGGGTTTTCTTTTCTGTGTCAATAATATTTAATAGATCCTTATACCCATAATCTTTTTTGACAATCAGCCATTGGTCTTCATACATAAATATTCTCCATTCAAAAAAGATATAATATTTTTAATTAATTAATAAAACTCTTTACAGATTCAAACAATTCAATTATTTTGGCGGAAGAATGGAGCTAAAATGTTTATATACTGTCTTGTTAACAAAGGATACGAAAAGTTATTAAAAGAGGAGGTCTCCTTCAGATACCCGCAGCTGAGAATATCTTTCAGCAGGCTGGGGTTTGTTACATTTAAAAGCCAGACCCATATATCCAATATCGACCTTATTTATTCAAGAGTTACCGGAACATTCATCGGGAAATACACTAAAGATGATCTTGATAAATTTATAAGTGAGAATGAGAAGAACAGTCTAATTCATAATTATGACTTGAATAGCGACACCGCTGATGGACAGACGGCAAAAACCGGTGATAAAATTACCGATATAATAAAAGTCAACGATAACGAGTTCTGGGTTGGAGAGAGGGTTGTTACAGACTACACTTGGAGGTGTTCTGCAGGGCTTCCGGTGATTGTACTGCCCGAAGAGTCCCCGTCAAGGGCCTACTTAAAACTTGAGGATATGTTCCTATGGTCAGGATACAAATATAAACCCGGGCTGACAGCAATTGAGCTTGGTTCTGCCCCGGGAGGGGTAAGTTACGCACTACTTAAAAGGGGTTTTAAGGTTGTAGGTGTTGATAGTGGCGACATGGACGATATATGTCTTAATAATCCCGGTTTTAAATTTTTAAAAATGTCGGTCCGGGACATAAGAAAAAAATTTATCGGCCCAGATGTTGACATTCTATTCTGCGATCTGAACCTGAAACCGGTCGAATCGATCCCCCAGATCCGTTACCTTTCTCATATTTATCCTTCAATCAAACGTGTTTTCTATACATTGAAAGTTGGGGAAGGGATCCCCATTGAAACAATTCTAGCATACATTGACCAGTTCAGAGCAATGGGCTATAAAATTTATGCAACCCACCTTCCGGCAAACCGGATGGAGATATGTGTCGCTGGTTTTAGAGAGTAAAACTGATGTTTCTAAGTTCTATATCATATAAAATATAATGAATATCGGGGCGAAAATACAAATCTATTAACTTAAAAAGAATTTCTAGACAGGATGGCAGATTAGAACGATTTTGCATTGCTAAGAATGATGAGGCTGTTGAGCCGGAGCCAGATATTCATATAGAAAAAAAGAGAACAAGTAGACGCCGTTTTATGTAAAAACACCTTGTAGTGATATTTATTATTTTCGTATTCTTTGAGACTTTAAGGGGTAGGTATGCCTTTTTTGTGGGGGCGATTATGATTATTTTTGGTTTGTAATTTTTTGTAGACAGGAAGTATAATTCTTAAGTACACAAGAGGAGATTACAAAAAATATGGAGAGCGTTGTTCAACCCAAAGCATGAGCAATGTCTAGGGATGTTACGACAATGATTGTAAGGAAAGTTTTTTTGCCAGGCTAAAAAAGAGAAAATTTATCAAATGAAAACATAAAAATGACAGTTGAGGAGGTTAAAGAAGTTCAAATATCGCGTTATGTTAAGATCTATTTTAATAGAATATTATGAATAAGAACCGTAAATCAAGGTGTGTTTCAGTCAACAAAGTTTGAGAAGTAGAAGCAGAGCTGTCAGCTGCTACTTAACCCGCGTTATGCACGATAATCGTAGCGAAGCGAAGTAGATTGTTGATTAGCTTAGAGTTAGGAAGATTTGAGACTCGCAGCATAGTAACACTATGTGAGAATCGAAAATCGAGTAACTCGTGGATAATCAGCAAGATACGAGATCCAGTAGAATTTTCGTGCATAATGCGGGTTAAATAATTTAGTGTATTTTGAGACTGTGCTAATATTGACTTTTTGGTTGACATTCATATCAATTTATGATATTTTTTATCTCTAAAAAAGAGGAGGAATTAAATGCTTCTTAAATCGTTTAAATTTATATTATCTTTTGTAATAGTTGTTATGAGTTTTGCCTGTAACTCTTCTTTCGATGGATTTATGAATGATGGTCCGGGTGACTATCGTGCTGTTATTAAAAACAGCAATGTGTCGAGCGTTGAAGAGTTTATTATAATTTTTCAGCTTAAAATAAAAGACGGCGGTCTTCATGACGGTGAGTATCTTGTGCTTCCGACTGTTAAAGATTTGACAATACTTATTGATGATAGTCTATGGGGGACAGGCTCAACACCGGAAAGAGATGTTTCTCATATAACAGATCTATATAAGGGATTTAGAGTAAGCGATATCCCTTATTCATACTATGCGATCATAAGATCAACCCCGTTAGATACAGATTCGGCAAATACGGCCGGTCAGTATTCTGAATATCTGAATAGCGGCTTAATATCTGTTGGTGATCACATATTTGAGTTGACAAGTTTAAAAATTGAGAACGGAACCGCAGTTGAAACAGAAGTAAAACCCGGAATTATGAATTATCTGGAAATAGAGTCGGATGTTGATTCAAAGTTTGTAGATGAATTTGTTATTGAAGTTACAACAATAAATGAGTAGAGGTGGATTTATGAAGATAATAATTAGAATCCCGATTGTATTAATATTGGTTTTAGTTATAATATTTGCAGGTTGTCCGACAGAAGAGGTTGAATCAACAATAAGTATTCAAAATCTCATTTCAAACTGTGTTCTTAACGATTTAAAGTGGGGGGAATATTCTTTTTCATCTATTGCAACAGGACAAACAACCGAATATATTTATTTAGTAGCAGGTGAATTTGAAAAAAATAAGGTAACTTTTATTATGACAGCAAATGGTCAATCTGTCTACCTTGAAACAGTCGAGGAATTTGCGGCCGAAGAAGGCAAAAATATTAAAATAATATTAAGAGATTCGACTGAGGTTTCTAATCCAATCGAAGAGTAATCTTATTTGGTAAGCAAATATGCTTGCTGTCAGTTACTTTCCTCCAAAAAATGTTTGTTCCGGCCGTTCTATGAATAATTCGTCGGGGCTTTTCCATCGGAAGTCAAGTTCCGGGAAAATAAGACAAAGAAATTTGTCGTTTTCTGATTCGATTATAGTTACCTGTTTATATATACCTTCATTGGTAAAGTCACTCCATGCAGTATCTCCGATTTTCCAGACAACACCTTGATCAAGTCTTCTTATTCTTGATTCAGTCACCCATTCATCCCAACTGTCTCCATATCCAATGTAATGAATATTAAAAAGCCCGTCTTTTTCTTCAAGAATTTCGGCATAATACCAACTGCCGTTCCATTCTACTTGTATTCGGGCGTTAACGATATTATCATTTGCTCTTAAATAGTTTTCGGTCGGATCATAATTATTACCCAGCAAATTAGCGTATTCAAGGGATATCAGTTGTTCAAATGTCCTCCATTTTGGTTCTTCTTGCGGCCACAAAATACACAGGAACATATCCTGATATACATAAATTACCTGTACCCTTAAAAAAATTCTTTCATTAGTCCAGTCAGTTAATGCCCAGTCACCTATTTTCCAATCGGTTTTCAGATGAAAAATTCTTGAAGAAGGGAGAACTGTTGTACTTCCATTATAATATGTTACACTATAATTGTTTCCTACAATACCGGTTACTACACCTGTGTAATAATCATGGAGTTTTATCATTACACGATCGCCGATGTTAAAATTATTAGAAAAGAGATCTAATACATTTATGATCGTTAGAATAAATATTATTATTGATTTCCGGTTCATTATCAGCCGCCTTTTAGTGATTAATTGATAAGCGATAATTAAAACAAAGTCAACTATCTTTACTAAATAAATCAAGAAAATATTACGATAATACAGACAGGTGTAGTCTAAGCTTTTAAACGGAGTAAACTGTGTCAATGATTGATGATATGGGGCGGGAAGTTAGAGAACAGATCGGCGAATTCTTCTATTTTAGCGGGTTTGTAAAAAATGTATTTCAGCAGATAGGCTACATGTTTATGAGCGGTAAACTGATAGGTATGGTCTTGATGAGACAGATATTGTTTACCGGTTATCAGGCAGTTAAGATAATAACATGGCTCGGTCTTGCACTTGGTGCAATTATAATAATTCAGGGAATGACACTTCTTCAGAACTTCGGGCAGTCTGAGCTTGTTTATCAGATTCTAATAATAATAATAACTAAAGAGTTGGGGCCGTTATTAACGGCGTTTATAATAATAGCCAGATCGGGGACAGCCATGTCCACTGAGCTTGGGAATATGGTTGTAAACAGTGAGGTCGAGGCTCTTCGATCGATAGGTATTGATCCGATAAACTATCTTGTTGTTCCGCGGATGCTTGGGGTAATTATTTCCCTTTGCTGTTTATCTGTGTATTTCAATATGGCAGGGCTTTTAGGCGGATATCTTGTATCATCAGTTATATACCCGTTGTCATTTTTGGATTTCTTTAACAATCTACTTATGAGAATGAAAATAACCGATCTGATATTCAATCAGATCAAAAGTGTTGTTTTTGGTGCAATAATCTCAATTGTTTGTTGTTATCAGGGGTTAAGGGTAGAGTTTGCCTCAACTGAAGTGCCTGTAAGAACGATTAAAGCGGTTGTTTCGAGTCTTTCGTGGATGATGATATTTAATATTATTATTACCGTAATATCGTATATGGTATAGGAATTAGAATGAACGAAGTAATTTTAGAATTAAAAGATTTAAATTTCAGTAATTACGATAAAGTGGTATTTGATAATGTTAATGTTGAGCTCAGAAGAGATACATTAACCTGCGTTCTTGCAGAATCCGGCGGAGGTTCGAGCAGTCTTCTTAAGATAATGGCAGGGTTGATTCTCCCTACAAGCGGAAAAGTTTTATTCAAAAACAAAGAGATTCACTCAATAAATAAGAAATTGTTGTTTTCGTTAAGAAAGCAGTTTTCGTTTGTGTTTCAGAATTCTGCTTTGATATCTAATCTGTCAATCGGTGAGAATGTAATGTTGCCGTTGAATTTCCACTTCCCTAAGATGCGTTCTAAAGAAAAAAAAGCCAAGACTGAGGAAGCTCTCGGGTTAGCCGGAATAGCGGATCAATTTAATATGAGACCGGCTCAGATCAGTCAGGGTAAGCAGAAGATGGCCGCTATTGTTAGGGCATTGATAACTAAGCCGGAGATGGTCTTCTTTGATGAACCGTTTGGAGGGCTTGACCCGACAATGAGAAGAAGTGCCGAAAAAATAATAATTGAGTATTCCGATCTGCCGGAGACAACGGTTGTATTATCAACATATTCTAAGTACATGATATTAAATAAGTCAGATAAAATTTTATATATTGAGAATGGTAGTGTGACGACATTTGAAAGGGAGAATCATGAGGAAAACTATGATCCTGAGGTTGTCAGTAAACGACTGATTAAAGATATAATTTTCTCTTAATAAAGTTTAACAGTAAAGGGAGTTGTTTATTATGAAGATGATTTTTAAATATACGGATAAGATAGTAGGTGCTTTTATAATTCTTTCTTGGTTTATATTTTTTGGGGCAATAATTCTGATTTTGATTAATCAAAAAGTATTTATCAAGAAGTACCATTACAATACAATCTTTGAGGACAGTAAGGGGCTCAGGAAACAAAGTGAGATATTGTTTCAAGGATTTGTTATCGGTAAGATTACCGATTACCGATTAAATGATGAGGATACTGTTGATGTGGATTTCTATATCTATGAGAATTATATTGACAGATTTACTCTGAGTAGTGTTATGAGCAAGTCAACAAGTCCCATTGCCGGCAGTATTATTGAGTTTCTAAAGAATGATACAACAGATGACATATATCCCGAGTTTTCTTTTGTACCGTCACTTGATACTCCACAGGGCAAATTAATAATGGCAAGCGGTTTGATTAAAAAGAAAAGTGACTCAATCTCACATATTATAACTCAAGTGGATATGCTTTTAACATCATTGAATACAGATCATAATGAATCAGATAGTGCAATAGCGCGGACCCTTGTAAATACTGCGGATACAATGGAGATATTGAAACGAGAAATGTACACATTCGGGGAGATACTTGATAACTTCAAAAACCTCTCTTACCAGATGCGTGAGGCAGACGGTCTTGTTCAGCGGCTTGTAGATCCGACAGGTGAATATATGTTTAATTCACTGCAGGAATCCCTCGGTGATCTTAATCTAATAACCGAAAACCTTACGCTTATGTCAAATGATCTAAAGTCATTTACAACATTTATCAATGGACAGCAGAGAGAGATTGACAGCGTGATACAAGAGAGCCGTGAGGCGATGAGACAGGCAACAGAGTTAATTGAAGGTATTAAGAATAATCCGTTAATAAAAGGCGGTGTTCCTGTAAGGAATGAACAAGAGGTTATTAAACAAAACATAAGGGAGTGGATAATTGAATGAGAGTAAAAGAGTTAATAATTACATTTACAGTTATAATTTTTTGCGGTTGTGTTACAACACGGGCAAGTTATGATGTAAACAGATTCAAAAACAGTGCCGCTGATAGTACGAACATCGGTCAGCGGTTTGTCGATACTTTTGAATATGAAAAAGCTATTGAACATTACAGGGAGTCTCTGAAATTTAATATTCTTGCTGACAATATCCCCGGAATGATAAAGAACTTTGTTGATTTTGCCAAGGTATATATTCTTATGGCTGATTATACTAAAGCAGAGGATTATATACAAAGGGGGTTTAATCTGAGTAATCAGGAGCCGTCTTATCAGGTGGAAAGAGGTCTGCTGTTCAGTATATATGGTGATCTTGAGTTTAACAGGCAGAATTATGATACTGCATTACAGCATTATGAGGAAGCTATAAGGATATTTGAACATGAAAAAAAACCTGAGCGGCTTGCAAATGCACTGATCGGCAAGGCAAAAATTGCCCTTAAAAATAACAGAACTGATGAAGCGTTAGCAGAGCTTCTCACCGCAAGAACGATATTGGAGGATTTATACAGTAAACTGGTTATCCGTAATCTTTCAACATTGTCAAGTGTTTATTATTCGATAGGCAATATATACTTCAGATCTGAAAGATACAGCGAAAGCCTTGAAAACCTGCAGAAAGCAATGGAGATCGATAAAACCATAGAGAATTCCGGTGCTATTGCTGATGATTATTTTGCTCTGGCATTTGTATATAAACGGCTTGGAGATGAAGTAAAATATTATGATTATATGGTCCGTTCAAGATATATCTATGGTGCAATTAATACTACCGTAAAATACATTGAAACAACACGGTATATAGCCGATTATCTTAAGGAAAATAACCGATTAAAGGAATACTATGACGAGTTATTTAAGCTTCAAGCAATAGTACCTGCAGCCCAGAAACCTGCGTTGGTACAGGAGATTAAAGACTTATTTCAACGGAGTGATATTAATGAGTATTTTTCTGCAACTGAGGTTACAGGAATCTTGAATTATTTCAGAACAAATCCGTAGAATTGCAATCATTATAATAACTATTTTGGTTTAATATATAACTCGGACTTAAATGTCCGGGTTATTTTTTTAGGGGGTTATTATGAAAAAGATCGTAATTATTGGGTTGTTGTTTGTTTCTATTTTGGCGTCGTCCTGTAATAAAAGGATAATTCTTACTGAAGAGAGTGATTGCAGTCAGTTGTCGGCTATGAATTGGGTAGTTAAACCGGAATTGGATATAACCGGTGGCATTTATAGTATTAAAGCTGTTGTTGACCAAGATTGTGAGATATTATGGGGTGTTTCATCGAAAGATTATTTTGTTTTTAGCGGTTCTTATTTTGAGCAGGAACTGAAGTATAATCAATATTTTGAAGGTAGGGGTGGTATTGTAACAAATGGTGATGATACGGCTAAGATTGATCTCTCTTCGATAGAAAGGGGCAGTGACAGGTTCATATATCTATGCGGAATAGACAAACAAAACAGCCGGTTTACAGAGGTGGTGGTTGTGAGTTTGCCTCGAATAGAGGTTGTATCGGAGCCGGAGCTCTACGGAGTGTCTATAAATAACAATTATATTGAAAATAATATAGTTAACAGGGTTGTTATTAAGTCCGGAATTTCTAACATAAATAAAGAAGGTCTTGATGTTATTTGCAGTATCCTATCTGAGAATCATTTATTATCAGTAAGTATGGTTGAAGATTTTGAAACCGGTTTGTATTTTGGCATTATTGATCTGCCGGCGAGGTTTGAAGCAGGGGTTTATCGGGTTATAGTTAATGCGGTAAAAGGTGATATTAGTCTGAGTAGCGAAATGAATTTAAATGTTGCAGAAAACAAACTGTTTATCGAAAATTTTGAGGGCTTTGAAAACGGTTCGGCTTCATATACACAAGGGATTTTTGTCGGGGCAGACGGAACCGTATGGAGTTTTGATAATTGTGCGGGGGGATCTGTCGGCAGGATAGAAGGGCGCACTCCTTATCTTGCAAAAGGTAAGTTACCTGCAGCAAATATAGTATCAGGAATTATACCGGGGGTTGTTAATAGTTTGTCATTTGATTACAAACAAACTCATACAAGTTCTGTTGATCTGATATTTTCAATTATCAGTACAGATGGAGACAAGTTGTGGGAAGAGCATTTTACAACTTCCGGTGAGACTGGTGTTATAAAGAGAGCAGAAGTTAATCCGATTATTGAAAATGAATACAGTGGGTTTAGATTTAGGTTTGAGCAGGCAAATAGCAGCGCGGGTCAAGTAGCATTAGATAATCTGGTGTGGCAATAAAGGGTGCGAATTTATTTTTTGGGTAATTTAAGAAATCATTAGTTTATGT
>CAZSQU010000085.1:0-12724 GCA_964608985.1 uncultured Spirochaetales bacterium
TTTCAAATGCATGCTGACATGCTCTTATTGATAATGGTGATATTTTATTTTTACCAGGGAATAAATAGCTTGCAGGTCTATATGCTTTCCAGTATTTTTCAAGTAGATGCAAGGCTGTTATTGATAGAATTGAATATCTATCCTTTGCCCCTTTACCTTGCCTTATCCGAATAAGCATTTTGTCCCTGATAATATCTTGAGGTGTTAGATTTACAATTTCACTCACTCGTAAACCGGAGCTATATACTAATGTGAGCATCGTTCTATGTTTAAGATTTGATGCATTTGATATGATTGATTTGACTTCTTGAAATGTATAGCAGGTTGGAAGTCTCTTTTTCTGTTTTGGAAATGGTATGTAGTCTAATTCATAAGGTATCTTTAAGCAGTAAGAAAAAAAAACTTAACAGCACCGATTGATTGTTTGAGTGAACACTCTGATAGTTTTTTAAGATTGATTAGTTCTGAGAGGTAACTTTGAAATGAGTTGGAGTTAGGAATTAAGGTTTTCTCAGAACAAAACTTCAGGAATTTTGAAAGTTCTCCCCTGTAGCTAGTCTTAGTGCTTTTTGCAAAGTTCTTGATGTCCATTTTCTGGCAATAGTCATTGATAATTTCATCCATAATGATACTCCTTGTATTGTTATACTAGAAATATCGAATGAAAATGCAACTTTGATTACCTTAAAGACTCTTAAAGTCACCGCCACAGGCGGTTTCAGTTCAACGTTCGAATATGTGATTAAATATTCACGATAACATATTATCATTAATTGTTATCATGTCAATTAATATTTATATTATTATTAATATGCAAATTCTAATTTTTGGCAAACCTATAGTTTTATCTTAAACAGTTGTAATAAAGGATAAAAGAAACGAGCGGAAACGCCTTATGAGTACTCGAATATAGCGTTTTCGAGCGTTTGCTTTTATGCTTTAAAAACATTAACGATAGATTTATTAAATT
Source organism: uncultured Spirochaetales bacterium (assembly GCA_964608985.1). GTDB lineage: Bacteria > Spirochaetota > GWE2-31-10 > GWE2-31-10 > CAYYKD01 > CAYYKD01. The sequence goes on from CAZSQU010000085.1 coordinate 971, forward strand.
ACCCAAAAATAAATTCGCACCCCTTTCCACCCTTCCATCAAATGTTCTAAGAAAATGCATTTTATCCCGCCTTATTAAAATATCTATTATATACCCATGTTCATTAATCATAAACATCACTTGTAAATGTTTCAGGTCTTTTTGGATCAATTATCAGTAATCCATTCTGATAACATGATGACTCATAGTAAAGTGATAACCCTTTTGCATCATGGACCGGTCTTGATCTCATTATCTCTCGCTCAAATCTTATAATAATATCAGCAAAGTTGTGGCTGTTTGATATTATTCCGGATGACCCTACACCGGGAATTACAACGGGAAGTCCGGTTTTTGTAGAAAACTCTTCAACAAGCTTTCTAAACTCCAGATAGACAAACCTCTGCTTGTCTGTGCTCAAACTAAATAAAAAAGAGTGTAAAGGATTTATTGCAAAGAAATATATAAAGTTCTTAATGCCGGCTGATCTAATCCCTTGTGTAGAAATATATAATATTGCCATACCGATTATCTGTTTAACATCAGAATCAACCAGTCTGATATTATGAAATGCGGGATTATTGACCAACGAAGAATATCCGGACAAACAAATACCGCCCATGTCTCCATAATATGCATCTATAAAACATTTTGATGTGTATAAGGCATAGTTACTATAATAACTTGTTTGTTTTTTATCAACTGAGTCCAATATGTTCTGCCAATTGGATTTGATTTTTAAAAGTTTATTATACGATGTTGTCTTTTTTAATGCGGCTTCAAGTGAATCGAGTTTAACCTTTTTGCTCCTTGTGATTATAAACGGTCGGATTATCTCAACAAACGATTCTTTTAATGAGTTGTCATCGTGTAATTCAAGTAGTTTTTTAACTTCTTCATCATTTAAAATTATTTGTATGAGTGTATCCAGTGTGTTTATAATAAAACCAAACTGCAGAAATGTTATAATATCTACGATAATATCATCTTTTAAAAAACTTATTCTCGACATTAAGTCCTCATTACCGGCATATCGTTCTAATATGAGGCTTAAAACAACCGTCTCCATATCCTCACCTCTATTATTTCCGCTACCGCTGTAATATATGCCGATCACAAGTTTCTGCAAATCCGAATAATTGTTAAAATTATTAAGAAGACTATTCAGGTTATTCTTTTTATCATTCAGAATATCAAGTTGCTTTTTTATTTTTGACTCTTTTTTCATAAGATCTGTTGTACTATCCGACAAGCCGGCATTTCTTTTTTCTGCAATCTCATTTCCAATGTTTATTATCGTACCCTGTAATTCCTCAACTTTTTTTGTACATTCCAGGAATTCATTAGATATAAAAGTAGCGATAGTATTAATGTTGTACCTATTATCTGCAATTAAATTATTAAATAAACTGTTGATCTCCTGAAGATTGATCTGTTTTCTTATCTCATATTCGACTATCTCATTTTGATCAAATAAATTACTTTTGGGCATACTAAAAGTAGATGATACCCTGATATATTTCTGAGTATTGGATTCTTTATAGAGACTGTAAAGTGATGATAACCCGGTTGTTTTGGTTGTTTTCGATGAAAAGTCCCGCCCGAGCCCCTTAATTACCGATCTCATTAATACAGGATGAAATTTTTGTCCGATATAATCAAATTGATCAATATCAGTTATTGACCAGGAGCGTTCATTACCGCCAATACACTCATCCTGGAATTTCTTGATTACAGATTCTTTTTCGGGATATTCTATAATATAAGCATTCAAAAGATCACGATAAGAATAACCTAATCTATTATTTGTAACTTTTTTTAGTGTTTCAAGCGGAATATTCATAGATGAAATTAAAGAATTGACTTCAATACTCTCCTCTCTATCATTATAATCACTAAAGATATCTCCTAAACGAGGGTAGTCGGGATGACAACCGTTATTTAGATCTATCTCTTCAAAAAACCTTTCGTATGTTTTCTTTTTACTAAGTAGATACCTCTTGTGCCATACATAGAAGTGTAAACTATTACTGTCTTTTAGATTTGCAAACAGTTTTATCATGTTTTGTCCGGCTTCAATACTACCGCTTTTAATAAAGTCCTTAACAAATCCTCTTAACATATAAATGCCCACTGATTTTGTTATTACTGTTGACACCAAATCAAGATATAACACAAAATCTTTTATAAGATCAGAAGTTTTAAACCCTTTATCCATTTTTATTTTTATTGATACTAAAATATCCTCTCCGTAAAAATTGAAGTTGTGATCTTCAATAATTCCGGAAAAACGATCTTCGGAGATACTCAATTTTAACCTCTGTTGAATCTTTACGGTTTTTTCTAAGATCTGAACCATTTGAAATAGCTCAATTTTACCGGACAATACACTTAAAAACTTAAGTGTATTGTATTTCATAAAGTAAATACAGAGTGAATGATCAAAGATCAACTCCTTACAATAGTGAATATAATCTGCAATAAGACTTTTATCACTTAATTGTCTGAGTGTCAGACAGGCTAAAGGTCTTCCAATGTATTTAATTAGAACAATATCTCTTGAAAGTCTAATTTTGTCAGTTCCAATTACTTGTTCTTTAAAAACTTCAGATTTCTTCAATTCTTTTAAAATATAAAAAATGATCTTTAGAACTTCAAGATGATTTTTACTCCAATCTCGGAAATTATTATCATGCCCCATTCTTGGCATAACAACATATCTCAAAAATGCCTCAGGGGATATGGCGGCTGCTGCAACCTCTTTTAACAAGTCAAGAAACGGGACTATGTAAGACCTGTCCCCGCTGTAACCGGCGAGTGTTTCATCGAGCTTTCTTATCTGTTCCATCGGATTAAGCCAGTATTTATTCCCTTTTTCACAGTAAATATTAAATAGTTCTTTTAAGTTTAGTCTTTTGTTATTATCCCGCTCAACATCAAGTAACACATTATAAACAAAGTTTACAGCGTGTTTCTCCGGTGCATCTGAACCAACAGCCTTCTTCTTTAATAAAAGAAACAAAGTCTTATATTGTGATTTTATATTATCTTCAGCGAAATGATTCTCATCTCCGAAGGATTGAATGTGATTTTTTTCTAAAACATTTATTACCTCAAGACTATCATCGATATATTCTTGCGCAGGTGTTGAACTCATTTAAACCTCCTTTTGTCCCTATATGGAACAATGCCCCTTAACAACATCCAATCGGCTAACGGAGTATTTCAATTCGGGAGGAACCCGACTTTACCGTACCCCTCGGGTTTTCTCAAAGCAGACTCTCCTATAAGCATATTTAGAATGAGTTCTCCTGTAATCTCATCCGGGTTGATATAAAGTAGTTTTTGATACACGACCTTAAAGTCTCCGGGTGCAAGAAGTTTTAATGCAGATACTCTGTTTATAAAATCATCAGTAACAACACCTTCAAACTCTGAAAAATATATTTTACTAAAGTGATCGACACCTTTAGAGTCAATATAGTCAAACTTAAGTTTTAGATTAAATCTTCTCATAACTGCGGCGTCAAGATCTTCAAATCTGTTTGTTGATGATATAAAAATACCTTTGAAGTTCTCCATCTGAATTAAAAGTTCATTAACCTGTGTTGACTCCCAGCTGTGTTCCGCCTTGTCACGGGAGCGGAGGATGGAGTCTGTTTCATCAATAAATAAAATTGCATTTTCACTTGCTGCATTCTGAAATGCCCGTGACAGATTCTCCTCAGTTCCACCAACCCACTTTGATAAGATATCGCTTGGACTTTTTACAATTATTTTCCGGTTAAGTTTTTTGGCAATGAATTTAGCGAACTCTGTTTTTCCGGTTCCTGAAGGACCATATAAAAGCATATTCATATTTTTTGCACGATTAGTATTTGTTTTCCAGCTTTCATTGAAAGACTCAAGCAAACCCATGTAATTATAACCGTACGACAATATGTTAAGTCCATCTAAAGTGTATTTATCGGTTATTGCAGATTCTGTATTTGATTTTTTAAACAGGGGATTGCGGAGTACCATAAACGAATTTAATGAAGAGTTGATTGTTTTCAAGAATAACTCAGATGACGGAGTTCCGTTGCAAATCCTGAGATAATTATGTATCGCATTTTTAATATTTCCGGCGTTTACTTCATACTTTGAGCTGAGTATCTCTAACTGATCATCAGTTACGATATCTTTCAGGCCGTATTCAGAAATAATTGTTTTAAAAACGCGAACTTTTTGTTCAATAGTAAATTCAGGAAAATATACACAATAGTTAAATCTTCTTTTTGTTGATTCGTCTATTCCATAAGTATTATTGACAATCCATATCTGATTGGTTTTTGATTCATCAAAATAGATATTAATTCTTCCTTTCTGATTATTGTTATACATTGCAAATAAATTTTCCCGGGTATTTAAAAGTTCATCAGCTTCATCGACTATAATTAATGAGCTTTCTGTGTCAATAATTGATTCAAAGGCACATAAACCTCTCAATCTAAAATCTGCATTCTTTGCATTATCCTCTGTAATTTCCAATAATTTATAGACTTTATATCCTGAATTTACTGAAATCGAACGGGCAAACTCAGTCTTACCTGTTCCGGGTTTGCCGTATAAAAGGATACGAAATCCCTCATTTTTCTTTGGATTTGCAAGAATATCTGTAATCATGTCTATATCTGTCTCCTCCATAGTAAAATCCCGTGGGTTTTTAACATTTTCATCGATCGAAGAATAATACTTTGAAACAAACGGCGTTTCAATAAATCCGTTCAAGTATGAGGAAACCTCTCCCGCAATATTTGTATCATTAGCTAATAAGTTGTACTTCATTAAATTGGATTTTTCATGATAAGACATTCTTACATCATTGGTTTTTAATCCCGTTAATTTCGAAATATATGAAGCGGAATATATCTTATGCCTGTTGTATCTTTCAGTATCTGACATCTCATTGATAAAATTTGTGAAATCAGAAAAGTCGTCATGGATATATTCGTACACAAGAATTATTTTTTCATTTTCATCAAGACGGAATGCTTTTGCAATCTGATCAATCCTTGATGATAGTGTATTAAGAGAAATATCGATTGATTCGATAACTTTACGGCTGATTTCAAAATATTGCTCCACAAAGTATTTACTAATCAACTCACAAAAGAGATCTGCTGCATACTCATCTTCGTTATTCTTTTCGATAAATAAATTTTGCTGATGGATAAACTCATTATTGATTAATTCAAATAGCTGCTCCGCAGAGTTTTGTGGTAATGAGGCTGTAAGATTTTTAATTTGATTTCCAATGTCTATATCACTGTTTTGTTTGGATTTTAATATATTGATGTTGAAGTTTATAACATAGTAAGCACCAAAGATTCTTTTTTCATCAGAATAATCAGTACCAACATAGTATTTTTTATCAATAAAATCTCTTGCCTGATACACAAAATCCGATTTTATGAATTTTCTACCCATATTTATCCTCCGGTTTTACAAACAAGTCTCATATTTTTATAATATCTGTTAATTATAAAACAAGTATGTGTCATATTTAGACACCATCAGAAAAAAAAACTAACATTTATTATTCTTCCAAACCACTTCCCTTTTTAACACTTTTTGCTAACGCCTCAAATAACCGATTGATCTCTTCCATACTTTTGATGATTTCATTTAACGGATCAAGTAGTTCTTTTTCAATATCTGAACTGATTTTTTTTGATTTGCCGCTCTTTCTCTGTTTAGCCCGAACACCTGTTTTATTGCCGATTTCTTTTGTTCTCATAATCTCTCCTCCTAAATTATACAAATCCCACCTGTTTTCTAAGATGGTTTGATTTTGCTGTTATTTCATCTTCAAGGTCATGAATTAGCACCTCAACACTGACTTCATCAGCTGCAGCAAAGATGTTTTTTTGAAATACGACCTTAAAGTCACCGGGTGTAAGGTTCTTCATTTTTATAATCTGTGTTGTATGATCTTCACTCAAACCGGCTGAGACATATTTCTCAAATATTCTGTTAAAAAACTTGATGTTCCCGTCAGATGTGAGATAGTCAAACTCGACTTTAAGGTTAAATCTTCTTATAGCAGCCTGATCAACATTCTTCATAAAGTTGGTAGCACAAATCAGCACGCCTCTGAAGTTCTCCATATTGACAAGCAGTTCGTTAACTTGAGTTACCTCCCACGATCTCTGAGCACCTTCACGAGCGGAGAGAAGCCCGTCGATCTCATCAATAAACAAAATTGCACTCTGTTCCTCTGCTTCTTTGAATGCCATTTTAATATACTTTTCTGTCATACCGACATAGGGATTAAGAATATCGCTTGCATTCTTAATGATCAGTTTTTTATTTATCGATCTTGCAATGTATTTTGCTAATTCGGTTTTACCGGTTCCCGGAGGTCCCCACATAAGGATATTCATGTTTTTTACCGGGCAGTCAGGTTTAAGCGACTCTTTATTAAACAGTTCAATATTCTTTAAGAATTTGTTGATATCGGTTTTAATATTAAGCCCATCAACTGAGTAGTTATCCATATTGGGTTTACGATTCTCTATCTTTTCATGATCAAGGTTATATATGAGTTTGATGTGTGATTTTAATGTCTTTGTAAGGGCATCCATTATATTTATCGGGTCTTCAGACGGATTTTCGATGAGTCTTCTGACATTGTCAAGCGAGCGCTCAATTACACCTGCGTTAATATGGTACTTTTCGCTTAGGTTTTCAATATCAAATTTACTAAAGTATTTTGTTAGTTTGTATCTTTTAATGATATTCTGCCAGATACTTTTTCGTTCTATATAGTTTAATTCATTAAACTCAATACAATAATTAAATCGTCTTTTTGTTGATTCATCAATATAATCATGATGATTTATAATCCATATCTGATTACATCTGTTATTATCAAGTGTCTCATTGATGTTTCCTTTATCATCGGTAGCATTTCCAAAAAAACTTGCTGTGTTTAGTAAGCTGTCTGCCTCATCGATTACTATAAGTGATTTTGTAGGATCAACGATATTGTCACACACTTTAAGAGCCCTAAAACGAAACTCTTTTGTATTGACTTTTATCGGCCTATCTTCATCGTCAGCTTGTGTATCATTAGAAGTTTCATGACAATTCTGATTTATATTATATACATCAAAACCAAGTTCTTTAGCAATCGATCTTGAGAGTTCGGTTTTACCTGTTCCCGGCTTTCCATAAAAAAGAAATCTTGAACCGGAAGCTCCTTTTGCTGTCATGATTTGTTTGACAAATTCGATATCATCTTTTTTATCAAAACAGTTTATTGGAACATATTTACCGGAATATTTAGTGAAATAGCGGTCTTGTACTGGCTTATCCGAAACGCCATCTATAAATATTGCAAGCTCCGGTGTAATATTACCGGTTCTATCTATCAATTGATATTTAGTGAGATTTGACTTGTTATGAAAAACAGCTGTTACCTCAGTATATTTTAAGCCGGTTAAATGACAGATTACACTTTTAAACATCCCGTTCTTTCTTTTATAATTCCCCTCAAGAATGGATGATAGGAATTCTTCAAAATCACCATCATAGTTTATCATAAATAATGTTTTAATTATCTCTTTTTCAATATCTGATAATTGAAAGATCGTTTGTATTTCAAGTAGTTTCTTTTCAAAAATAGATCTCTTTGGAATTATTATATCAGACAACTCTTTATCAACTAATTGTTTAAATAGATCAAAAGATATAGATTTAAGTTTTGAATTTCTAAGAAAGGTGTTTTCGAACTCATAATCATTAATGCTCTCAATTTTTTTTAGATCGCTGATCAATGATTTTTTTTCATAAGCACTCATCTTTTGACTTAGTGCGGTTTTTTTTAATTCACTAATATATCTGTTAAGATTCGTTGAACTGAAACATCTTGAGACTGTAGCATATACATTTGAATCATCGGGGGCATCAATTGAAGCAAAGATTGTTTGATAGTAGTTAAGTTTCAAATACTTTCTATATTCAAACTCATTTTTGTTGGAATTCATGTAGATATTATTTCTTATGTTGCCTTTGATATGCTTCTTCATAAAACCACCCCATTATTATAATACTTATATTAACCGGTAAACTACCGGTATTTGTGGACAATTGCATTTTTGCTGTTCTTAACAGCTTTGTCTATTGTGTCTTTTGTACCTTTGCTCTCACCATCCCAGAATGCAATGATAACATCGGCTTCTTCTACTATCTGTTCGTTTCTAATGGGACCGGCGGCCTCTCCATATCTTTTCCAGTCCGGTTTAAAGATTTTCGTTTTTATACAGTGTTTTTCTGCAAACTCTATTCCAAGTGTATCTGCCCCCCCTGCTCCACCGGAAATAATAAGATTGATATTTCCTATCTCAAAGTCATTTAGAATTTTTTCTTCAAGATAATTGTAGTCATCAAAAGATCTTGAACCGACAATACCAATCTTCATTATCACACCTCCGTTATTTGCTCACTCATATATCACCACTGTATCACATCTACGGTGCAACCTTGCTTCACCGTAAAAACATTTTTAAATAATCCATGAAATACAGTTCAACACACCGCCATCTTTAGCAATCTCTTTACAGTTGACAGCAACAACTTCACAACCGATAAAAATCTCACGGGATATCCGGATCGCCATGACATCTTCTTTAAGTCCAAACTGCGGTACTAAGATTAGATCATTGATTTTCAGGTAGTTTATATAAACCCCGATTGCATTAAATGGCCCTGCTTTTACAGGGACACCACATGGCATATATACTATATCATAACCCAAACTTCTAACCATTTTAGTTAGTTTTGGTGCATAATGACCGTCATATTTATCAAACTCATTTAAGATGATAAGATTGTTTCCGGCATATCTTATATAACCGTCAGCATGAGCAATCTTATCTCTTGTATCATATTCAAAAAACACAGGTTCTAACCCGCTCAAATTCTTTAATTCTTCAACAATTTGATCTCGTGTGTAGTCAGGGTTTTCCCTAAACACCTTCTCAGTCATAAACAGATGCTTGTCAGTTTGAATTAAATTCCCTCCATCGATATTTAAATTTGATATTTGCGGTTTTAATCCAAGTCTATCTGATACTGCAAGCCCGTCTGTAATAGTCGATCTATATACGATTGAATTTATCAGATAATCAGGTGTGTATCTAAATTTGACAAGAGCATTATTCTTAAACCTAACGGGCATAAAATCCACCATCCAAATGTCTTTTGTGTTGTTGCAGAATTTATATAGAATCTTATTATCATCTAAGTTTTTAGTAAAATTGTAAGTGAAATTTTCATATTTCGTGCTATAAAGTAAGTCTGAAAGGTACAATGTTTGTGTCTGCGGTTTTCTCATAGTTCACCTCCGTTATCTCTAATAATATAAACCGCCTTGTATAAAACATCAATGCCAGAAAAATAATATTTAAGCCCGCCTCCGGTTATAAAACCCCCCACTAATAACCATCCGAATTAATAAATAATTTTGCTATAAATACAAAAAAAATATTGCTAATTATGTCTAATTTGCAAGTGTTTTTAAAATGTGATATAATGCTTTGAACAAGGCTGAAGTGTCTTTATGGCGCTTCTAAATAAATCTTGGAGGCAAAGAATATGAAACTGTTTACTGTTTTAAATGCTGTCAAGTATATTAAAGGTGTGATTGAGTCTGAAAGAGGCTCTCCGAGTATAGATGAAATTTATGGTTATTTAAACAATATCACCGCAAAAACCCTGAATAAACATTTTAAAGATACAATAGGGATCACGCCGGGTAGATATATTAGGGATATTCAGCTATGCTACATAATAAACACTTTAAGGAAATACCCGGAGCTATCAATAGAACAGGTTTCCGGTATCTTCTGGAAAGACTATAAATCATTCAGTGAAATTATAAATAAGTTAACCGGCAGATCTCCAAGCGCGTTTATTAAGTCAAAACTTGATTTCAAAAATTATACCGACACATTCACAAAGATTGATGAGTATAAAAACAAGGTTTTAAGTATCTCTCATGAAAAAGTACAAATAATAGATGAGATTAATCTAATTGGTTTTACTCATGAACAAACTGTTTCTATCGAGAACAAAAAATATGAGAGCATTTGGAATACCCTCGAGAAAAATATCAGTAAGATTAAAAATATCCGCATACCGGTAGAAAAGTACGGCATTAATAAAATCGATCTAAGTATTGAGGAATTCTGTAGAAAAAGTGACATCGGGGCATTTGCCGGGGTAAGGGTTAATCGGATCAACGATGATCTTCCTAAAAATGCTATTACCAATACAATTCATAATGGTCAATATCTCAAATTTACCCACAAAGGGGTTATAAAAAAGATAGATGATACATATAATAAAATATTTGAGTTCTTACAGCTTTCAACAACCTATCAATATGACAACGAACGGACCGAGTTTGAGTTATATAACGAACATTTTATCACTGATGACCATGAAGAGTCGCAAACTTTTATCCACATACCTGTTATAGAAAATAATCTTGAAGACCCGCTCTCAAGTGATATAAGTTTATGGGGAAAAAAATAACCACATCTATAATATTTATATATTTTATAGTTTGATTATCCCCATTGTTTTTTTAGGTAAATTACGATAGAGTTGTTTCATAAATTTTTAGAAAAACGGAGTGTTACATGACAAAACTTGAAGAACGATATCTTGATTATTACAGTTTTGAACGAATCAATGAGTTTAAAAAAATAGCGGAAGCTGAACGGATAAGTATTCAGAAGGCAAAAGAGGATTATAAAAGTGTTGCCGATTATATAGGGAAAAAGATCGGCATTACTGAATCTGAAGCTAAAGATATCCACATTAAAATGCTTGATGAGATAGCAACCATTCAATATGTATTTACGCTGTTTTCTGATGAGAGAAAAAGAGGATTTAAAGACTTCAAATTATTTTACAATTGGTATATCAGACAAAACAGAGTATGTTACTATTGTGGAATCGAAGAAAAAAAAGTCGAGTGGCTATTTAAAAATGTTGACAGTTTTAAAAACTCAAAAAGAGGAAAGCAAAGGGGACACCATTTAGAAATTGATAGAGTTGACCCGGAGAATGGATACAATGATTCAAACTGCGTTCTATCATGTTATTTCTGCAATAATGATAAAAGCGATATTTTTACGGGTGAGGAATACAAAAAACACATAGAGAAAGGGCGAAAACAACACCTCGAAGATATCTTTGATAAGCATTTTAATGATTCTAAAAGATAGTAAAAATCTGATGTTCTGTCAATGGGGGTATTATGAATAATTTGGGTTTTGGTAGTTTGCATATTCCGATCGGTTCAATTCTTACATTTGTTGACGGTAAAACAAATGCTGTTGTCTCGTCGGACGGGCAAGGAACTCTTGTTAGAAATGAAGATTTTTTTAATGATGGGCTTTGTTCTCTTCTACGGTTAATAAAGAAGCTAAAGAAGATCAGTGCCTGTGATGATATTTATAGCATGTGGTATTATAGAAATAAAACACTGAGGGATATCCACGGGGGTTTAATGGTTAAGAGAATTAACCTGTTTGTTGATGATATCAGAATAGCGCCGGAAGGGTTTATTACAGCTCGCTCATTTCACGAAGCACTGGAGTATTTACAATGCTATGAGATCGGAATATTATCGCTGGATCATGATTTGGGGCTTGATCAAGACGGCAATCTTGCACCTGACGGTTATGATCTGGTAAAATATTTTTGTACAAAACATCTTAA
>CAZSQU010000086.1:0-12435 GCA_964608985.1 uncultured Spirochaetales bacterium
ATTCTCACATAGTGTTACTATGCTGCGAGTCTCAAATCTTCCTAACTCTAAGCTACATTAAACTTCAAAATCAGATTGACTATATTAATAATTTTTCTGAAGTATCACCGTAGACTCTGATAACCTTTTAAATCAGACCCTGCATGATTTTTCCGGTTTTGATATCGTCTATCAATCACCTCGTTTTCCGTTTTTTTGGATTAAAGTTGTCATTTATTATTATTGCAATTTAATTGAAGATCGTGAATTACTGTAATAAGGTCGGATATCTCTCCATCGTTATTTTTGACAGCTATGAACTCCGGATTACAAGAACCTGCTATTTGTCCTTTTACGAAGATTTTTACATCGTTAATTTGTATAGAGGAAAACATGGGTGAGTTTTTTATGTCATTAATAATTTGACGAAAATCAATATTAATAAATTCTGTAATCTGAAGACCTTTAAAATAATCATTATTTATATTGAAAATTGAAGATAATTGTTTTGAAGAATAGTTAATCCTTTTAATAATATCACAAACTACAACCGGTGAAATAGTGATGGTGCTTAGTGTATTTATAATTGAGGATAGAGAGCTTATTCTAAGACTTTTTTTGTTGTTGATAATGCTTAATTCATTCTGAAGTTGTGAAATCTTTATACCGATTGTGCCGATTTTTGTTAATGCGTTGTTGTCTGTGTAATTGCCAGTTCTACTTAAAATCATTATTTTATCAAGCTCATGCAGAACATTCATCTGGCGATATAAGACATAAATAATCATAAATATAGTAATTAGTATAGAAATAAGCATAAAAAAAATAAATTGTTCTGCTATATATTTAAACGAAGGAATTTCAATGCTATATTTTATAATATTTAAATATCCGAAAAAACAAATCGAAATAGTAATAAGTAAGTTTGAAACGGCAAAAATAATCAGTTTGACTTTATTAATTAAAAGCATTTGGTTATCCTTTGAGTTGGTTAATGTCTTCATCTCTTCCGATTACGACAAGAATATCGCCCGATAAAAGTTTTTGCTGCGGTGTAGGGGTGATAACCAATTCTCTTGTTATCGGATTGCCGATTTCATCAATTTCAATTTCGTTTCTTTTAATAGATACTACATTTACCTTAAACCGGTTCCGTATATCAAGTTTTAGAAGGGTTTTATCGTGAAAATTATTACCTATTAGAACCTCAGCAAGGGTTTGGTTATTAGATATGGGAATTCTTTCGAGAACATGTGGTGACAGAAGTTTGTTGGCTATACGCCTACCTTCATCAATCTCAAGTATTATTACTTCATCAGCACCTACTTTTTTTAATATCTGCCCATGGATTTCTGAAATTCCTCTGGCAATCACATATGGGATGGCAAGTTTTTCTTTTAAAATTGTTGTTGTCAGAATACTTGCTTCAATATTATCACCTATTGCCACTACCGCAATATCGACATTGTCAAGAGAGGCGTTTTTGAGGCTCTCTTCGTCTGTAGAATCGATTTGAAGTGCATATGTGACCATTGTTTTAACTTTGTCGATTGTATTTTCATTATAGTCAACCGCAATGATTCGTTCTCCGCTCTCAGAAAGCGTCTTGCATATTTCCATACCAAATTTACCAAGCCCAAAAACAGCAAAAACTTGATTTCTCGACATACAACCACCTTATATTATTAATTATCCGACACATATATCCTCTGAAGGGTAAAATACTTTTGGCGAAGGTCCGGTACTAGTTAACAATGTTAATAATGTAATAAGGCCGATTCTTCCGATGAGCATTATCGAGATTATTATAGTTTTGCCAATAAATGAAAGTTGGCTTGTGATACCCCCGCTCAAACCTACTGTTCCGAATGCTGAAACAGTTTCAAAGAAAATTTTAATCGGTTGAAAAGGCTCAGTAAACATAAGAAGAAGCGTTGCAAAGAAAATAATGAAAATCCCGATAAAAACTATTAACAATGATCTGTTAACAGTTAATGTCGGAATGGATTTTTTGTTTAGTATAGTTGATCTTCTGTTCCTTAGTATTGATAGAAGATGAGCTAATATTACACCTATCGTATTAACTTTTACACCGCCTGCGCAGGAACCCGATGCTCCTCCGATAAACATAAGAAATATTATTACAAGATATGTTTGAACCTTTGCAAACGACAAATCGATTGAGTTGAATCCGGCAGTTCTTGATGAGACGGATTGAAATAAAGCAATAAGATATTGCGTAAAAATATTGTGGTCTTTAATAAGATTGTTGTGTTCAGAATGATAGATAGCTAATGTACCGCCGATGATAAGGCACACTGTTAAAAATAACACAATTTTAGTATTAAGGTTTAAGTTAGGGACTTGAGTGTTTCTTTTTTTTATGTGGAAAGCAAATAATCCCCAAAAAAAATCTTTTAAATTGAAAATGACAACAAAACTTAAACCGCCTGTTATTATCAGTAAGGATATAATGAGGTTTATTGGTATGTTATCCTGATAACCTACCAGATTATCTGTAAAAAGAGAAAACCCCGCATTGCAGTAAGCTGAGATAGAGTGAAACAGCGAAATAAAAAAGTTATTTAGTGAAAATCCTAAAGTCGGTATAAATGCAAAAAAGAGCAGAATTGCACCTATAAACTCAAAAAAGAATGTAAATAAAACAATGTTCCTGATAGTAGCATATAACTTTGTAAGATCAACATTTCCGAGTGTAAATGATATATTAAGTTTATCGTTAAGACTTAAATTTCTTCTTGATAAAAATGATCCGATATAAGAAAAAAGAATGATTCCCAATGCACCGGATTGTATTAGAAAGAGAATTATGATTTGACCAAAGATAGAAAACGAGCTTCCGGTGTCAATTACGGTGAGGCCGGTAACGCAAACTGCTGAGGTCGCCGTAAACAAAGCGTCAATTATATGAATTGAGATGTTGCTTTTATGTGAAACGGGGAGGAGTAGTATTAACGCCCCGAATATAATAAGAAACAGAAAAGTGTTTAATATGGCTAATGAAGGACTTTTTACCGTATATACAAAAAAAGAACGGCGTTTGGCTTCAATAAATTTTTGTATGTTCATAAATAAAAAAAATGCCGATGGTCGGACTCGAACCGACACGGGGTTGCCCCCACAAGATTTTGAGTCTAGCACGTCTACCAGTTCCATCACATCGGCAAAATTCTTTGAGACAATATCAAAATTTGGGGAAGTAGTCAATACTTAAATTAGTTTAATTATTGTTAAGTTGTATCCTTACAGTGCCGTTCCTTGCATATTGTTTCTTTATGAATACAATGATCGAGCTGTCAACCGGGGTTATATCTATTCCGTCATCGTCATCAGAGTAATGCCCGAAAAACAGGAACATTTTACCGTTTTTGATCTTTCTGTAACCTTTAAAATAGCTGTAAGGCATATTCATCTCCGGATCAAGAACAGTAAATGTTGCAAACCCGCCTTCATTGGTGTCCGGACGGTATTTATCAAAAACATCCAGATGGTAGTTTGATCCTATTGTCAAATTGTCAAATCTAACCGCAACAAATTCATTATATATATTACTTGTTATATTAATCAAATTGCCTGTGACTCCGGATAACCTTCTTATCGGAACGGTTGAGAGTAATCCGGATATCAATAGTCTGTTTTCTGTATTTGCCGGATCAGAACCGGCTATAGTCTCTATAACCTTACCGCCGAGATCAAGTATATAATCCCCGTCGATCTCTACGGCTATATCAGGCATTACCTGTAAACAAGATAATGTAGGATAATCCGGAAAATACTCCCTTGCGATATTTAATTCAAGACCATCGATCAAATTCAAAGGCATAGTGTAACGAACGCCGTAATGGTTGATCATTCCCCCTGACGGTTCGCCGACAATATGGGAATTTAAAAGCATTCTCATATCCATAGCACCTTTAACTCCGGCTGAGAAAGTTGCGGGACCAATAACGGTATAAATTTGGTTGTTTGTAAAAAAATCGGATTCCTTGAGATAATCAATGAGGTCAAGAAGGATCGACCAGCTGCCGCCTCTGCACCGGCTTAGGTCAAGAACAAATCTTTGCGGGGAGTGTTCGGTTACTGCTTTATCAACAAAAGTAAGGAAGTCACTAAATCGGATCATACTATCCTGCTGCGATTTGTCGTAGCGGAGTATCAATGTTCCGTTATTGTGGTAGTAGAGCGAATAGTTTCTATGTTCTCTGATTGCTGTTATGCCGTTATTATTTACCATATAATAAGCGGGGCTTGATAGATTGAAATTTACTGTTTCTGCTTCTATGGTTACACTATTGCCCGATCTGTTAATCAAACCAAGCTCAAGCTTTTCTCTGAATGGAATAACTGAGAGTAATTCAAGTAAACCGGCATTCTCTACTGCACCGCAGATAGAATCCCGCAATAGGGAATCTGTTTCCGTATTTAAGTAATCTGCAAGTTTTAAGGATATTTCAGCGATAGAAACGCCGTTAATTGATGTGATAGCATAACCGAGATAATCCTTATATTCACCGGAGGATTCCTCAATATAATAACCGTCAGATGCGGTTCTTAATATGAAAGGTAAAAACCGTCTGCTTTTATAATCAAAATAGGTGTGTGAATCCATAAATCTTGAGCATATTTGGAACAACTTTTGAGTGCCCTGCAAAGGTGTGAGGTTGGCCCCGGTCTTGAATAGTTCACCGAGATTACCCATGACCTCGATACCGCCGGGTACTTCAAGAAAATGCGGATGTACAGATAAAAAAGCGGTTGCGCATTCCAGAGCAGTCTGTGAAACTGTATTGTTATGGAGGTTATCTGCCCATGCCGGTTTTCTGGTGATATTTTCCACAAGTATTCCCACACGACCTTCATCCTCATCCGGTTCGAGGATTATGTGGAGCTCTCTGTCCATTCCACGGAAGGTAAGTTGACCGTATTCATCTGAATAATAATAATCATAAACCGGATGGTAATCAAATCTGCTCTCTCCGGCTAATTTTAACTTAATCGAGCCGCGGTATATATCCCATGTTTGGTTGGTTCTTTGGTTGAATCTGTCGTAAACATTTATTCTGTAATAGTCGCCCGGGTTTGAATTTAGCCGTAAATCGATCGGTTCAGAAGCAATGTTAAGGTTATAGAGAATCCCCGTATAAATTCTCTGTGTTGCGGCATTAAGTCCCGTTGTACATCCAATCAGAAGAAATATTTTTAAAAATAATTTCATAAAAACTCCTTATTTTATCATCTCTCTCAGACTATTGAAAAGTATATTAACTTTTTTTCTGTAAAAATCACACAAACTAAATAATTCTTCCTCGGACTCATTTTCTATCATACCAATAAATTTAGCCCTTTTTACAAGATAGTTTACATCCATCTCATTGTTTCTGTCAAAAGTCAGGTCGCGGGAGTTCCCTTTGACCATTCTTAGGATGTTTATGAAATTTATATAAAAAACAAATGCCGAATAAAGTATATCATAATTACCTGCTTGAATAATCCCGTTATCTTTAAGACCGTTAAGGACCTTGATTGTTGAAGGTAGTCTGATATCCTGATAACCGGCACCTTTTTCCATTGCGAGTACCTGTGCAAGATATTCGATCTCAACAAGACCGCCGGATGAGTATTTCATATTTATAATTCCCGAATCCGTTGCGTAGGTTTGCAGCTGGAGTTTGCGGACATTGTAGAGCTCTTCCAGTTCCCCTACCGGTGTCCCGTAAACAAAGGTGTCTCTATGTTTGACGGCTTTCTCAATCAAATCTCTGCAGTCAGTTGAGCCGGTAATAAATCTGAATCTAGTTAAGGCCTGCCGTTCAAAAAACCTCGCATGACCTTTGGCTGAAAAATATTCTATAAAACTTCCGAGGGTAACGGCAAGTCTCCCTTTACTTCCGTAGGGGCGGAGGTTGAGGTCGATCTCAAATATCCCTTCCCTTTTGGTTTTAAATGATTTAAGTAGGGTCTGAATGACTGTTTCAAAAAAGAATTGATCATCGGTGGCATTTTCCTGATCATTGGATTCAAAAATAAACATAATCTCAATATCCGATGCGTAGCCGAGTTCACAGCCGCCGAGTTTGCCGAGTCCGTAGAGTGCCCAAGCCGCATCCGGGTTCTTGCCTCTGTTATCAGCAAGTTCATCTATGACCTTTTTAATTGTCAGCTCAAGGACAAACTCGGCAAGTTCTGTAAGCTCCATGCCGAATCCGAAAACATCCGTTTTTTTGAGGAGTTGTCGGAGGTCGATTCGGAAAAGATGCTTATCTTTAAACTGATTTAATTTTTCGGCAAAATCGGTTAGTTTTATTTGATTGTAATCCGGATACTCTGTTTCAAAAAGATTATACAGTTCTTTTTTTGAAATATATACTGATCTGTTGTTGTCTTCGAGGATCGGCAATAGTGTTTGATAGTTCATTCTGAAAAGGTCTTCCCAAATAAAATCGGATATGCCGAATATCTGAGCGAGTTTATCAAGAACATCTTTCTGCCCGATAATCGGAAGTTCATGTTTGTCAGATGATTCGAGAACGCGGCTTAGAAGTTCATCAAAATAATGGAGTGCTTTACTGGGATTAACAGCTTTAATGAGCATTGCCGAATACTGTTTTATCATCATAACGGCGATTTTCAGCTCTTCAACCTTGCGCTGGTCGTTTATCTTGGAACCGCTTTTTGTCATAATAAATAGTCTGTCAACAGCCATGTTTTTTACTGTTGTAATCTCGATCTTAAATATATAGTAGTTTCTCATAGCAAGAACATTTGTGAATGTGTATAAAAATGCAAAGCTGTCCTTGGAGCGGATATGGAGAATAGTATACTGCTCGCTTGAGTGGTTGTCAACAGTGATCTCAACAGGGTAGATTGATGGTACGGTGGCATCCTTGAGCCCTTTCATCGTAGAGAATATCATATTATTGAGATACTCTTCGGCTTTATCATAACTCTGATCTTCAAGAAAGCGTAGGATTGATAAAAGGTCTTTTTTAAAAGCATTCCAGTCTATCCCTGCAAGGTTTTGAATAAACTCTTTATCGGCAAGTTTAACTTTCATAACACAAACAATTTTCCGTCTTCTGATTGCTGTATTGTCTTCTGGTTTTACGCCGAAATATATCTGTTTGCTATGATGTTCTTTTAATCTGATAGTCGTATCAAGGTTTTCGATAGAGCTGTAATCACAGTAGGTAAATGATTCACCCTCGATTATATCGAGGTAATATGACGATAAAAGTCCGGCAATTTTTGAAAATTCGTAACTGTAGTCGTAAGCGACTATCCGGAGACTCCACAGATTCTTTTTGATTTTTACGGGCATTATTTCACAAAGATTATCTTTATTAACATTCTGAATCATTTCGATATGACGGGCTATCTCTTCAGATGAAAAACGCAAAAAATATTCACTGTCCATTCTATTAAAATGATCGTTTAGGTATATTTTATTTGCCGTTGTGTATTTGTTTTCAATGATGTTTTTAAGGTTGAGGTAGTTCAGCGTTTCTTCAAAAAGTTCGGTAAATATTGCTCTAACCGACTTCATTCTTT
Organism: uncultured Spirochaetales bacterium; assembly: GCA_964608985.1. GTDB lineage: Bacteria > Spirochaetota > GWE2-31-10 > GWE2-31-10 > CAYYKD01 > CAYYKD01. The sequence goes on from CAZSQU010000086.1 coordinate 7,549, forward strand.
TTTGAACGGTATCAAGGAATAAAACCGGATCATTATTTTTTAACAATTCATTTTCATTGTACTTCCATCCTTTGAATATCCTGACAATGGAATCATAGTCGGATGGGAGCTCATGAATAGGGAGATTATCATTAAACTGAAGTATATTTTCGATCTTTCTAAGGTATTTGTAGTTTTCTTTAAGTATTTGATATTTTTCTTTGTCGACTATGTTGAAAGTGCGCAATGATTTAAGTGCCTTGATCGAATTTGGATCCCTTATTTCGATATATCGAACACCGTGAATCAGTTGCAGAAACTGAATTATAAACTCAACATCTCTGATGCCCCCCGGTGAAAGTTTGATGTCAGCCGGTGAGTTTTTGGTGGCGATTGCCGTTTCGATTTTATCTTTGATTGTTTTAATCTCTTCAAGTACTTTTTCGGGGGATTGATGTCTGAATATCATGGGATCGACAGCTTCTCTGAACTTTGCGTAGATTTTCTTGGAACCGAATACAAGTCCCGCTTTAATGAGTGCCTGAAATTCCCAGTTCTTTGCACGGCTTGCATAATAGTTTACCGCTTGTTCTAATGTCATAAAAAGCGGGCCCGAAACACCCTCCGGTCTTAAACGCATATCAACTCTATACACAAATCCGTCCGGACTTGATTTTCGCAGGGTGTCGAGAAAAACTCTGAAGAATTTATTTATAAGCTGATGTTTAGAATACTCATTAACTGATTCATTTGAACAAAAAAAGATAAGATCTATATCGGAGCTGAAATTCAGTTCTCTTCCGCCGAATTTGCCCATTCCAATAATTATTATGTTTTCTTCGATAAAATGTCGGGTGATTTTTATTTCTTCGGTTTGATTTAATTTTGATATTGCCGCTTCAACCGCAAGATCGATACAGAATTCTGCGAGTATTGAAATATAGCCGACGGTTTCCGTAACCTTATAGTTAAAAAAGAAGTCCCTTGCGCCGATTATTGCCGATTCGATGTTCTTAATCTGTCTTATAACCTTAAAGGACTCATCATAGTCAGTTATCTTTTGAGCAAATTCGTATCTGAACTTTAAAAGGTCGATATAGCCGTCTGTAGAAACCTGTTCGTATTCTTTCAAAGACTCCATAATAGCGGGGTGCCTTTTAATAATAGAATGAAAATAACCGCTTGATTCTTTTAATTGATCAATATTCACAAAAATCCCCGTATTAAGTAACAAATATTAAGAGATTGCATAAAACTGCAATTATAAAACATGCAATATTATATTTTTTTATCAAAAAAAACAAAATTTATTTGTAATATAATCAATAATATTATAAAATATTTTAACGGGAGTCTTAATGATAGATACAAAACAGGATGCCAATATAATCCATTTCTACCAGAAAGTGATTGACGCTACTGTAGTAGGAAGATATACTACGGATTTTATATTGAAGATATTCGGCATCTTTTATAAAAAAAACCATTCAACAGGCATGGACTCCGACTCCAATAAACTCGTTATGTCTATCCAGGCAAATCTTTTTGAGAAGATAAACAGGTATCTGAAAGGGGTTAAATTTACAAAGGATTCTGTAATCGAGATAACCTTTGAAGAGGACCATTCTATACCAATTATTAATATAATTGAGCAGGATGTTTCAACAGACTATCTTATAGATGTGTTCTTTAAGAAGATAAGTTGGGATGAGATAAATGAATTCAGAGGTTTTATTATTAGATTCCTCCAGTATTATCTGATAAATGTTGTAAAAAAAGATATGACCGAACATAAGCTCAAGCAAACTGTTTCCAATACTGCCTATGTAATTCAGGAACTTCTTCAGAATGCCAATGCTTACAGTACGGCGGGATCTGATTACAGATTGAAGTTTGATTATAAAGATAGCAGGTTCTGCATACTGGTTGAGAATTTCTCGGACAAAGCAAATGCTGAATCGCTTATTAATATAATAGATGAGATTAAGAAGTCTGATGATAAAAAATCATTAATTTTAAGATATATGCTTGCCGATCAAAAGCATCTCGGTATTATTACCTCCATATTTAATTTTGGTGTAACAGAATACAGCGTTGTTTATGATAAAGGACTTGTAATCTCAAACTTTATAATTAAAATATAGTCGGAGTTGGTAATATGAGCTTGGTATTGTTGCTTCTTGCTCTGGTTCCCGGAATACTCTTTCTTTTTTATATTTTATATATGGACAGGAATGAGCCGGAGCCTTTACTCTATATTCTCTTTATTCTTGTAATGGGGGCATTAAGTTGTCTTCCGGCGGCATTCATAGAATCGGTATTGCTTAATATTCCGGTTTTTAATTCCGGTGGAATGATCGGTGCCGCATTACAGTCTTTTGTCGTTATTGCACCTGTTGAGGAGCTTTGTAAACTTGCCGTAGTTCTGATATTTGTCTGGCGTAATAAGAACTTTAACGAAACCAACGACGGAATTGTCTATGCCGGAACAACTGCTCTCGGTTTTGCCATGTTTGAGAATGTTTTTTATGTTTTTGAAAACGGTATTTCGGTAGGAATATTGCGGAGTGTAACGGCAATACCGTTGCATCTCTTCTCGGGCGTTTTGATGGGTTACTTTGTCGGTCTGGCAAAATTCTCCGATAAACCCAATAAAATAAGGATTATATTACGCGGTTTTTTAATTGCCGTGTTTTTTCATGGAATATACGATACTTTCGCGCTATCCGGTACTTGGATAGCGATTATGATTATATTGGTAATAATTGTTCTGTCGGTAGCCGGTATCAGGATGGTTAATAAAGGGCGAAAACTCTCGCTATCAGAGAGTAACCGTTTAAGTGTTCCATACGAAACACCTGTTATTTCGGATTCAAATGAAAGTGATGTTGTGTCAAGCGTAATCTATAACAGTAGCAATAGGGTAGGCGCTTCGTCTGATATACATGAAAATGCTGTTGCAATGATTAACAAAGTCAAACCGGAATCACATTCTTTTAATAAAATTAAGGCAGTAGTTGCGAGGGTGATCTTTGTTGTTGTTGCATTTTTCTGGCTTATTCTGATATTTGCTTATTTTGATAAGGATAACAGTTTGATACCTTTAACAGTTTCGGCTGAAACACTTAAGGATGACATCGCCGATAGTATTGAGGATAATAATGAACTGATGTTTTTGTTGAGTTTATATGAGATACCCGTGCAGGAGACACTTACTAAGTCAGATATTGCAGTTATTCAGAAGAGCGGTGAAATAGCTAAGGATGAGATAGCACGAGTATTGTCATATTATATAAACAATCCAAAGTCAGATACAAACGGATTAAGAATCATCGATAATATAGGTCCCGATATCCGTCTTCAAATTGCCGTTATACTCATCAAGTCGGGTATTACAGAGGATGTTCAATGTACGCTCAACGAGGATTTGTCAGAGGAGACCGTTAGCAGGGCGTTGATTATTATTAAAAAATCCGGTTATTTCTTGAGTATATCCGATATGATTGTCGGGGGATTGGTAATTACATTACTTCCGTTATTAATCGGACTGTTGTTAGAGATATCATATCACAGGTATAAAAAGAGATAGATTTTTCTTGCTTTTTTGATGATGATATTTTACTATGAATATTCATAACGGCAAATAAAGAAATTTAATAGGAGTAAACGATGAAAAGATTATTTGTTGCGGTATTAATGGCGTTTATTGTTTTTACGGGATGCAAAAAGAATAACAATAATACGGATATAGTGGTAAATACACCGGAAAGTGATCCTAATGCTGCGTATTGTATATATAACGGGCTCGGTTTTTATACTGAAAACACAGACGGTACTTTAAAATGGGCAAATTCATTATTAATTGGAGATATGGTGACATATCTTGATGAAGTAAAGAAATTCAGCCCTCACGGTCAGGAGTATGACTATTGTAAGGTTAAGAGGGGTGATACTGAGGGGTGGGCGTTATCATATTATATCATACAGAATTCGAGATTGGGTGTTATTATTAATCCGGATAGCAGTAAAGCGGTTCTCTATACTGAGCCGAATATGACAAGAGCAACAGCACAATTTTTATCTTTTGCACAGGTGGTTGCGATACATAAGGATGCTTCCAATGAAACAGGATTTGTTAAGATAAGCTGTTGGGACGGTAACAGACGCCAAGCAGAAAAGTTTGTTTTTACTGATGCAGTGTCAACCGATAGCGCTGATATAAATGCAGCAATATTGTATCGACTTGCGCTTGATGTCAAAAGCAATAATCTTGATCAATACAAGATCCATCTAGAGAATGCATTGAGATTAAGATCGCCGGTTTTTAATACTGCAATACAAATGGAATACGATAACACATTTATGGAAACGATGCCTTTAGACGCAGAAATGCCTACTATCGATATTCCCGATGGTGAATTGACCCATCAGACTGTTGCAAACTTGAGATTGCGTAAAAGTGATGATGCAAACGCAGAAATAATTATGACAATACCCGAAAATACCCCTATCAGAGTGATAGCCACAGGTAAGCAGGATACAATTAACGGAATTAGCGGTAATTGGGTTAAGATACAGTTAAATGATGGTAGAGAAGGTTGGGGGTTTGACGGTTATATAAGACCTTACGGAATTGGGGAACCTTAATAAGATTTCTTAATTTTTGGGACGGCTATGCAAGGCCGTCTTTTTTTATTGTGTGAGAATTTAAGCGATAACCCGCATTATGCATGAAAATTCTACTGGTCGCTTCTCGGCTTTCGATGTCTAGGACAGACAAGTGCAGCGGAGAACACGATGATATCACTGAAAAATGAATTTACTAGTTTGAAGAAATATGCTATTATCTGCTAAAAAATAAAGGAAGTTTGCATGAGTCTCAAGAAAAGGAACTCAAAGTCGCTATTT
>CAZSQU010000087.1:0-12327 GCA_964608985.1 uncultured Spirochaetales bacterium
GCCCAGATGGAAAGAAAAACTATAATAGAGTATTGTGAGAATGATACAACTAAAAAAATCAAAGAGATCTGGGGACAAATAAAAAGGAATATCAGTTGAGTATTAGATGAGAGATATCAATATATCATTATAGTAAGTGTTGTGTGTCTCGGTGTAAATAAAACACCGATATTTTAAAAGGACGGTACATGGGCATTAAACACAAACTAAGCTAAACTATAGATATCTGAATTTTCGGTAAAAAAACGGGTGTTTGCTCTGTATTGGTTGATTGAGATAGTTTTTTGAGGTAAAAAATGGTCAATCAAATATTTATATTTTTTTTATCGGATGTCTTTTATTATTAATTTTGACTATAACAGTATATAAGACAGGTTTAGTATATAAAACCCGTGATTCTTCAGGTCATTTGCAGAAAAAGCAATCAATTTTAGGTTTTTTAATATTAATGATTGTATTTATACTAATAATTTCATTCTTTCTTTTATTTCAATTATTTTCATTCAATGATAAATCAACATTTTTAGAATTAATTACGGGGACATCAATATTAATGATATTGCTTTTCATCCCTTCGCTGTACTTCATAAAAGTCCCCTTTTTTGTTAAATTAAGTGACTTCTATATTGACACATAAAGTATCTCTGCTCTTAGTTGCTCAGCTTCACCATGAGGAAAGTTTGGCTTAGTAGAACACCTCGATCATAAAAAAAATCTGCCGGCTCATCATTACTTGAATTTGTCAAAAATCTTGATTTTTGCAAGAGCCTCTATGAAAAATTTTAAATGCGTGCTTTGATTTTTTTTATGAAATTAGTTGACTATTTTTCTATAGTAGATTATAAGACATCGTTTAATAAATTTTTCTAAAAGGGGAATATTATCATGAGTGGTTATAACGCAGTATTAGGAAGAAATACAGACAAAGCTCCAAAAAGTATCGGTCCATATTCACAAACCGTAGCTTTCTCTCATTACAATAATCTTTCAGCTCAATTGCCTATCGATCCAAAATCAGGTAAATTGGTGACTGGGGGTGTAAAAGAACAAACTGAGCAGTGTTTTAAAAATATCAAGGCAATCGTAGAAAGTATAGACCATATTATGACCGATGTTGTAAGAATTACAATATTCGTTAAGAATATCAAAGACATTGATGTTGTAGATGATGTTTATAAATCATTCTTTCCGGGCTATGTTCCTACAAGAACGACAGTCGCAGTTGCGGCTCTGCCTATGGATGCTTTAGTGCAAATTGAAGCACTTCTTTCACATGGTGAAGGTACAATTCCAAACGCACCTCAAGCGGGCGACCTTATAAAACTTACAAATAACACTTCAAATGCCCCAAGAAGTATTTTATCTTCACAAACCGTTGCTTTTTCTCATTACAATAATCTTTCAGCTCAATTACCTATTGATCCAAAATCCGGTAGATTGGTAGAAGGCGGTGTAAAAGAGCAATCCGGACAGTGTTTAAAGAATATCAAAGCAATTTTAGAAAGTATCGATGTTCCTATTGACGATATTGTTAAAATTAATATCTTTCTTACTAAAATTTCAGATATTGAAGCTGTAAACGAAGTTTATTCAACATTTTTCCCTGATTCGGCTATCGCCAGAGCTATAGGTTATTATCCTGCACGGTCAGTAGTTATAGCATCAGCTTTGCCCATGGGTGCTTTGGTTCAAATTGAAGCAGTTGTGTCGCATGGAGATGGTACGCCGCCCCAAGTTGTTGAAGACAGACATAATCTGGTAATAGAACCAAATAACACTGAAAATGCTCCAAAAAGTCCTCTATCTACACAAACTGTAGCTTTTTCTCATTACAATCATCTTTCTGCTCAATTACCTTTAGACCCAAAAACCGGTAAATTGGTAGCCGGTGGTGTAAAAGAGCAGACAGAACAGTGCTTAAAAAATATCAAAGCAATTGTAGAAAGTATCGACCATGCTATGGAAGATACAGTTAAAGTAAATATCTTCCTAAAAAATATCAAAGATATTGCGGCTGTGGACGAAGTATACACAAAGTATTTCCCGGGCGGTGTTCCTGCAAGAAGAACGGTTGGCGTATCAGCTTTACCTAAAGATGCATTAATCCAGATCGATGTGGTTTTATCAAACGCTGAAAGTACACCTCCAAAAGCGTAAAAGAGATTTGTTTATAAATACAGGATCGATATAATTTAATTTTTAAAATATCGGTTAAATACTAAACCTGCCCCTGTATTCCCATAACGGGAAGACAGGGGTTTTTTAGTTAACGATTGTTCGTCATCCTTTGTTATTGAAGAAAACCTTTTTTTAGTATTTCCCATGTTTTTAATTTGCTGTTTTGTTGTTAGAGTTTATAGTTTTTCCTATTATCGAAAGCGAAGATAGTTAAATAAGAAGCGATATTTAATAAGATACTATTTTACAAAATGCCATATTTTTTCTACAAACATATTTGCTACCTCAATCATAATAAGTATTATGATAATCCACTCCAAGAAACTTGAGTGACTGTGTTGCATCATATCTTTAAAGAGATCAAGATTTTCCTTAATGTTATTTATATCATCATCGATATCTCTGAATCTTGTTTTAATATCAAAAAGTTTTTTTAGTCCCCTGTCAATTTTATCAAGGTATTCATCGTCCCATATAACATCGGGAGAATCCATAATGTATAGGTTGTCGATGATATTATTTCTTATGTTAAGTGTGTGACCAATAAACTGTTTAAGCCTTTTTGACGACAGATCGATCTTTCCTTTTTTTTCCAGCTGAACGGTAAACTTCTTGGTTGCCTCAAACACCTTATTAGTATAGTCAGAATAAAAGTCTAACGCTACTGACTGAGCAACATTAAGCATGATTATTCTTAAAATTTCCTTGTTAATCCTGCTAACACTTATCTCGTTATAACCAAACCTGTCCTGTTTTTTTCTGTTAAAATATACTGTAAACACCTCATCTATCATGACCTCAAGCGGTTCCTTTGAATAGCCAGCTATCAAATTGAGCGTCTCTGTAGTTTTTACTGCATCATATCCGGAAAAAACTACTACTCCAAAACTGAAAATATGCATGAATTTTCCCTTCTCTACAAGGTAAAAGAGTTCTGTAGGAGATTGAACAATAGGTTTTCCTGCAAATTCATTTTTAAATCTTTTTATATCAATATCTGCTGCGAGTTGAAATGCTTTTATTCTTATCATAAAGGCATTATAATAGTTTATCGGGCTTTTGGCAAGAGATATTATTAGAGGAGACTTTATTGGTGCAGATTTAATCTATGGCAGGTTTTTAATGATTGACATAATATTATTTTTAATATGCCAAGCTCCTGAATACTGATATTCTTCCTTTTCTTTACAGAGATTCAATCTGATCGGTAGATTATCTATAAGTTTAATAAATTTCATTATCTCAGCTTTAATTTTAAGTAGCATACTTTTAAATCGTCCTTTCCATATAGTTCCGTTTCGGTTAAATCTATGGTTAAATCGAATGGAAAAGACCTGTTTAACCCATTGCATAAAAACTGAAATATCTGTTTCTTCTATTGTTTTAATAACCATTTGAAACTCATCATTTAGAACAACAAAATTAGATATTTCAACTTTGTATAATTGTATTGCTTCCTCCATGACCTCCATAAACATAGATTGGGTTTCATCGGAGCAGAATTTTTCGGCTATTTCGGGAATTATTTTTGATTTTACTATATATGTGCCATTTTGCATTTTTTCTCTGTTTTTTCTCATGGTTATGCCTCGTTTAAATTTTTATTTTAATCATAAAATTTAAACGATTAAATGTTTTTATTGGTTGCAAAAATTGAAAAAAAAGTAGAAAATTTTATTTGTTTATCTTGGGGGGCAACCTACTATAGTTGTCTATAGTGACCTATAGTTAGTATTATTTGGGAAGCATTTTTTTAGTTTTTTCAGTGGTTTTGCGAATTTTTTATTGACTGGAAATATAATTTTTCCTATCATTCGTACTAGAAGAGTTAGAAAAGGGGAGATTATGAAAAACATTAAAGCCTTATATCCATTAATAACCGGAATTTGCTACTTATGCTGGTGGTGGGGGTTTGTTTTCTTTTTGCCTTTTGGTAATGTATTAACGGATTATCCATCATTGATAAATAATCCTGCATGGATTCCGGTAAATCTTTTTGAGGTAGTGGGGATAATTTTTTTTATGCTATTTTTTAAAAATGTTATCAAAGATTATTATAAAGACACTATTATTGATGAGTTTATGATTATTTCAATGTTTATCGGATTCTTTTGTTTCTGCGGGGTTGCATTTTATGAGACTTTTCTTTGGCCGGTTCTGGCTTTACACGCTCCTGATATCCTGCATATTGTTCATGGACCGATATATACGAGTCCGCTTTTTGTTATTCCCACCATAATAGCTATTCTTTTTTTTCTCGCGGGTAATGTGTATATGGGGATAAGACTGATTAAGGCATATAGAGTAGTTAGCATAGTATATTGTATTGGAATGGTGATATTTCTTTTTGGCTATCTTGCAGGAAGCGTGAGATATATTGCACAAGCAACGGGACTCTCATTATTCTCAATCGCTTTTATACTGATTGGGGTATCTATGTTTAGAGGTAAGAAAGAATCTTAACCATTTCTAACTTTCTGTAAGCTCTAAAAATTTAATTTGTTGTTGATAGTGAGGCAAAGAAAATGATGGTTTTACAGGAAGAAATAAAAAAATATTGGAGTTAAAAAATAGCTTATTATATCAACTGTAAATACAATGAGAAAGCTCTGTCACGGGGACAGGCTATGCCGTTGTTGTTACATAGCCGGCTGTTTCTCGTATGATAAAGTTGCAACAAAAGCCCAGAAGGAAAGAAAGATTATAATAAAGTATTGTGAGAATGATACAACTAAAAAATCAATGAGATTTGGGAAACAATAAAAAGGAATATCTGTTGAGTAAAAATTACAAATACATTTTCGGGCCTGTCCCTTCAAGGCGGCTCGGTCATTCACTTGGCGTAGATGTTGTCCCTTATAAAGTGTGTACACTTGATTGTATATATTGTGAGTTGGGAGCTACAACCGACAAAACCATTGAGAAGAAAGAGTACCACCCTTTATATGATATGGTTAGTGAATTAAAAGAAAAATTGAAAGAAAATATAAAAATTGACTATATTACAATTGCCGGTTCGGGAGAACCGACATTATTTTCAAAAATCGGTGAACTTATTTCTGAAATAAAAACAACAACACGAATACCGGTAGCGGTTCTCACTAACGGTACAATGTTATGGGATGATAATGTAAAATCAGCTTTAAAAAATGCAGATTTGGTAATCCCTTCGATAGATGCAGGCAATAAAGAAATATTTGATGAAGTAAATAAACCAAGTGATAAACTTGATTTTAACAGAGTGATTAAAGGAATTCAGGATTTTTCTAAAGAATTTAGCGGTAAAATATGGGTAGAAATCTTATTGGTTAAAGGTATTTCGGACTCTGAAAAAAATATTAATGATATTCTAGAAATATTAAAAAGTATCAGGTATGATAAAATTCAGCTTGGAACCGTTGATAGACCGCCGACAGAGGATACAGCTTACCCCATTACGATGAAAGATCTTGAAATAATAAAACAAAAATTTCCTGCGAATACAGAGATTATTTCAACAAACAGCAATATCTCTGCTGATGACAATTTCTTTCTTGTTAATGAGAACGATATTTTAAGTCTCCTAAAAAGGCGTCCTTGTTCAATAGATGATATATCTAAAGGACTTCAAATACATAAGAATGAAGTTATTAAATACATCGATAAGCTCTTCGGGGATAAAAAAATAAAAAAATATTATTCCTCTGAAAAAGAATTTTATTGTATAATGTAAAGACAGGGGTTATTGTGGAGAAAGATAATACAATATTGCGTGATCAACTTGCAATCGACAGAACTATTCTCGCTAATAACAGGACTCTGCTTTCATTTATAAGAACTTTTCTTATGATTATTATTTCAGGTGTAACCCTTTTAAAAATAGTTTCAAAAGATGATTTTTTGTTTTATATCGGATTAGTTTTAATACCGATTTCTTTTGTTATTTTAATTATAGGAATTGCTGATTATCTGCGTGTTAAAAAAAATCTAAAACAGTTATACAGGAAGTAATTTAGCTTTATTAAATTAGTTAGAAGGAAAATAATATGGAAAATGTTATAATACTTGGTGCGTCCCCTAAAGACGGCCGTTAAGACATTATAATATAGTTTAAACTATTATTCAAATTGCTTTTGGATAATTTCGAATTTAATGATATTATATGAGTCGAGGTTTTATATGAGTGCTGTAAAAATAATTAATGAAGCGTTAACACTTCCTGTTGAAGAGAGGGTTATTATAATTGAGTCTTTGATGAAAACATTAAACCCGGTAGATCAAGAAGTAGAGAATTTTTGGATTGATCTATCTGTGCAAAGGCTGAAAGATATAAACGATGGTATAAGTAATTTTATCAACGGTGAAGATGTCTTTAATAGAATAAGGAAAAGATTTCAATAGATGATATATAATTTTCATCCGGATGCTGAGCTTGAGCTTACAGATGCTATAGAGTACTATGAAGATATACAAAAAGGATTAGGTAAAGATTTTGCTTCTGAAGTATATAAGTCGATTAATCGGATAATTTCTCATCCTAAGGCATGGGCAATCATAAAAAACTCTATCAGAAGATCGTTAATTAATAGATTCCCATATGGTATAATTTATAATTATAATGAAGATAGAAATGAAATATTCATATTGGCTGTTATGAATTTATATAAAAAACCAAGATATTGGAAATCACGGAAAGGCAGTTAAACATTGATAATTTATTATATTCTGTTATTGAACAAGTAGATATAATATTTTGGTTGTACAGGAAGTAAATTAGCTTTATTTAATTAGTTCGAAGGAAAATAATATGGAAAATGTTATAATACTTGGTGCGTCCCCTAAAGACGGCCGTTATTCAAATATTGCTCAAAAACTCTTGATGGAAAAAGGGTATAATGTCTTTCCTGTTAACTCATTGTATGAAGAAATTGAAGGAAAAAAATGTTATAAATCTATAAAAGATGTTAAGGACAAGATCGATACAATAACGGTTTATCTAAAACCACTCAATCTTGATAAAATGATTGATGATGTTATTAAAAAGAAACCTTCCCGAGTAATATTTAATCCCGGGACCGAAAATATTAATATTGAAAAAAAATTAAATGAATCCGGCGTAGAAATAATCCATGGATGTACGATTGTTATGCTTAAAACAGGACAGTTTTGATATGATTGAAAAAAATATTTTTGATTTGTATTCAAATGAATATGATCTTTGGTTTGATGAAAACCCGATAATTTACAATACGGAGTTAAATGCCATAAAAAGTATTTTACCAAAAGGTAGAGGCATAGAAATTGGTGTCGGAACCGGCAGATTTGCTGCCGGACTAAACATAAAAGACGGCATTGAACCGTCTCCAAACATGAGGAAGATTGCGGTTCAACGAGGGATTAATGCCTTGCCGGGGGTGGGTGAGGATATGCCGTTTGAAGAAGAAGTCTTCGATTTTGCCTTATTTGTTACTTCGATATGTTTCTTACAAGATATTAATAATACTCTTGCTGAGGTAAAGCGAGTATTAAAGAAAAACGGGAAGATCGTTATTGCTTTTATCGATAAACAAAGCCCGCTCGGAAGAGTATATGAATCAAAAAAGAACGAAAACCATTTTTATAAAAATGCAAGGTTTTATTCCACCGAAGAGCTGTTGAGTTGTCTTTTAAAATCCGGATTCTGTAAATTTGAGGTTTTTCAAACTTTATACGGTGATATTGAAAAGATAAAAGAGGTGCAATCTCTAAAAACCGGTTATGGGAAGGGCGGTTTCGTTATTATTATAGGAGATGTTAATGGGTTTATATGAAGATATTACTGAGTCAAGAAGAATACTCGGCATTTATGAACATGAAACACTAAAAAATATTAAAGATAAATTTAAATCATTGATTAAACAGCATCATCCGGATGTATCAAAAGAAGATAGAATAGAATCTAAAAAAATAACAGAAGATATAATCTGGGCTTATAAAACAATTACAAATTACTGCAATAATTATAAATTTTCTTTTGAAAAAGATGAAGTTAACAAATATCTGCCGGCAGAAGAATTCTGGCGTTTACGGTTTGGTAATGATCCGCTTTGGTCAAATAATTATGACCATAAAAAAGGATAATTATGTGAAAAATGGAAAGAAGATGTCATTCTGGGGAATTGGTCCTTATTTTGTTTTTGCAAGTATAATAATAACGATAATTTTAGGGTATCCATCATATCTTTTTAGAAGCAAGTTAACAATCAATCTTTTCCCGGATGTTTTTGTAGTTTTGTCATGTTTTTTTGTTATTATAGGCATTTTTTTTTGGATTACAGCCGGAGTAAAGATAGATAGTTTTATAAAAAAAGGGGTTTTGGCAGATAAAGGTGTTTATGGAATAGTGAGAAATCCGTTGTATGCAGGAATTCTTTTTGTTCTTACAGGTTTCTTTATCTATTCTCGTTCAGCGTTGATGATATTTAATTCGTTTATTCTATATGTATTATTAAGAATATTATTAAAAAATGAAGATGATATACTGACAAATACCTTTGGGGATCAATACAGGATCTACAAAAAAAATGTTAATTCAATTATACCTAAAATCGGCTCAATCTATTCGGCTTTTTTTTATCCTGAACCTACCGGAAAGATATCTGAAAAACTGTTCCGAATAAAAAACAGAGATGTAAATTTCTTTGTTTACCAAGAAGGCAATGATTTTATTTGCATTGATGCCGGTTATAATGATAAAAAAATAATTGAAGAGCTTAAAAACCTACAAATTGATATTGATAAAATTCGTGCCGTTTTTTTAACACATACGGATATTGATCATGCCGGCGGGATAAATTTATTTAAAAATGCTGAAATTTATTTAAGCCATGATGAAGAAAGTTTAATAAACGGTAAAAAAAAGAGATATTTAAATATTTATAGAAACAAATCGATAAATAAGCCGCACTCATTTTTAGAGGATAATCAGGTAATTGAGATAGGAAAAATTAGAATTAAAGCAATAAGCACACACGGTCATACAACAGGTCACACCTCATATATCATCGATGATAAGATATTGTTTACGGGAGATTCGGTCATACTGCAAAACGGGTTTATTAAAACATTTTATAGTATTTTTAATATGAACCGCAAATCAGCTGTTGACTCAACTGATAAAATAAAAAAATTAGAAAATATAGAGATTATCTGCACAGCACATACCGGATGTGGGAACTTTAAAGATTTTTTAGATTTGTACCAATTCTAATTGTTTTATTATCTAGAGAAAAGGAATAAACATGGCTTGAGTTCTATCGAAAGGTTTCCATCTTTAGATAATTGGTTGGTACACATAACAACAACATAAACTTCTACTACCTCAGTCCCTCAATCTCCTTAATGCCCTTCAAGTCACTAATGATCTTTTCTAATCTTGACTTGACTGTAGGATAAGACACATTCAGCACTTCTTCCATATCTTTGATATTGCCTCTGCAAAGTATAAAATTCTCAATAAAATCAAGGGATTCTTTTTCAAGATAGCCGAATCGATGTGAATAAAATGTGCCGTTTACAGTAATTTCACAGTCCTGACAGTATAGAGTTTTAATCACCATTTTCTTCCCGCAACCGGGACAACCAATTGTTTTCATGTCATCACCTTAATTATATCAATGTTTACATTAACATAATTAACATATTTAAATAAAAATATCAATATATTTAATCAATAAATTAAATTTATTATTGACAATCCAAAAAGTTAATGCTAATTTATCAATAAATACTAGGAGGATTATTTTGAATGATGTAACAATAATTGTTGGAAGTGAAAGTGACAGAGATCAGATATCGCCATTGTTTGACTTACTCGATAACTATAAGATATCGTATGAATTTAAGGTGATATCAGCACACAGAAATTTGGAGGATCTTATAAAGTTTACAAAAGAAAACAAAACAAGGGTTTATATTACTGCCGCCGGCCTTTCTGCCGCATTACCCGGAGTTGTTGCTTCTCTGGTAAAGGAACCGGTTATTGGCATACCGCTTGTCTCAGGCCCATTAGCCGGAATGGATGCGTTGATGTCAATACTTCAGCTACCCAAAGGAATCCCATGTGCTACGATGGGGATAGGTAAGCAGGGTGTACTTAATGCCGGCCACTTTACAGCAAGAATTCTTGGAAAACAATAAAAATAAACTATAGCCTGTTTCAGGAGAGGTTGTTATGGAAAAATTTAAAGCAGGAATAATCAATTTTTCAGCAGAAGATTTTCTTGAACATAAAGAACTGTTTTCACGGTTGAAAGATTCTCAAAACCCTCATACTCTTTTTATTGGATGTTCTGACTCAAGGGTAGTGCCAAATATGATTACAAAAACACTTCCCGGAGAGCTTTTTATGGTCAGAAACATCGCAAATCTTGTGCCGCCATACAGAGAAACGGAAGAATTTGTTTCAACAACTTCTGCAATTGAGTACGCGGTTGAGGTTCTTAATGTTGAGAATATAGTAGTCTGCGGACATTCAAATTGCGGAGGTTGTGCCGCCATTCACAAAGATGAAAAAGAGATGGCGCATATTCCTCATGTTAAGAAATGGCTGGAGCTTGCTACTTCTGTAAAAGCAAAAATTGAGAAAGAAACTTCAAATCCTGATGACAAACAAATGATTGCATGGATGACTGAACAAGCCAATATCGTTGAACAGATTAAACATCTTTTTACATATCCTTTTATTGTTGACAGGTATATTAGAGGCAAACTTAACATTTACGGTTGGTACTATATTATAGAAACAGGTGAGGTTTATAATTATAATAAGGAAACCGGCTACTTTGAATTAGTCAAATAGTCAATGGTATTGCCTTAAAAAGGCATTTTTTTTTGATGGCCTCAAAATAGTTTTTAAAAAATCCCTTCTTATGGATGGATTTAGGCAGGTCTAATATTTAATATTCCTTGAACTTAACGATTCCCACCTGTACCAATACAGAATTACTTGTAAATAACTTCAAAATTAAAATCTCTGTGATTTTTAAAACTGATTTTTCCGGTATTTGGTATTACTAAGAATGATGAAGTTGAAGTTATTCAGACTGGTGATGAACTAACGATTAACAACATTACCGGACATTGGGTCAGGATTAAAGATAGTGCCGGTGTTGAGGGGGGGTGTTTTGACGGGTATTTGCAATATCTCAATAATTCATCTCACGATGTATCACTAAAACCATATGATAATATATTTGACAAAGACTGGGAATATATTCCTATAGCTGGGGACCAACAGCAAACAATCTTTTGAGAAATGGAATAATGGGATGCGGTGGTACATGGGCATATGATAAACAGGCAAAAACCATAAACATGAACTATGAAATCATGGGTGAATCTTTCAATAAAACACTTATGATTAAATTTCTTAACAATGAATACATGACATTGTTTTATAACTCCGGAGATCAAATTAATGAATCATTTAAATATTTATTATCGTACTTAACACCTTTTCATACAGACTTACAAGAGAAGCGACTAATTATTTGTGATCTAAATTTAAATGAAGAATCGGTCTTAAGTGCTATTTACTTTGATAAAATGCTTGAAAATCAAGATATATTTATTGATACTATGGAACTTATAGGCACTGCAGAATAGAGAAACCTGTTTTTTTTACTTTCTAAATGTCCGGTAAAGGTCATTCAAATATACAGGATGATAGGATACTTATCGAATTTATAAATAAATATACAATATTGTTAGACTTAGCGGAACTCTCTACTTTTTTTAATTGCCAATCCACAAGGCAGAGAGTTCTCTCTTAATTTTTTATGCGTTTAACAATAGATTATTTGATAATAAGGGAGAAGGTATGGACAATGCTTTAGTAAGGAATTTAGATGCAAACTTTGACTATAGAAATGGACTTATTTATATTAAGGATAACCCCAATTTTTACAAATCCGATTTTCCAATGGTTTTAACAAACGGGACATACATAGTCAAACCATATATCAAATTTGAGAATTTACAAGTGCGTAGTGGAATTACTTAAATATTTGCATATATGAGAAGCTAAAACCACAGTATAGCCGGTTTTTTGTGCTTCGTGCACTCGCCGGCATTTAGAACATCGTGATATCACTGAAAAACAAGACATTTAAAAAAGCTCTCTATATCATG
>CAZSQU010000088.1:0-5184 GCA_964608985.1 uncultured Spirochaetales bacterium
TAAAAACATTAACGATAGATTTATTAAATTACCCAAAAAATAAATTCGCACCCATAAGTCTTGTTTATTGTAATGGGCAATCTGTTTGTAGCCGAATTTTAAAGATGTATTTACAAGTGCCCTAAAAAGATTCTACATATAAACTATAGATATGTACGAATTACTGCCATATTGCGAGGATTTAATATCCGCAAGATAGCTGTCAGCCATACCCTTTTCTGAAAAAGGTCCCACTCTAAGTCTATATAATGTTCGATTATTATTAACAGTCTCAACGATGTAAGCCGGATATCCGGATTGCTTATAAAACTGCTCAATTGTCTCTGCATTAGTCTTACTCGAAAATGCTCCTACTTGAATCACAAACCTTTTGTTTGATACAGTAGAGTTAGTAGTTTGTCTGCTTGAAACTGAAATTGTTGTTGTAGCCCTTGAAGAAGATGATGCTGTCTGGACAGATTGAGGACGGTTAGTTACAGTCTGACGAGCAATACCGGTATTGTTATTGGTACTGCCGGCAGAGATAGAACTTTGACCCGATACTCCTTGATTCATCTGTAATCTTGATGAGTATAGAATTTCTTCATTATTTAAGATCGGCTGATTAATATTATTTGAATTACTCTCTACTCTAACAGGTTCTGATAAAGTACCTGAGCTTGATGCCGATGAAACCTGATCTGTTTCGGTTTGTAAATTTTCTACCGATAAATCTACACTACTAATCGCAGATGATGAATATCCGGCTGCAAGGTCTCCTGTTGTATTAAACTCAAAAAGCGAATCTTCGGCTATCTGATCATCTCTGTTTTTATTTATATTTGAAAAAACAAAAAGGAGTACAAAAGCACCTAGAACAATAAAACCTATTACACCTGCGAATATCAGAAATATTCTGCCTTCTGTAAGATTCACAGAATAATATGAATTTCCTGATGATCTTCTACCGGTTGTTGTTCTTCCTGTTTCATTTGTATTTTGCTCATTCATAAACTAATCCCCCCCTAAACTATCTATTATATTTATTACACTTTCACGGGTTTTTTCTCTATCATTATTCCACACTGTAACAATTTCGACAAATTTCTTATTTGTTTTAACCAACTTATTTACTTTTTGACTCATAATTATTCTCAATATATTAATTATTGACCTATTATCCCTTTTCGTCCCTCCCAAATCCAGTCTGACAAAACTTGATTTAACATTTAATATTTGTTTGCATAATTTGTGTAACCCTAATTCAAATAACAATGCACCATTAATAATTACTTTTTTACTGCTGTTTCTGATAATATCATTAACCATCTCAATCATAACAGGATGAACAATCGAGTTTAACAGCGCAAGTTTATTTTTATCGCCAAAAACTACACCGCCCAAAACCTTACGGTTTATCGTACCGTCATCAGTAATAACATGGTTTCCGAATCTTTCTGCAATTATTGATTTTTGTTTATTTAAAGCAATATGTCCTATTCTATCAAGATCGATTGTTTGATAACCATTTTCAATAAATATTGATTCAATAAATGATTTGCCGCTACAGTAAAGACCTGTTAGACCAACAACTATTCTAGTGGAGTTCACCCCAATTAACCCCTTTTTCAATATTCGTTTTTAGTTTGAGTTTAAAATCAAACCTATCCTCCATACATTCTTTAACCATAGCTGAAACATCATTAACCTCAATCGAAGGTACATCAAATATCAACTCATCATGTACCTGAATAACTAACGACGCTTTGTAACCGCCCTTTTTTAAAGAATTTACTATCCTGATCATTGCAATTTTAATTAAATCAGCTGCAGACCCTTGAATTGTTGTATTCACTGCCATCCTTTCACCGTTTGATCGAACCATTTTATTCGAATCATTGATTTCCGGTATGGACCTCTTGCGCCCCCAATAAGTTTCAGCATAGCCTCGTGATTTTACCAGTTCTATTAATCCTTCGATATAATTTTTAACACCATTATATTTCTCAAAGTACCTTTTTATATATGTATCCGCCTCTGATCTCGGTATATTTAACTCTTGTGAAAGACCATAAGCCGTTTGTCCGTATAAAACTCCAAAATTAACAGTTTTAGCAGCAATTCTTTCGTTTTTTGTAATCTCTGATGACAACTTATTAAAAAGCAAAGATGCTGTTTTAGTATGTATATCCTCACCGGAGATAAATGAACCGGTTAAATTTTGATCCCGGGAAAACTCCGCCAAAAGAAAAAGCTCAATCTGCGAATAATCTGCACTTAAAATAACTGAATCTTCCGATGCTATAAAACCGCCCCTTATTTTTCTGCCTATATCTGATTTAATCGGTATATTTTGTAGATTTGGATCTCTGCTTGATAGACGCCCCGTTTGAGTCCCTGTTTGAAAGAATGTTGTATGAATTTTACCTGTCTCTGTATTGATCATATAAGGTAACTTATCTGCGTAGGTTGACTTAATCTTACTTAAAGTGCGATGTGTCAACAACTGATCAACTATTGGATGAAGTGGAGCAAGCTTTTGCAAAACATCAAAATCCGTCGATAGTCCCTTACCGGTTTTCTTGATTGAAGGAAGTCCGAGTTTATCAAAAAGTATCTCTCCGACCTGCTTAGGCGAATTAGGATTAAAAACCTCACCTGCACTTTCGAATATCTTCCCTGTAACAAGTTCGATCTCCTCTGTAAGCTCACTGCTAAGTTTACTAAAGTAAAACTTGTCTATTTTAACACCGGTCATTTCCATATTCATAAGAATACCGGAAACCGGTAATTCTATGTTGTAGTATAATGCCTTAAGCTGTTTGTCCTGCTCTAATTTCTCTCCTAAGATACCATATAGTTTATAAGTAAGAACAGCATCCTGTGACGAATACCTTATTAGATCAGATATAACTGCTGATAACAGTGTCATATCCTTGCCTTTTGGTAGAATATCTTCGTATTTTATCGTTTTAATCCTCAAGTACTTTTCAGAAAGTTCCTTTAAACCATTACGATTATTTGCTCCGTCAAGTATATATTCTGCCAGCATTGTATCAAAAAGCTTACATTTATAATCTATACCGGCTCTTAATAGAAATTTTATATCGAATTTTGAGTTATGAGCTATACCAAGAAGCTTATCTGAACCGAACAATCGCTTTAATTCATTTACAAATAAACTTATCAACACATCATCAAGGACAAGACCAGCGGCTGTCTGTTGCTCCTGAGATAATTCTAAGGGGACAACAAAACTTTTTTGTGAGTCAGCTATACTTAAACAGATAATCCTGTCATTTATATGATCTAAACCGGTTGTCTCAAGATCAAACCCGAAAATACCTTCGACAAAAATATTGTCTATACAACTTCGTAAATCATCAAGATTCGTTACGAGCTGATAATTATCGGGAAGACTTTTTAATTGTTCATAAACATAAATCGCATTTTGATTATTTTCACTTTTAAATCTGGTGTTATATTGCTCAATATCTTTAATGATAGTTTCAAGGTTCTCTTTTTTTAACATCTCATAAACAGCAGCAATATTTAATGGTTTTAATATATATTTATTAAGCTCAATATCCATTTTAACATTATATTCTAATTGAGCTAACCTCTTGCTTAATATTGCACTCTCTTTTCCATTGATTATTTTTTCTCGGACCTTCTGTGAAGCAATAACTCCGGGATTTGATAATAAATCCTCAATAGTTATTCCGTCTTTTAGTATTTCGGCGGCAGTTTTTGGTCCTATCCCCCTGACTCCGGGTATATTATCAGAACTATCACCTATTAAAGCGAGATAATCGGTTATTTGCGAAGGAGTGATACCATACTCACTGATAACATCTTCTACCCCTTGAATAATAATTTCATTTGAAAATTTACCGGTTTTAACAATCTTAACATTATCAGAGACAAGCTGTTTCAGATCCTTATCGCTCGAAAATATATATACTTCATTTGAATTGTCTAAAGCAAACTCTTTGGATGCGGTTGCAATGATATCATCTGCTTCAAAACCGGCAATACTGACCGGAGATAACCCAAGCCCCTCAAGAATCGATATAATTATTGATATCTGTTCCCTAAGATCCTCCGGCGGTTCATCTCTGTTGGCTTTATATTCAGGATAGATAGTATTTCTAAAACACTCACCCTTCCCTTCTAAAGCAACAACACAATAATCCGGTTTAATTTTATTTATTATGGAAATCAAGGTTTTAAAAAAGCCGAAAACGGCAGATCTATTATCTCCGTTTGTATTCTTAAGCGGCTTATTAATAAATGCATAGTATGATTTGAAGATTATTCCAAAGGTATCAACCAATAATATCCGACTCATCCGCTGATGTCCACCAGAACAGGCTCAACAAGACCATATCCTGTCCTTTCGGCAGCTCTTTTTCTATCCTTTGAATTAATGTCAGCTTTTAGTTTCGTTAAAATTGTATCAAGCTCATCTGTATTAAGTCTTGATTTCTCCTTTACAGAACCGGCTAGTCTATTGATAGACTCTGTAAGTTGTTTAATGAGTGTGTCTTTTTTGTATGGTGAATTATAATACACCAATTCCATCGGAGCAAGCACCTTCTTAAAACTTTCAAGTTCTTCGATAATTCTTTTTTCTAAAACTATATGACTCTCAAGACCATTAATATCTTTTTTTGATATGTCTCTTTTTTCACTTTCAAGTATTTCGAGGTAATCTTGTAAACGCTTTCTCTGTTCCAATAAATTCTCTCTAATCTTAGTAATTAATTGTTCAGGTTGCAATGTTAACCCCCCCCGAATTAACTGTCTCAGGGATTTCGCTGTTTTTTGTATTTCTACCGGCGATCTCCCAAGCATCTCTCAATTCTGTAAGATGTTTCTTAACCTCATACAGAGGCTCTGCTTTTTTTGATATGTTAGCGTCTATCAACCTTCTATTGATATACATATAAATACTTAGTAGCCTGTTAGATATATCACCTGCATCCATGTTCAATGATGTCATCAGCTCAGAGATAATATCTTGTGCCTTTACAATATTTACATGTACATCCTCTATCTTTTTTTGCGGAATCAGCTCGATAGCTTTATTGATGAACTTAATAGCTCCATCATATAACATAACTATCAGCTTCCCTTGATCTGCCGTATCAACCTGAGTTTTTTTGTACTGTTGATAAGGATTCCCAATTGCCATATTACCCT
>CAZSQU010000088.1:5194-12021 GCA_964608985.1 uncultured Spirochaetales bacterium
CCTCCTAATTTCTCCCCAATATTTATCATCGGAAAATATTAAAAAAACTGAACTGAAAAAATAAAGATTTTTGGTGTAGAAGAATATTTTTTAAGAAACACCGCTGATAACCTGCTTTGAAGAAAAAATCTGCTATGCTGTATTAAAAAAAAACTGCAACAGTAATTAATAAACCTTTAATATGTCATTAAAATCATATCTATCGAGCTTTAACTCATCACGCATAATAATAAGTTCTTTAATGTTCTCTTCATTTAACGGAACGCCTTTTTCCTTTCTGTCAAGCCAACACAGATACTCTTTCTCTCCGGCGGTAAAAATCTTTTGCGCGTCCGGAGAAACGGCAGATGATCGTATATCTCTTAAAATATTTCCGGCAATCCTTTTAAATGATCGTATATCGGTAAAATTCTCAATATTTATTGCAATAAAAAAATGCCCGAGATGATAAGGGCCTTGAACACCATCTTTGAAACCGGATAAGTCTCGGAGATAGGATCCTTCTTGAAGTGCTGCACACATTATTTCAACCGCAGTAGCATATCCGAACCCCTTATAGCCGGCACCTTCTTCCCCAATCCCGCCCAAAGGTGTACATGCCGCAGAACCATCAACAAGCATCTTTAAAACTTTTTTTGAATCGGTAACTGAATTACCCTCACGGTCAATAACCCATCCGGCCGGTAGAGGTTTCCCTTCTCTTGCATAAACCTCTATCTTCCCCCGTTGGCTCAAACTGGTTGCACAATCAATAACAAAAGGGAACTCCTCATCAGTAGGAAGACCTATTGTTAAAGGGTTAGTACCCAAAAGCGGTTCAACTCCGAATGTAGGTGCAACTGAAGGCCTTGCATTGGTTCCAGTGATACCAATCATCCCCTCTTCCGCGGCCATCATCGTATAATATCCGGCAATACCGTAATGGGTTGAATTTCTTACGGCAACCATCCCGGTTCCATACTTTTTTGCCCTTTTTATTGCTATTGACATCGATTTTTTGGCAATAACATGCCCCATACCATCGTTTCCGTCAATAAGTAATGTCGTAGGCGTTTCTTTGATTATCTGAAAATATGTATTTGATTTTTGAATACCTGATTTAATTCTGTCATAATAGATAGTTTTGAGTCTGGCTATTCCATGGGAATCTATGCCTCTTTTATCTGCAGTTATCAAAACCTCAGCACAAACCCTTGCCTCTTCATAGGGAACTCCCAATCCTCTGAAAACATCTTCCATAAAACGCTCTGCTATATCAAAAGGCATCCATTTAATCTTATCTGACATATTGTATCCTTATTAAATAGTTTTTTTAATCGCAATATTCATAATTATCGGATTATTAAGTAAAATCTGCTTTAAAAAAAAATAATACTATTAAAAATTAAATCCATTGTCAAGTAAGAAATCAAAAATATTAACTTTGAAAAGTTGCATTATAGTCACAATTCAATCTTAAATATAAAATGTACCTGATTCTCCCAACCTTTGAAGTATTCATTCAGAATCTGCGATGCACCTGTATATTCAAGTGAAATGGTATAAAAACCTTTTATGATCTTAATTGATGTATTAAATCCTATATATAATGAGTTATAATCTCTAAAATCTCCGTCAAATGCCGTATATAAAGAAATTATTGGGAAGAAAATATTATTTAAAGCCAACTTAAAACCTAATTTATTTGAAAACCATGTCATATAAAAATTAAAATTTTCAGTTAAATTGAGAAACATATCAAGATATATTACATCAAATACACTCAGTTGAATATTTTTTTTTGCTGTAAAATTATGTAGAAATTCGTAATAAATATTGTATGTCCCTTCAAATCTTATACCGTCAAATCCGTATCCTTTTTTTTGAAGTTGCGGATAAAAATAAAGATACACTGATTGATAAAACATAAAACTCAATCCATTATCATAAGAATAGTTAATATCTATAGACTGAAAGGGGGAAATACACAGATCCGCAGGATAAAATGTATCAAATAACCTTGATTCAATATTCAAGCCGGCCGACAAACCTACTTTCATGATATTATTAATTGTAAAGTAAACATCAACAGCAATAATAAAATAATTTTCCAGATACAAAAAATCCACTTCATCAGGAATTTTATTTGGATATAGATATATTCCGAGGTAATCATAAGACCTACCGGATAAAGAAAAAAAATCCTTGCTCCAACAAAAACTAAGATTCAGTTCAGGTGATATATTGATCGCACCCGTTCCTTCAAAATAAGCCTGAGCTGCTTTATTTTCAACAATACCGAATCCTACATGCTGTATAAAACTGAAGTTAAAAATATCCGCAAAACTTACATCTGTGGAACTGTCGCTTGCTTGCGCGAAAAACAATGTAAAGGCGAATATAAGTATAAATATCGGGCGTTTTGTAATGACTAACATACTTTAAATATATTTACTTTTTTTTTAAATAATGTCAAATATTATAACAATTATTATTTACATATACATTAAAAAGACCTTGACTTAATTTTTTATAAATTTTATAGTTATTATATATTTGGGGTTTATTTTTGAAAACATTTATTCTAAGATACAATAAAATAATTCTAACTTCATTCATTATTTTTTCATTTTTTATAACACTTTTTAATTATAATTTAATAAATACAAATACTTTTAACTTTATATATAATTTTTCATTTCCGTCTTTTGCAGTATCTGACAGTAACGGATTTATTTATCTTGTTGACGATCAACAAAAACGGTTAACAAAAATGGATAAAGAAGGCAGAATTATTTTCACCAAATATGGTGGAACTAATAATAAAACCGGTTTTTATCAACTTTGGAGTATAGAGTTTGATAGCAACGACAATCTCTATTGTTTTGATATATATAACGATGTTAAAATAAATGATGAGGTTTCTGTTGTTGTCAGATACGACTCTAACGGCAGACCACTTGGAAAATTTCTTAACAAAGAAATCAATTTCAGAGATTTTACAATTACAAACGACATATTTTATTTTTTATCGGAGAATAATAATCTTTTAACATTACATGAGAAAGTTACTCAGAGTTCTATAATTAAAGAAATTTTAACTATTGATACTTCATTATCACCATTATTTTCAAATTTCTCATACTCGGGTTTCAGATATCTTAAGAATAATAGAATTTTTATTCTAACTCAAAACGGCTTTTTTATAAGTGATGAAAATGGCGTATTAAATGAAATAACACCGCATCTTAACGGAGCATATAACGGAATCGGATATGATAGCATAAACGGTAATATTTTTTTTGCGGATATGCTTAACCAAAATATCGGAGCATATAATATTGAGTCCGGTTCGGTAACTGAGATTATTAACAAAAATGTACTTAACAGATTATATCCCGGACGATTTAATAAATTATTGTTTAAATATATTTATTTTAATCCAAATACATCTGAAATAATTGCTATCGAACATATTTCAAAAGAAATAATTATTTTTAATACTGAAACCGGAAATGTAAACTTAATCAACAAAGCTGAAAAAAGTTTTTCTGATTATTTGCTTCATCTCATACCGGTATTATTAATGATAATATTTGATATTTTATCATTAATAATAATTTTATACTTCATTTTTAGATATATAGTATCAAAAAAGTCTCTATTATTAAAAAATATGATAATTTTTTCATCTGTATTTGTATTATCAATAATTATTGCGTCATTTTACATATATTCAGTCTCAATAAAAAATTTTAATAATCAAATTGAACTACAACTTGAAACGATCTCAAAAATCGCTTCAAGAATAATTCTACTTGAAGATGTTATTGAGATTAACAGTCAGTCAGATTTTAATTCTTTACATTACGAGAATCTTTTGAATAGCATTAATAGTATAATTACATCAGACAACAGTGAATCTTGGGATGATAATATTTTTCTATATGTTTATAAAAAAATCAACGGCATATACTACAGTATAGCCGATTACCAGTCAGCGTCTTTCTTCTATCCTTTTGTATATGCAGAATCAGAATTTGACAAAATACTTCAGAATAAAGAAGCCGGTCTTGTAAAATATAACGACGACTGGAGTTCATGGACAAGTTATATCACGCCGATTGTTTATAACGGTTCAATTATCGGTCTTATTGAGGTTGGCAGAGATTCTTATTTTATAAAAGACATACAGAATAATTTTATATTTAATCTATCCGTTACAATTATTATCACATTGATAGGATTCCTGCTTATTTATATAGGTGTAACCTATTTCTTGCTGAAGAATATTAAGACATTAAAAGAAGCCGTTGACATGGTTGCCGCCGGCAATCTTGATATTGATATTGAGATTAAATCAAACGACGAATTTGAGAATCTTGCAGTCGGATTCAACAATATGTCGAAAAGAATAAAATCGCTGGTATTAGCGAATTCAAGATTTGTTCCGGCGGAATTCCTTAAATATCTAAATAAACAATCAGTTGAAGATATTAAACTCGGCGATCAAATACAGGCAAAAATGAGTATCTTATTTGCTGATATTAGAGATTTTACATCATTATCAGAGGAAATGACCCCTTTTCAGACATTTAATTTTATTAATTCGTATTTTAGCCGAATGGGTCCCATAATAAGAAAAAACAATGGATTTATTGATAAATACATCGGTGATGCAATAATGGCTTTATTTCCGGGGGCTCCTGATCATGCTTTAAATGCTGCAATTGAGATGAAAAAAGCATTAAAAGAATATAATATTCACAGAGCTAAAGACGGCTATAAACCGATAAATTTTGGAATAGGAATTCATACCGGTGACTTGATACTCGGAGTAATCGGGGAAGAGATGAGATATGACAGCACGGTTATTGCAGATTCTGTTAATTTGGCTTCAAGATTGGAATCTGTAACAAAAACTTATCGATCAGATATTATTATAAGCGGTGATGTTTATGATAATTTAAATAATCAGAATAACTATTGTTGCCGGCAGCTTGATTTTATTGAGGTTAAAGGAAAGAAAGAACCAATTAAGGTTTATGAGGTATTCAGTTCACCCGATGAATCTACAAAAAGATTAATTAAAATTTATGAATCCGCACTTGAGTGTTATTTAAAAGAGAATTTTAAAGAGACAATCAGATTAATAGAGAATGAAATTTTTAATAAGTATTCTGATCTGTCATCATCTTTACTTCATAAAAAGTGCTTGAATATGATAGAAAAAAGCACTTCATAATTATTTAAGCTATATTATATCATTTAGTATAGTAGAATTCATTTTTTCATATAAAGGTTTGTATTTATAATAGAAATCGAGTGAAAGCTTATAATATTCAACACCGGACTCTTCAATTACATCTTTAAAGTCATTATTGTGAGATGATTTTAATTTAATAATGAAATTTCTCATAAAAGTAAAAATCGTATAGAGTCTGAATCTGTATTTCTCTGATACTTTTCTGTTGCCTGAATTACACTTAATAAATAAATTCCTCACAAATTCATCTCTATTTAAAACCCTTAATGAAAGAGAAAAAACAACCGGTATCTCTACCCTTACTGAGCTGCATACTTGAACAATAAGAGACATGATTATCATAAAGGTTTCATTAAAAAAAAATTTCTCTTTCTGGAAGTTCAATATAATATCATTCAACAGATAGTCTGTAATAAACAAAAACCTGTTATTCATTGATATCTTGATAAGATCGCGGTCATCAATATTTGGAAGTGACCTAATAAACTTCGCTTTAAGACTTTCATCGAGCGAGGAATTGATAATAAGATCCTCAAAAATAAAACACATTATTGAATCCCGTATTTTGCAAAGCTTGTTTATCTTAATATTCTCTTCATGATCCGCCGAAAACAGTTCATTATTTATTGAATTATCATGAATATAAGCAATATCTGAAACAATTCTGTTGACAACCTGACCTTTTTTGAAAAGAGGATTATTAATAACTGCAGGATATTCGGGAAAAACCTTTTGAAATGCACGAATATAGGCAAAAACTAACTGATGAATATCTTCTAATGAATCTCTTTTTGATATTATTTCACTTATCTCTCTATAATAATTATCAACGGATTCTTTATTGTATGAATTCATAAGCCTTTCAAAAGTAAAAATATCCCTGTCCTTCATTGTAATAGTCTCGTTAAGCTCATTGTCTTCGATAAAATTGGCAATAAAAGTTTTATGTATTAAATAAACGCCTCTAAATATCAGCGTAACGCCGTCATTAGTAATAGTATGATAAATATCAGCACATCTATTAAACAAACGGATCTCTTCCGGCGTTTTAGTAATTGACGAAAAAATATGAGATATGTCAGAAATACTTAAAGTATTATAATAACAAATGATATCAAACATTAGTTTTAATATATTTTCATTGAGTTTCAAGTAATTTAGAAGCATTATATCTTCTTTTGTTATTATATTAATAAGTTTTTTTTCCAGATCATTCATAAGCTTTATATATCTTAATATATTACAAAAGTAAACTATTTTTTTTCTTAATGTAATATAATTTGTTAACTTATTGATTCATATTATCAGGCCTTGCCTCTTATAAAATTCCCTACTCTCAACTCTCGACTATTAATGAGTCTTTCGAATACAGCGGTTTCGTGCGTTTGCTTTTATGCTTAAAAAAATATAAACGATGGGGTTTTAAAATTACAAAAAAAATAAATCCGCCCCCATTAATATGTGTTTTAATTTCGACAAACCTGAAATTTCAACTAAAAACTGTTATTTATGTTTTCATCTTCAGTACAAAAGCGAAATTTATTTCTTGGGTAATTTTGTTAAATTATTAGTTTAAGTAAAG
>CAZSQU010000089.1:0-11795 GCA_964608985.1 uncultured Spirochaetales bacterium
CTTTTTATAACTCGCTTTATTATAAACCTGCCAAAAATTAAATTCGCACCCTTATCTATTTTGTCATAATAATAAGTTTTTTAACTAACAGAACAAAATTTTATTGACTTAGACCGTTTTAAATGATACTTTCCTTTGTTCAAATAATATTATTAGAAATTATTGAACGATGCGATAAACGATCAATTCGTTTGTTATAATTATTAAATTTTTAGGAGTTGGTTTCAAAATGACAAGTTATTTTATTTTTTTAAGCGCATTTTCATTAGATGGTAAGAATTGGATTCTACCGGTTGTAATTTTCGGGTTTGTTATATTCTACTACTTTGTAATCGTCAGACCTCAAAGCAAAAAAGAAAAAGAGATTAAAAACAGACTAAATAATCTTCAAAAAGGAGATAAAGTAGTTACTATTGGCGGAATACATGGCAAAATCAGTTCAATCAAAGAAGGGGAAGTGGTTTTAAAGGTTGATTCCAATACAGAAATCACATTTGAAAAAACTGCTATTGCGAGATTTATCGATAACAATCCTTCGCATCCTCCAAAAAAATCTAAAAAAGATGAACAAATCGTTGCAGTTGAATCAACAGACACAGAAAATAAAGAACAAAACCAATAAACTTAAAATATGGAGTATTAAATGAAACGGAGAACAAGATTTATCATATTTTTGCTTTGTTTAGCAATGGGATTAGCGTTCCTATACCCGACTTTTCAATGGTATTTTCTTTTTGATCAGCAGGACAGAGCAGATGCATCTCTAAACCAGATTGAAATGAGAGATGAGATACTTTCTAAGATTGAGACCGCTCTTGCAGAATTTGAATCAGGTGAGATATCACCTTTAAATCAGGATGCATTAGACAAACTAACATCTGAATTTAAAAAAGTTCTAAAAGACTACAACAAAAACCAATTGAAGGAAAACAGAGTTACAATCAAGCAGACATACACATTTGCCGAAATCAAGACTTTGCTGAATTCAATTTTTCAGAGAGAAACTCAGGTTGATACCTTTATTAGAGTTCAGGTACTTCAGGAATTCTTTAAGAAATATTATGAAAACAAAAAAGAAATTAAGAGTAGAATAATAAAACTTGGTCTTGACCTTCAAGGCGGGGCTTACGCGGTTGTAAGGATCGATTATGACCATCCTTCAGTTCAGGAAACATACCCTAACGGTATAACCGATGAGATTAAAAGGGAAGTAATAAAAAAAGCAATCCTTACCATAGAAAAGCGGATAAACAGATATGGTATATCTGAAACTGCAATTCAGGGTGCCGGTAATAATGACAGAATTATTATTAACCTTCCGGGTGTAACCGACATTACCGAATTAAGACAGATTATCGAAACCGTCGGTGTACTTGAATTCAGACTTGTTTCGGATGAAGGTTCAAGAATACTTTATGAGTTAAAAAGAAGTGCTGATGCAGCAGGGTTAAGCATATTTGACGCTAACAGAAAACTTCTTCCTCAATATCTTTCACAACTCCCTGCAGATACTGAAGCACTTTTTGTAACATCAAAGGATGAATGGGGACAGGATCAGGATGTTCAATCCATCTATGTAGTTGAAAAAGAAAACCTTATTTATACAACAGACGGCAGAAACCCGATAACAAATGCCTATGTTGACAGAGACAGTTTATCGGGACAACTGACTGTAAACTTCGCCCTTAATGAAGAAGCCGCAAGAAGATGGTCTATTGCAACTGAAACAAATATCGGCAGAAGGGTAGCTATAGTTCTTGATAATGTTATCCTTCAACAGCCCCCTACAATCAGAGAAAAGATCCCGACCGGTAATACACAGATCACACTTGGCGATGTTCCCGAACAAGAACTACACAACCTTTCTTTGATTCTAAGATCAGGAAGTCTTGATGTGCCTCTTGAGATATCAGAAGAAAACACAATTGCAGCTTCTCTCGGTAGAGATACTATTGAAAAAGGTGTTTTTGCAATGATACTTGCATGTGCGCTTGTATTCGGATTTATGATATTCTGGTACAGTGCCGGCGGGTTTATCGCAGATATAGCAATGATACTGAATGTTACATTATTACTCGGCGGATTAGCAATATTCAACGGAACGCTGACCCTACCGGGTATTGCAGGTATCGTACTGACAATAGGTATGGCAGTTGACTCAAATGTTATTATCTATGAAAGAATAAAGGAAGAATTCAGAGCTGGCAAATCTTTCAAAACTGCCGTTACTCTCGGTTTTGACAAAGCCTTCTGGACAATACTTGATTCAAATCTAACTACTTTTGCTGCCGGGATCGGTTTATCATTCTTCGGTACCGGTCCGATAAAAGGGTTTGCCGTTACATTGTGTCTTGGTATAATTTGTACGCTTTTTGCGGCTCTTTTTGCAACAAGACTAATATTTGACCTAACAACAAACAACTTTGATTTTAAGTCTATGAGATTTATATCAACTTTCAGGGGGAAATAAATACTATGATCACAAATTTCAAATTTACTAAGATATGGAAAGGAGCTATCCTTATATCGATTGTTTTTATCTTACTTGGTGCATGGTATGCTATCGGACCTACAAGCCTTAACAAACTCGGCTTTTTTTCTCCTAAAGGTTTTAATTTCAGCATAGACTTTAAAGGTGGGACTCACCATCAATTAATGATCTATTCGGGTTTATCAATAGAAGACATGCGAGATATCGCCTCAGAATGCGGACTTGGTTCAGACATACAAGAGGTTATTGTTTCCCCATCAAAACGGATTGGGGACGCGGTCAGCTATATCATCAAATCTACTATTACCAAAGAAGACCAGGCATTACTTGACAATGATCCGGAACTCACATCTTCAGATCTTATTGCAGAAAGGATAACTAAACTTTATGCAATGATTAAAGAACGAACTCAAGAACAATTTATAATTGAAGGGGATTATATTCAAGAGATCAAATCAATATACCCTGATGGAATTCCCGGAATAATTGAGAGTCTATCAACAGATCAAAGAATTGTACTTGATAATGTTTATAAAGAAGGGGAAAGTGTTATTTCCGTTTCTTACTCAAAAGAACTTTTTGTTCAGTCAATATTTCTAATAGTATTTGTTCTTGTTATTATGTTAATTTATGTTACTTTCAGATTTAAATTTAATTTCGCTCTTGGAGCAATTATTGCCTTGATTCACGATACATTATTTGTTTTGGGAATAATTTCAATAACAGGTATCGAATTTAACTACTCCGTTGTAGCCGCAATTCTAACACTTATAGGTTATTCAATTAATGATACCATAGTAATATATGACCGAATCAGAGAGAACTCTACTTTGATGAAAGAGTATCATATTGCAGATATAATTAATTCATCTATTAATCAAACCCTTTCCAGAACAATAATAACTTCTCTAACGACCTTTCTTGCAGTATTTGCTTTGTATATTTGGGGTGGTCAGAGTATCAACAACTTCTCATTTGTGTTTATGATAGGTATTATTGTAGGAACATATTCATCAATCTTCATTGCATCACCTATAGTTATGGCTTTAGACGCAATAATAAATAAGAACAAAAAGAACAAACCCCTAAAAAGAGTTGATGATAATAACAACTCAAAGTCTGTTTCTTCCGATGAAAACAACACCGACAATAACAACAACGATGATTCATCGGATATCGTTCTATCAAAACAAAAACTGAAAAAAATTGCAGGAAACATCAAGAAAAAGTAAATTTAGTATTGACTGATTTACGATAATAATTGTATATCAGTCAATAAATTCTAATGGAGGATATATGGCGAAAGAGGAACCAATTGAAGTTACAGGAGTTGTTACAGTAGCATTACCAAATGCTATGTTTAAAGTAAAAACAGAATCAGGGCACGAAATTCTGGCGCAACTTTCCGGCAAAATGAGAAAATACTACATCAGAATCGTACCGGGTGATACTGTAACTGTTGAACTTTCGCCTTATGATCTTACTAAAGGTCGAATTACTTTTAGAGATAAATAAAAATCTTCAGATTTTAATTAATTGTCAATACCTTAAGTATTTGGAACAATTAATACGATTTTATAAAAAAAAGGCAGGTGATTGATAACTATGGCAGAAATTTTTTGCGGCAACGATGATAATATCGAAAAATCAATTAAAAGATTCAAGAAACTTATTGACAGAGAAGGTATTCTATTGGAAGTAAAAAAAAGAAGATACTATACTCAACCGGCTGTTGACAAGCATGAAAAATCAAAGAAACTCGAAAGAAAGAAAAGAAAGAAAATTATGAAAAGTAAAAAACTTTATTAATTTTTATTTGTTTTTCAATATTAAAGTGGTATAATACTTATTATGAAAAGATTGATGGTTATTTGTTTAATATTTATAACTCTTGTTTCTTGTAAAAACTTGTTGAAGAACGATTCAACGGGCTCTTTTGAGATAGTTAATCTATCTGATAAAGTTATAGAATTTATATGGATTGCTCCGGAGAACACTTTTTACCCGACGGCAAATTCAGTTTCAATAGCGAGGGGAAGCTCATTTAAGCTTGAGGGCATTGATTCAGGAAGATATGATATAGCTATTGATTTTAAAGATGAGTATAATTCATTTAATTCAAAGAAAGACAAAACGAAGTTATTGATTATAGCAAAAGATATTAAAACACTTTGGTATATATCAGAAACAGGCGAGGTTATTACCAGTTCGCCAAGATAGTTTAACAAGAAACGGAGTTCTTTATACTCCGTTTTTTTATTAAAGATGGACCTTAATCACCCTTTCTAATGAAGACATGTCTTTGTAGTATTCAAACTTGTATCTTGAATTAATATGTTTAAATATTTTTGTAATATCTGAAGATTGCCCAATGCCATGCTCCATAAAAACAACTCCCCTCATATCAATAGATTTGGCAGATATCCTTGCAAGTTCGTAATAAAAATCAAGCCCGCCAATTCCTCCGTCAAGGGCTAATTTCGGATCATTAACTTCAAATTTTTTATATAAATCCACCATATCCCCCGAAGGAATATAAGGAGGATTGGAGACAATAATATCAAACACCAACTCAG
The DNA here is from genome assembly GCA_964608985.1 of uncultured Spirochaetales bacterium. GTDB lineage: Bacteria > Spirochaetota > GWE2-31-10 > GWE2-31-10 > CAYYKD01 > CAYYKD01. The sequence continues at coordinate 5,068 of CAZSQU010000089.1, forward strand.
GTGAATATTGAAAAATGTCGCCCTTAATAACACTAATATCTTTTGATTTATGTATTGCAATATTTTGATTGATAACGTCAATTGCTAAATCAGAATATTCAAATGCATAAATAGTTTTTTTATCGATATATTTATCAAGTATGATTGAGATAGCACCTGACCCTGAACACATATCAAGTATGTGACTACACCTACCGCCGTCCTTACAGAATTCAATAACTGATTCAACAAGTAACTCAGTTTCCGGTCTTGGTATCAGTACATTTTGATTAACAAATATATTTTCGCCATAGAATTCTTTGACTGTTACTATCTCTGCAATAGACTTACCGGACAATCTTTGTTTGACTGCTTCATCAAGATTCGATAATTCATCGTCTGATATAATATGTTTTTCCTTATCTATTGACAGATATTTCTCAGGTGTTAATTTTAAAATTCCTGATATTATTAGTCTTAATTCCAAAGAAGGGTTTTCTATAAAGTTACTTTTATCAAAAATGATATAATTATCCGAAAAAAATTGTTTTAAATTTGTCATTTTACTTCACAATCTACCATAATCTTGTTATATTAATCATCTTATTATATTTATCATGTATTTTCTTATGAGGAATTATTATGAACACATTACTTCAGATAATAAAAAAAAGCAATTTTAATGTAGAGAAATTTGATTTTTCTAAATTTTCAAGCAGTAAAAGCGTAGCTTTTTTAGGAACACCCATAAGTCACCCATACGATTCCAATAAATTTGTATTGATCTGTGACCCTTTAAGTGAACATACAGAATTTATCGATTTCCTTCTAAGTGATTTGACAAATATGGAGCATCTGCCAACTATACTTACCGACAACCACGAATCAATAAATATGTATAGAATATGGATAAAAGAGGGTGCAACCGCTATCAGATATTCACCATTTATTGTTACCAAGATCAATAAAATTCAGAACCTACTCGGATAAAAAAAAAGCCGGTTAAAACCGGTTTTTTTATCCTGCAAGATAGTCCTTTAAATAGGCGTGATTTTCTCTTAATTTTTTTAAAGTTTTTAACTCTATCTGTCGTACAGTTTCAGGGCTGATACCAAGATGTTTTGAAATCGTTTTAAGTGTTTCCCTCTTAGTCATATTAAAGGCAAATCTTGACATTATTATTTCTCTTTCGTTTTCTTTCAGTGTTTGAAGTATCTCATTTGTTTTATCTTCGAGTAATTTTTTACTAAAAACCTTTTCCGGTGAAAAAACATCATCATCAATTATATTTATAATCGGACAATCTTCACATATCTCCGCGTCTATTGAAAATGCTTTTTCAGAAACCATCTTTAAACTTCTAATCTCATCTTCTTTATACCCTAATTTTTCAGAAAGTTCCAAATATGTCGGTGTTCTATTAAGTGTATTTGATAGTTCATATTGCATTTTATTTATTTTTCTAAGGGTTTCTTCTTTCCTGTTGGGTAGTCTTATTAGTCTTCTTTTGTTCGAAATTGATCTTACAATAACTTGTTTAATCCACCAGGATGAATATGTTGAAAATCTTACGCCTTTTCTATAATCAAATTTATGTACAGCTTTTAAAAGACCTATGTTTCCTTCCTGAATAAGATCAAGTAAACTCCATTCCGGTGTTACATATTTTTTTGCTATAGTAACAACAAGTCTTAGATTACATTTAACCATTCTATCAAAAGCTGACTTGTCACCGGCTTCAATCATTTTTGATAACATAACCTCTTCTTCTGCAGTTAACAATTTAGACCTGCTAATCTCATTGAAATATAATTTTAGTTCTTGATCTGAATGTGACATAGCGCACTCCTCGATCATTACTTAGCATTTTGCGTGCCAATATATGAAAAATTGAATTTAAACGAATATATTATTACAAACCAATCATGGTGTATTATATTTCATACATAGAGTTACAAAATTTATATACAGACCACATAATAATATATTAACTAACCCGCGTTATGCACGATAATCGTAGCGAAGCGAAGTAGATTGTTGATTAGCTTAGAGTTAGGAAGATTTGAGACTCGCAGCATAGTAACACTATGTGAGAATCGAAAATCGAGTAACTCGTGGATAATCAGCAAGATACGAGATCCAGTAGAATTTTCGTGCATAATGCGGGCTAATGGGCGCCTCTAATTACCTGCTATGGATTGAAACCTAAGATATTATTTGCATAGACTAGAAGCTAAAACCTCAGTATATCCGGCTTTTTGTGCTTCGTGCACTCGCCGGCATTCAAAACATCGTGTTCATCACTAGGTTATATGAGGATTTTAGCGACGAAGTATCTGCGAAAAAGATCAAGGTTACACACCGAACGGGGTAATTAGAAGTGCCCTAATATTCAATATAAGATATTATACAAGACACTCTTTACATAATCAATTTTTTTTTATATAAACTTTATGGCATTTGAAGTTTGTTAAGGAGATTATCAATGAGTTTTTTTAATTTTGCTCAAGGTGCAATACAGCTTTTTGCACTGCCCGGAACTGAGGATTATGTACAAAAAGTTTCCAAGTGGATAACTACCCATCTTTTAGATGATATTAATAAACACAAGGCCTCTATAGCAGACTATTTTTATATGGATGATGATGATGAAGATAGGCTTATACATGCAGAGATACCGATTGAAGACTTTCTTAACAAATATTTAATAGGCCAATTCTCATATTATATACATAGAAACGGAGCAGTAGAAATTTCATTAAAAAAATCCTCGAGAAGAAGGGATGTTTATATATTCCACACATTTAGTGAGGTCGAAATAACCGATGAAAATGGCATAAAAAAAAGACTCACACTTGCAGACCAAGAGCTTTTACTTTATAATACACTTGACGCATTACTTGGTGCTAAAGTAAGGAAAATAACACTATTTGAATTGAATTTAGGTCAGGCGCGAAGTGATAAACCTAAAGGAAGAGGCAGTTGTAATCTCAGAACATTCTTTAGAAATATTACGGCTAACGGCTTAAAACATCTTATGCTATATCAAATTCACTCAGAAAAGTCTTTGATCGGGATCGATACAACAAGGACTGCTTATGACAATCTCAAAGGCGAAAAAATACTAAAAAAATACATACTTAGAAACTATGTTAAGACACTTGATTTCTTTAATAATGTTGTAAAAAAAGATTGGATATTCAGTTCGGTTGATGCAGGTGGTAAAAGCTTTGCTACAACATTCTCGAGATCTTTTAAAGTTCCTTTACTTGTAGTAGATAAAAGAAGGGATCCGATTACAAATAAAATTGAAGAGATAACTATACTAAAGCCGGAATCCTTGAGTGTTAAAGATAAAGTTGTGTTTATTGTGGATGATATGATAGACTCAGGCGGCAGTATAGCGGATGTTTGCCGTAAATACAAGGAACTTGGAGCAAGAGAGATTAACATTGCAGTTTGTTATGGATTGTTTTCTGATCCGGCTGAGAAGTTATTAAATGATCTTGTGAAAGAAGGGGCACTTAATAAAGTTATTATAATGGACCTGGTTCTACATGATAAAGCATTCTATGATAGAAACCCATATATTGATGTAGCAGACACAAGCTATACAACCGCTCGTATTGTCGAAAAGAATTATCAAGGTAAATCTTTAGAGAAATACTTTGAACCGTTTGATGCAGAGGTTTATTTATCGAAAATATTTACGCCATAGAAAGTCGTTAAGGAGCCATATGAAAGGATTGCCGGCAATAATTTTGTTGGTATTATTTGTTTTCTCATGTAAAAAAGCAGACAATATACAGGATAATTTATTTTCAAATGATCAAACAAGTTCTTCTGTAAGCTCTGTCAACTATCTTTTAATGACAAGCAGTTATGGCGTTGTAAATGTTGACAGATTAAGATTCAGGACAGAAAACGATCTTTATTCTCAAACATTAAGATACCTTGATAAAGGGGATATCGTAGAAATATTATTCAAAGATGAAGAACGGGTTTCAGTCGGCAATATTGAAAACTATTGGTATAAAATCAGATTCTCAGGAATTCAAGGATGGGTATTCGGGTATTATATTGACCTTTTCCCCAATTATCATTCAGCGCGACTTTGTTCAGATAACTACAAAAACATATTAGTGGTTAACAATGCTGAAGAACAGTATCCTTTTAAAGAAGAGGTTACAGAGAGCTTGTATTATATAAAAGACGGCGATCTATTCTACATTAAAGACCTCAAAGATTACAGAAATCCTTCAGTTGTTGATTTGAATAATATTTATGTAATTAACTATTTCTTTTCTAATTACAGAGAATACATTTACATTGTTGGCTATATAAAAACAGGAAGAACCACTGAATATTCAAGTTCTAATATATACCGAATAAAATATGACGGTACAGGTCAACCGGAAGAAATATACAGAGACATTTATAATGCAACCTATGATTTTGACAATAACAGATTTGTTGCCGCAAAAAAAATCAGATCATCAAGCGTTAATCAATGGAGTCTGTTTTTTTTAAATTTCAATGAAGACAATTTAAGTAAACAGAATATTGTACAGATACCTATAACAACAAATTTTACAACCGAAAGTGAGGATGTTTTGTCAAACACATTTTTTAAAACATACGGAACACTTATGAACATAGATATAAATAATACCGCACAGTTTATATCTTTTACCCCGCCGGACTCAAACAAAACATATATAATATCTCTTCTGAACCTTGATTGGATAACCGTCGATCAACAAAGACAATCTGATTTTCAAGTAAACGAATACAAAGTTATCGCAACCAGACCGATAGATGACTCCAAGGAAACGCCAAAATATATGATGCTTCTTATAGACAGATTTTCGGGTATGCGTAAAGAGTTGATGTTATCCGAATCATATCCTGTATCTGCAACTTTTTCATCAGACAGGATGTTTGTCTCCATGACTATGGCTAATCCAAACTCTCAAAACACTGATCGTACCTCTTATCATACTGACTTAGTAATTGTTTCTTTAAATTCATATTTGAGTATTATAATCACCGATTCTGCTGACTGCTATCTTCCAAAATGGTTTAAGTAATGCCTATCTATAAAATTGTTTACAAATCAAATGATCTATTGATAATTAATAAGCCGCAAGGAATTCCATCAGATAAAGGTGAAAACAAGTCAATTATTGAATATTTATATGAGGATATACCCGAAGTCTCTGCGATAAACGGATACAATAACAGTAAAGGCGGTCTCCTAAATCGGCTTGATAACGAGACAGGCGGGCTTTTATTAGTTGGATTAACACAACATGGGTTTGATTACTACTATTCGCAGATGGTTGAAAAAAAAATTATAAAGAGATACATTGCAATATCTTATGTTGAAAAAGAACCTGAAAAAAATATTTTTTCAATCAGTATTCCGATAGCTCACCATCCCAAAAGTTCAAAGAAGATGATTATAGTAAAAAATGAGAGCACCCGAAAAAGGGGAAAAGATCAAACCGCAGAAACTATTGTATCAATTACAAAAACCATTAATGGAGTTGCCCTGTGTGATGTTATGATAACAAGCGGCGTTAGACACCAGATAAGATGCCATCTTTCATATTGCGGACTACCAATAATAAATGATAAAATTTATTCAAACTATTCAATATCAAGTATTGAAAATCACTTTTTATTTTGTTACGGGCTTGAGTTTACAGACATAGACAAAAAATATCAAGTAATAACAACTAATGAATTTTTCTCCGGTATAAATCAATTACCGTTAAATATAGAAAAAACTTTTGAATTTATTTCAAAGCAGAGCAATTTTTATTAAAAAAAAGATATGATAAATCTATCTATAATTTATATTTTATCACAAAACCGTGTTCAGTATCAAAATCCAAACCTATTCTATTAATATATGACTGCCATTCTGAACCCTTAAGATAGACAATCTTGCTGTCTGTTATTTCAATATACTTCTTAACAAACAACAAGCCCAGTCCTCTTTTTGCATTTATAATATCTTCGTAAGAAAAATAATCGTCTGTTGACTCAACGGATTGACCACTATCCGAGTAAATTATTCTTAAATACTCACCCTCAACTTCATACATTATAAGTATATCCTTGACACTTACTGTTCTAAGTCCCTTTCTTGAAAAAGTATATAGATTATCAATGATTTTCTTGAGAATTAGCGCAGATATTTCAACATTAGCAGTATCTTTGTTTACAAGACAGAATTTTATTTTACTATCAGGGTATATTATATCCTTTATCTCAAATGATTTATTTAATAAGCCTGATATATCAACCGACTCTTTAGAAAACTCCAAATTATCGTACAAATATGCATCAATATCCGATAGCATATCCTCTATCATAATACCGGAATAATATATCTTATTGAGATAATCGCGAGTTTCTTCCGGCAGATCAGCATCTCCCTTAATTATTGAAGAGAAACCGACAATTACATTCAAAGGGTTTCTTATGTCATGTATTAAATGCCCAATTGCCTTACCAAAAAGATTTTGACTTTCATTATCCATTTTAATATCCCATAAACTACTTATTTCTTATATGGTTTTTTACTACTATTTGTTATATTAATCAACGGTTTTTAACAATCTTTTAATATTTTTATTATTTAAACAAATTTAAACTCAATAAAACGATTTCGAGCGTTTGCCTAAATTTCAACTAAAAACAGTTATTCATGTCTTCATCTTCATTCAGTACAAAAGCGA
>CAZSQU010000090.1:0-11698 GCA_964608985.1 uncultured Spirochaetales bacterium
GCTAATCAACAATCTACTTCGCTTCGCTACGATTATCGTGCATAACGCGGGCTAAGGTATTTGCCAAAAATTAAATCTGCACCCAATAGATAATAATTAGATAAAAAAATATTGACATACTTAAAAATATATTATACTATACCAACTACAATTTTGGGTAGTCGGCAAGCGGTAAGCCAGCGGTTTTTGGTACCGCCATTCCGGAGGTTCGAATCCTTCCTACCCAGATAACGGGGCGCTTCTAAATACCTTTTTTGGGTTAACGGCGAGCGTGTCATAACTCTCAAACAGGGTTTTTGGAAGCGTCCCTATTTTATTATCAAATTTGAGTGTTTTTTAGCCGCTTGTTATGGAATTATGCGGATAATAAAAATGCCTGTTTTTAAGGAGAATATATTATGTCAACAATAGAACTGAACGCTGAACAACGGGCAGGAACCGGTAAAGAACTTGCTAAGAAGTACAGAAAAGAAAAGAAAATACCTGCGATCATATATGGTCAGGGAACTAATACAAATATTTTGGTTGATGAACGGGAATTTATGAAGTTATATCCTTCATTAACAAAGTCAACACTTATTAATCTCTCTTTGGGAAAAGAAAAGCATGAGGTATTAATTAAGGATTATGACAAGAACTATATTAAAGGAAACTTTATCCACATTGATTTTTATGAGCTTCAAAAAGGTAAACTTGCGCACACGAAGATTAAGGTTGAGTTAATAGGCATACCTGTCGGAGTAAGAGAGGGCGGAATTCTTGAAAAGCATATAACAGAGTTAAATATTGAGTGTTTACCGAAGGATATTGTTGCGCATTTTGATATCGATGTTTCTGAAATGAAGATCGGAGATACTATGCATGTTAAAGATATGAATCTTGATAAAAAATATAAAGTTATTACTTCTGCGGAAGAGGTTATTGCCCATGTTTCAGGTAAGATGAAAGATGAGCCGACAAAGACCGAAGTAGAGGAAACGGTTGCACCGGCAGCTAAAACTGCAGCGACAACAGCTTAATAAAAAGTGCCTTTAAGGCACTTTTTTTAATTGACAATAATCCATAATATTACTAATATTCCGAAATATGTACGAATACAACAGTTATTTTATTAAATATCCTGATGGTGATACTCAACAAATCGATCACTCACTTAAAGTTGGAGATATAGTAGATATTAATGGAATTGTATTCCTTGCAAAAGACCTAAAACCCGATAAAATCGCATATAAAGTTACAGGAATGGTAAAAAAAATTAATTTCAAAGAGATTAATTGGTATTACAAGCTTGATCTGATGTTTGCTGAAGAGGTTGTTGAAGAAAGGGATTTTAAAAAAATTATGGAAATCAGAGAAAAGAAAATAAATGCGGCTTATGACAAAATAGTGAAAAATTTTGGAAAGACCGATAAGGGGCGAAAATGGCACTCGAAATAGAAAAAAAATTTATTGTAAGAAATCCCGAGAAAACACTTCAAATGCTTAAAGATAGATTTGGTGATCATGAATTACAAACAAAAGCGGGGTTCTGGTGGTGTTCAAATTATACCGGAATAACACAATTCATTACTGTAACAGAACCGAAAATCGGCAGGGATATTGTAACATCGGTAAAAGATATTGCAGAGTTCATGATTAATCCCGAAGAGTTTGATTATCTAAGGCTCAGGGTTGTAAATAATGAAAAATATATAGTAACATTTAAAACTAAAAGTTTGATAAAAGGCACCGAGCAGAATGTTGAATATGAATATGAAACCGAAAAAGAGAGGTTTATGGAGATATTGAGATACCTTGAGGGGGCCGGATTTATCTTTTATTCTAATATTAAAAAAACCTTACTTTTTAAAGAAAAGGATTTTTCTATCGAATATTCAACATTCAATGATTTAAAGGATCCTTACATAGAAGTGGAGCTTGTCGGTAAAACCGAGAATGTTCTACATTTAAGATTAAATAAATTTTTAAATGTATTTAAGGAATATCAGATTAGACCCGAAACAAGAAGTTATGCAGAGATTTCATCAAAAGAAAATCTCCCCCGATTAAAGCAAATGAAACTTTCCCAATACTCAGCAGAAGCTATTAATGATTTGAAAAATATTTTAAATAATAAATAGTATGGATATGAGATTAAGATTATTAAAGCAACAGTTATTATATTTCTTTATTTTTGCGGCAATGAACCTAAGCGCTAATGCACCTATTGTTCATAGGGTTAGAAACAATGAATTTATCGGATATATTGCCAACAGGTATGGTGTAGAGATAGACGATATTGTTGCCATGAATAATATGGTTCAAGCAGATATGATAAGACCGGGAGAGGTGCTGATTGTTCCGCCTGTTAATAGTTTTGTCCGTTATACCCTTAGTTCAAATGATACCCTTGACACTATAATTGCAAAATATAATGTCAGGAGGGAGGTTGTATTAAACATCAATCATCTAAGTTGCCGATCCTTAATACCTGAAGGAAATACGCTTACAATACCATTAAGGCAGTTTTATACAAATCACGGCAACAGATATGATATGTTGAAAAATCTTGAGCATGATTCTGAGGGGACATTCTACATGAGTGGCCCCGATGATCAGAACATGGTCGCTCTCACATTTGATGACGGACCTGACCGCGAATTTACTATAAGAGTGCTTGATGTTCTTAAATCGAAAAATGTAAAAGCAACTTTTTTTGTTTTAGGTGACAGGGTTTATAGATACAGAACACTTGTTAGAAGAATTGTTTCAGAAGGTCATCTTTTAAGTAGTCATTCGTGGTCTCACCCTTACTTTACGCGTTTGACAGAGCATGAATTGTGTGAAGAGGTTAAAAAAACTGAGGATGCTATATTTAATGTAACAGGTTTACGGACAGCTATGATAAGACCCCCTTACGGGGCAGTGTCAGCACCTGTTGTTACAACATTAAAGGGGATGGGGTATAAAGTAATTCACTGGTCTGCAGATTCGTTTGATTGGCGGGATAGGCAGGTGGATCAGATACTCATTAACACTTTACCGTCGATCGGAAACGGGTCAATAGTTTTATTTCATACCGGCGGAGGTGATCCTAATAATGGCAGGTCAGCAACGGTAGAAGCACTTGGAGAGTTGATAGATACATTACATTACCGAGGTTTTAGATTTGTTACGGTTGATGAGATGCTTGGTTGCCCGGGATATATGAATTAAGGAGTTTATGGATGAAAGAGTATATTCTACTAATCGAAACAGCAAATGAAAAGAGTCTGGTTCACAATCTTTCGGGTATATTTTTTATGCACGAGCTTGAGATAATCAGCAATAATGAGTTCGTTGAGCGGGAAAGCGATAAGTATTTTAAAAGAACAGAGTTTAGAGGTGTAATAGATGATGTAAAACTTATTTATGATCTCTATCTTGCTCTGCCCAAGAATGCAAAGGTCCAGCTTGTCGAAAAAAGACGCAAGGATATTGTTGTTTTATGTTCAAAAGAGCATCATTGTCTCGGTGACCTTCTTATAAAAAACTGTTTCAATGAGATCAACTCAAATATCAGAGCAGTTGTATCTAATCATGAGATTTTGAAACCGCTGGTAGAAAAATTCAACATTCCTTTTCATTATATAAGCCATGAAAATAAAAGCCGCGAAGATATGGATAAGGCGATATATGATATTCTACAGGATTATAACCCGGAATATCTTGTTCTTGCAAAATACATGAGGATATTAACGCCTTATTTGATTGACAGGTTTACTAATAGAATAATCAATATCCATCATTCCTTCCTTCCTGCGTTTGTCGGAGCAAATCCATACAAGCAAGCGTATGAGCGGGGAGTAAAAATCATCGGTGCTACTGCACATTTTGTTACTGAGGAGCTTGACCACGGACCGATAATTGTTCAGGATGTGATTAAAGTAGATCACACTAAAACCCCTAAGTGCCTTTCAAAAGAGGGCAAGGAGCTTGAAAGGGCGCTGCTGGCAAAAGCCCTCGAACTTGCATTCAACGACAACATATTTGTTACCGGTAATAAAACTATCGTTTTTTAAATTACCAAAAAAATAAATTTGCCCGATATTAGACCATTTTTGTTTACTATTTAGCTAATATTTATTATATTTATAAATCGACTTTTTTCAAACTATTTCTCCGGAGGATCTATGCAGAATCATAAAAAAACATCATTAAATTTTAAATTGGTAGTTGCAGTAGTATTGATAAATTTCCTTGCAATACTTGGTATGCTTGTGTTTGTCTATTTGAGAGCTTCTTCAATCCAGCAAAAATCCGCTATTGAGAGTTCAATCAATCTTGCAGGGCTTTATGGTAACGATGTACAGTCTAAACTCGAGGTGCCGATGGATGCAGCAAGAACTATTGCTCAAATAATGGAGAGACACAGGCAATTAAGCAACTCCGAAAAACGGAACGATTACAACAATATTTTAAAAGGGATCCTTGAAGCGAATCCGGAGTTTATCGGGGTTTGGTCATGTTGGGAACCAAATGAATTGGACGGAATGGATAGATTATACAGGAATACACCGGGGTCTGATGAAACCGGCCGTTTTGTGCCATATTGGAACAGAGGGTACGGAGATGCGAGAGTAGAGCCGTTAGTTGATTATGCCGTAGAAGGTGTAGGGGATTATTATCAAATACCTTTGCGTACGGGAAATGAAGCAATAATTGATCCTTATTTCTATGAAATCGCAGGAAAGCAGGTGTTAATTACAAGTCTTGTAGTCCCGATAAAGATCGACGGAAGAGTTGTGGGTGTTGCGGGGGTAGATGTTAAACTTGAGGATATTCAGACGCTTGTAGAGACAATAAAACCGTATGAAACAGGCGTTGCAGCTTTGTTTAGTAATAAAGGTATAGTCGCCGCTCATTTTGATAAAAGCAGGCTTGGTTTACAAATGAGGGATTCTGAAAGGGATATGGCCGGTGAAAATATTGATGCTTTAGTTGATGCTATTAATAGTGGGGAAAGCATAGATTTTACCGTATATTCCAATGCACTAAAAACGGATATTAAAATAATATCGGTGCCGTTCTTTGTCGGCAGATCCAAAACGCCATGGTCATTTGCCGTAGGTATTCCGATGAACAAGGTGCTTGCCCCGGTTAAACAGATGTTATTTTCAATATTCATTACAGGACTTGTAGTAGTAATAATTGTTGGTATAGCAATGTTTTTTATTGCAAAAATGATAACCAAGCCAATAATTCAAACTGTTAAGGTTTTAAAAAACATATCTGAAGGGGAAGGTGATCTTACCAGCCGTCTTGAAGTGTCAAGTAGAGATGAGATTGGGGAGATGGCAGTCTATTTTAATAAAACCCTTGAGAAGATGGGGAATATGATAACCGTTATAAAGAATAAAACATCAGATCTTTCCGGTGTAGGTGAAGAACTTGCCGGTAATATGACAGAGACTGCCGCAGCTGTTAATCAGATAAGTGCAAATATTCAAAGTGTAAAGAATCAAACACTTAATCAGTCTGCAAGTGTTACCGAGACAAATTCGACTATGAATAACATTTCAAAAGCAGTTGAGCTGCTTAACACCCTCATAGAACAGCAATCGGTAAGTGTAACGCAATCTTCGGCATCGATAGAAGAGATGATGGCAAGTATAAATTCTGTAACTCAGAGATTGATTAGAAACGGTGATAACATTAATGGATTGATAAACGCATCTGAGAGCGGAAGGGTTGATCTTTCTGATATGACTAAAGATATAGAGGCTGTTGCCCAGGAGTCTGAAGGATTACTTGAGATAAGCAAGGTTATACAGAATATCGCAAGTCAGACAAATCTTCTTGCTATGAATGCGGCAATAGAGGCGGCACATGCCGGTGAATCGGGTAAAGGGTTTGCTGTTGTTGCTGATGAGGTTAGAAAGTTAGCGGAGTCATCCGGTGAACAAGCAAAAACCGTATCGATTGTTCTTCAGAAAATTAAGTCAGCCGTAGATAATATTATTAAATCTACGGAGCAGGTTGTTTTGAAATTTGATGCAATAGAATCAGAGGTAAGGATTGTTTCTGAACAGGAACATGCGATTAGAAATGCTATGGAAGAGCAGTCTGTCGGAAGCAAACAGGTTCTTGAAGCGATAGGCTCGTTAAATTCGATTACGCAGAAGGTCAAGTCCGGCTCATACGAGATGTTGAACGGAAGTAATGAAGTTATTAAAGAGAGCTTTAATCTAAACAGGATAACTGAAGAGGTTACTAACAGTATGAACGAGATGGCAACCGGCGCACATCAGATAACCGAGGCAATCAATCGAGTTAATGAGATTACTCAGGAGAACAAGTCAACTATAGAGATGCTGGCTTCTGAGGTAAATAAATTTAAAGTAAATTAGCGGAGATTAAAATGTGGTCAATAAAAATATTTAAAAAGAGTTTTATAGTATTACTAATTATCGTAGCAGGTCTATTAATCGGATGTAAGCAAAAAAATCCTGTTGGAGGAATTACTGTTGTTTCTTCGATCTTTCCGCAATATGATTTTGCAAGAATCATCGGCGGTGATAAAATCAGGTCGGTTTTGTTGTTACCGCCCGGTATTGATCCGCATAGTTTCGATCCTAAACCAAGCGATTTGATGGAACTCAAACAAAGCAGCTTGTTTATCTATACCGGTGATGAGATGGAACCATGGGCTGATGAAACTGTAAAAAGCGTTAATAATACTAATTTGAGGGTTATCAAGATGTCTGATTTTATTGGCCATAATTCGGCTGATACACATCAATGTGAAGGTAATTGCGGCTCTCATAGTAATCATGAGTGTTTAGGAGAATGCAGCCATCAACATGGACACGAACAACAAACCGGAGTTGATCCACATATATGGCTTGATTTTGGTGTTGTTACAGCTTGTGTTGAAGCTATTGCAGAAGAGTTGGCCCTGCTTGATCCTGCTAATGCCGATTATTACAGGTCAAATGCAGATAGCTATATTGCTGAAATTACAGATATTGACAATCAATACAAGAGTGCATCAGAAAGATTTACTTTTAAAACTATAATTTTTGGGGGACATTTTGCTTTCGGTTATCTTGCAAAAAGGTATGGGCTTGAGCATGTTTCACCTTATAGCGGATTCTCAACCAATCTTGAACCGACGCCTGCTCAGATATCTGCAGTTGTTGATCTTGTAAGATCAACAGGTACTGATTATATTTTTTATGAAAAATTCGTTAATCCGAGAATAGCGCGGGTAATATCGGATGAAACAAGCACTGAGATGCTTATGCTTCACACTGCCGCCAATATAAGTTTAGAGGAGTTTGAGCAAAAAACAACCTATATTGACTTGATGAGGTTAAATCTCGAATCACTAAAAAAAGGTCTCGGTTACCGGTAATATAGGATTAAACAAAAAATGAATATTCTCGAGGTTAAGAATCTGACTGTGCTCTATCAGAATGATAAAGTGCTTGACAATATCAGTTTTAATATGATTAGAGGTGATTATATCGCGTTAGTTGGTCCCAATGGAGCGGGTAAAACTACAATGATTAAAGCAGTACTAAATTTGATTAATAACTATTCGGGTGAGATCATTATAAATACAGAGAAGGTCGGCTATGTTCAGCAAAGATTGTCCTTAAATGATTACAGTTTCCCTGCAACTGTTTTTGAGATTGTAAGAACCGGTCTTATAAAACAAAAGAAATTTCCCCGTATATTTGTCAAGAAAGATAATGATAAAACAAAGGCGATTCTTGAAAGTTCCGGTATATATGATCTGAAAGATAAGATGATAGGCAAACTTTCGGGGGGACAGCTTCAGAAGGTCCTTCTTGCAAGGGCTTTGATAAGTGATCCTGAGTTGTTGTTCCTTGATGAGCCGACCACAGCCCTTGACCCCGCATCGAGAGACGGGTTTTATAAAACCGTTAAGCGACTCAATGAAGATAATAAGATGACTATTGTTTTAATTACCCATGATTTTGGATCTGCAGGGTTATTTGCAAAGAAACTGATGTATATTGATACAAATCTTGTGTTTTACGGTTCTTTTGAGGAATTCTGCAAGTCAACAGATATGACAAAGTATTTTGGCGGGTATTCGCAGCATATTATATGCCACAGACATGATAGTTAACCCGCATTATGTATGATAATCGTAGCGAAGCGAAGTAGATTGTTGATTAGTTTAGAGTTAAGACGATTTGAGACTCGCAGCATAGTAACACTATGTGAGAATCGAAAATCGAGTAACTCGTGGATAATCAGCAAGATACGAGCTGCGGTAGAATTTTCGTGCATAATGCGGGTTAAGGGATGATGATAACTATGGGTTTTGTAGATCAGATTATTAATGCTATTCAGTACGATTTCATTAGAAAAGGGCTTCTTGCAGGAGTAGTCATAGCACTGGGGTCTTCCCTTACGGGGAGTTTTTTGGTATTAAGAAAGAATGCTCTGATAACTGACGGTTTGTCTCATGTAACATTTGCAGCGGTTGCTCTTGCATTGTTGTTGGGAGCAAATACGCTGATTGTTTCTATACCGCTTGTAATTGCCGCTTCGATATTGATATCTTTTCTCGGTAAAAGTGCAAACATATATAATGATACCGCAATCGGTCTGGTTTCTGCTTTTTCATTAGCCGCAGGTCTTATATTGATGAGTTTGAAAGGGGGATTTAACTTTGATATAAACAGCTATCTGTTTGGCAGTATCCTTGCAGTGGAAAACTATGAATTGATCGTTGCCGGCTGTGTTTCAGTAGCTGCATTGATATTTATGGTTGTTTACTATAATGACCTGTTTTTGATGACATTTGATGAGGATGCGGCAAAGATCGGCGGAACTAAGATAAAATTTATTAATATATCTTTTACCGTTATTCAATCGGTAATAATAGTGATTGGTGTAAAGATCGTAGGTGCTCTGTTAATGTCAAGTATGATAATGTTCCCGTCAGTAACAGCGTTGCAGTTTGCAAAGAGCTTCAAGGTTATGTCAATATCAACAGTTATTATATCAATAATATCAGTAATAATAGGAATAATGCTTTCAATAATCACTAATCTGCCCGCAGGTGCGTCTATCGTAATGACAAACGCCGCGGCATTTGTCATTGCTTATCTATCTGCAAGGTTATTTAAGATTAAGTAGAATATACTTAAGAATTAAATCAAGATTGATTCCAATATGCGTATAGTGTAACATCATCTTCGGGCATTGTAAAATTCCCCCCCGGATAGTAGCAGATTTCATCACCTGAGGTATCGTTAGGAACTATCTTCCAAAACGAAAATTGACCAGCCTGAGTGTCAGACTCATTCCAATCTGGCAACTTAAAAGTTTCGCCTGCGTAATGATCTTCAGACGGCGGTGCCACCGAAGTTGCTCCGGAATAGTTTAAATCAAAATATAAAGTATAGGTGTAATCGCTGACAAACTCATCGAAGTCTTCGGGTGACATCAGTTCGAAGTACTCGCAGCTGTTAAACAATAAAAAACTAAAAATTAAAATTGTAAAAATTATATTTTTTTTCATGGCCCCTTCCTTTTTAATAAGTCATTCTATCATCATTATTAAAAAAATACAATATAAAAATCCAACAAAAATTATTAATTTTATTTGCATTATATTATAATATATTGTAAAATGAATAATCGATAAATCCGTGTACGGGTGGTAAAATGGATCTTTTTAAGAATGTAAAGAACGGTTTTGTGGAGATGGTTTTTGGTCCCCGTTGGACTTATATTGCAACGGTTAGGACATTTCTCCAGAACTTTTTGGCAATAACCCTTTCTGATTCCAAACAGGCAGATATAATATCTATGGCGGCGAGCGAACTGCTTGAGAACGCTGTCAAATATGCATCTGATGAGGGAACTAAAATATCTCTTGAACATAGAAAGGATGAACATCTGTTATATCTCCATGTGGAGAACTATTCAAGTCCTGAGAATATGACAATACTTAAGTCTCATATTGAAGAGATAAATAATGGTTCTGCAGAAGAGGTGTATTTCAAGAAGATGCAGGAAGCGGCATTTAGAACAGACGGAGGCAGTCAACTGGGGCTTGCCAGAATTCGTTTTGAGAGCAACTCGAAGATTGTTGCGGAATTTGATAAGGATCTGGTAAAGATTACTATCTGTTTTAATCTTAAATGATAAGGAGCTTATAATGAACAGTTTTAATATAGAGAGCGTCGTTACCGAGAAGGCAACGGTAGAGGTGGATGAGATTGTAAACGGTGTACGGGTGGTTTTTAACGGAGATATCGATGTTCAGAATCCCGAACCGCTTTTTATACCTTTTTTTGAATCAATACACAACGCAGTATTGGATGCGTCGATCAAAACGGTTGAACTTGATTTTATGGGGTTAACTTTTTTGAATTCAAGCGGTATCAAGACTTTGATTAAATGGATTACTAAGGTTACACCGCTTCCGCAAGATAAGAAGTACAGATTTAAGATTTTTGCAAATTCAAAGATTACTTGGCAGGAAACATCATTAAAGATGTTATCTATGCTTGCTCCCGGGCTTATTGAGATAGAAGTATCGTAGATGGTGATCTCTCGAGTTATAGAAATTCTCAATGATTTTGATTTTGCTTGTCAGAGGTGCTCTAAATGTTGCCGTCACACGCCCGGAACTGTTTATCTTACAGAAAATGATGTAGAATTATTAATAACTCATCTGAATATCCCTTTTGAACGGTTTAAGCAAGAGTGTTGTAATGTTTTGATTCAAAACGGTAAGGATCTTCTTGTGTTGAAAGAGAAACGGAACTATGATTGTATATTCTGGTCTGATGGTTGTATTGTTTATGATAGCCGTCCGGCTCAATGCCGATCTTTTCCGTTCTGGCCTGAGATAGTAGAGATGCCTGATGTTCGTAAAGAAGAGATGAAACGATGTCCGGGAATTGGTAAAAAAGGCGATATAACTAACGAAGATAAGCTAAAATATTATCTTGATAGATTAAATAGTGTTTATTTTGAGGTCAAGTAGAGAATCAACCGATTATTTTTAATAATGAATTGAGGGCTTTGGCTCTGTGTGAAATAGTGTTCTTGATGGAACTATCAAGTTGAGCCATTGTTTGTTTATATTCTTTCAGGTAAAATATCGGATCATAACCGAACCCGTTAGCCCCCAAAGGCTCTCTTGTAATAAGACCTGTGCATTCCTCCTGAACAGAGTAGTAATTGTATTCTGAAAATATCATAACAATATTACAGACAAATCTTGCCTCTCTAAATGTAATGTTTTCCATCTGTTTTAATAGAAGTTCATATCTATCCTTGTCATTCAAACCTGAGCCGCCGAATCTTGCCGATATAACCCCGGGAGCACCATTCAGACTATCAACACAGAGGCCGCTGTCATCTGCAATTACGGGAGTTTTTAACTTTTTAAATACCGTATAAGCTTTTTTATAAGCGTTGAGAAAGAATGTATCTCCGGTTTCATCAATAATATCATCAAATCCGGCCTCTTTCAGACCGATAACCTTGTACTTTGATTTAAGTATGTCTGCAATTTCAATTATCTTATGATTGTTATTACTTGCAAGGATTATTGTTTCCATTATATTCTCCAAATAAAAAATAAAGCTGTCTCCTCGTGGAGACAGCAAATAATAATTCAATAACTTTTTTAGTTAGGCGTTTGTATGTTTGAAGAAACAACACCGTTACTAACATTAAC
>CAZSQU010000091.1:0-11594 GCA_964608985.1 uncultured Spirochaetales bacterium
CTAAGCTAATCAACAATCTACTTCGCTTCGCTACGATTATCGTGCATAACGCGGCTTAAACAAATATATAATTTTGATTTATTATTGTCAATTTCATTTAAAAAAAACAACATCCATAACTATTACAATCTTGACATAATCCAAAATAATGTTATTATACAGGTTTATTAAATAACAATAAAACAATTACATTCATTGTTTAATCGAAAAAATTTTATAAACAAAGAGAGCTTATGGAAATAGATCTTTTAAAAGCAACAATTATTAAAAGTATAGCATTCTTATCTTTTATTTTATTACTATCTTTAGGTTTGGGATTTGCCATAAGTGAGATTAACGACCTTTCCACCATAGAAGAACTCCTCGAAACTCAACGCCCCGCCCTTCCAAGTGTTCTTAAAGATAGAAACGGACTTGTAATAACCGAATTTTACTCGGACGAAAAAAGGGATATAGTAACCCTCGACAAAGTACCCGAACACTTTATTAAGGGTCTTATTGCTTATGAAGACGCAAGTTTCTATACGCACAAAGGTTTTAATGCTTTTGCTATTCTTAGGGCGGTTTTTAATAATATTATCGGGAAACCTATAAGCGGAGCATCAACACTTACTCAACAGCTTGCAAGAACACTTTTTCTCAATAACGAAAGATCAATAAAAAGGAAAATTCGAGAATTGTGGATTGCCCTTCAACTTGAAAAAAAATACACTAAAAATGAAATTCTTGCATTATACATAAACAATGTCCCTTTCGGACTCGGAACAAACGGCGTGCAATCAGCGGCAAACTTTTACTTCGGTGTTAGTGCAGAAAACATGACACCGGCACAATCGGCTTCATTAATTACGCTCATCTCAAATCCAACCTATTATTCACCGATAAGATTCCCTCAGCATCATCAGAACAAACAGAAAAAAGTTCTTGAAAAGATGGTTAGCGCAGGGATTATAACACAATCAGAGGCGGATTTTGAACTTAACCAATTCTGGGTTGTTTGGTCAACTGTCCCCCACTCAGACAAAGGGGCGTTTTTTAGAAGAACTGACCTTGCGCCATACTTTAGTGATTGGGTTGCAAATGAGATTGAAAAAGAACTGCCTAATGTTGACCTTTATCGTGATGGTCTTATTATTCATTCAACACTTGATCTTCGTTTAAACCAGCTTGCAGAAAAACTACTCGTAGAATCCATAGAAAGGCAGCAAAGAATTTTTGAGGTTGAACAGGTTAGAAATAACGCAATGATGCAGAACAGATTTATTGAGGGGACCTCACTTTTAGGCGTCCTTTTTTCACTTAGAAATGTTCAGCCGAGTACAAACAGAATTACCAAACAAGGGCTTGACACCTACCAATCCAAAGTAAACGGGCCGTTAAATCTATTGTCTCAGGTTTTTCAGCTTGATATGGTCAAAACTGTAACTGACACAATGTACACCAAGACAGATCAACAATCAACCTCGTTACCCCTTGTTCAAGGTGCATTTTTTGCAATGGATAATGAAACAGGACAAGTAATATCATTAGTAGGCGGAAGACAGTTCTCCCCTTCAAATAGATTTAATTACGCTATGCAGAGTAGAAGACAACCCGGTTCTTCATTTAAACCATTGATTTATTCTTATGCCCTTGACACCGGACGAATAAACGCGGCAACGGTTATTGATGATACGCCAACAATATTTGACCAGGGATCAGAAGACCCCGGAGTCTGGTATCGACCATACAATTATGATGGCGTTTATTACGGACCTATTTCTCTCAGAAGAGCGTTACGGCTTAGTTTAAACATCCCCGCAGTTAAAGTGTTTCATGAGGTCGGCAGAGCAGACGGATATAAATCAGCTATTGACAGAGCGGCTATGCTCATGGGAATCAACTCACAGGCAGAAATCGACAGAAGATTCTCCTATGAAATAAGTACAGTACTCGGAACACCGAGCGTCTCTTTGTATGAAATGGTAAGAGCTTTCCATTTATTTGCCAATAAAGGCCAGAGACGGACACCGTCATATATTCTTTCAATTCAAGACAGAAATAGAAGGGTTATCTACGAACCATGGGTAGAACTTGAAAGATATTACCGCGAAAACCGAAGAAAACTTCAGGTAATATCGACCGGTAATGCTTTTATCTTAGCTGACATATTAAAAGATACTGTTCACAGGGCAGAAGGGTTTTTATACAAACGCAGAGTCGATATGATCAATGAAGGATTAACCTTTCCTGATATTGAACTTGCCGCTAAAACCGGTACTTCTCAGAACTGGGCAGACGCATGGTTAATCGGTTTTTCACCGGCGGTAACAGCAGGCTGCTGGATGGGATTTGACAGGTATGGATTAAGTCTCGGTTTTAATCAAAACGGATCACTCATACACGGACACACATGGATGGAATGGATGAGACAATTTCACCTCGGCAAAGGCTCTCTCGAATTCGAAGCACCTAATGATGTTATACAGGTAAGAGTTTGTAAACATTCCGGCCGCTTGCCTTCAAGTGAGTGTAACGCATCTGATCTATATGTAGAATACTTTTTAAGGGGCACGGTGTCACGAGAAAGATGTCATGTTTGTGGCAGTAAACATTTTACCGAACAAAGAACTATCGATCAGATAGGAGAAAGATTTGACATGGATTTTGACAGTGAGAATCTTTTTGACTCTAATGAATTCAATATTAATGTTGACAACACACTACTAAACGACATGTTATCCTCTTCCCGATCAAACTCTTCAATCAGGTCGTCATCTTCAGCGAGCAGTGTGCCGACAGTTAATACAAATTCAAGCTCATCTGTTTCGTCAACTAACAATAGCAGTCAGAGCTCCGTTTTATTAGATGATTTAGGAAATAACTGATAAGTTTTAAAATTTAGTTTATTTTGATATTAAACAAAGGATTAGATATGACAGAAACAAAAAAAACTCCGCTTTATGAAGTACACAAACAATTAAAAGGAAATATAGTGGATTTTCATGGTGTACTTTTACCGGTTTTTTACTCAACTATACAAGAAGAACATCACGCAGTCAGAAACGGTGCCGGCATATTTGATGTTTCCCACATGGGAAATATTGAATTTGAATTCAAAGATTTTAATTCTGCAGTTCAATATTTCAACAAACTTCTACCTAATGATTTTTCAAAGATCTATCCGGGCAAAATGATATACAGTACTATGCTTTATGAAAACGGAACAGTCGTTGACGACTTAATG
Organism: uncultured Spirochaetales bacterium; assembly: GCA_964608985.1. Classification (GTDB taxonomy): domain Bacteria; phylum Spirochaetota; class GWE2-31-10; order GWE2-31-10; family CAYYKD01; genus CAYYKD01. Next base: position 3,227 of record CAZSQU010000091.1, read on the forward strand.
GTTTGTGCAATAACTGAGACACGATATCATGTTGTAGTAAATTCTGCTAACATTGAAAAAGACTATAACTGGATTATTAAAAATAGCCCAAAAGACATAAAAATTTCAAATTTGTCAGATAAATATGCAATTATTGCAGTGCAAGGTCCAAGCGCACATAAAATCATCTCTGCTTATTTCAAGATAGACACAACAAAAATGAAGTTCTTATCAGTAACCACAACTACTTACAATAAAAAAGAAATAATTATTTCGAGATCAGGTTATACCGGCGAGGATGGTTTTGAAATTTGTTTAAACTCATCAGATAGTATAAACTGTTTTACCGATCTTTTGAAAGACGGTAAATCTACCGGACTTATTCCATGCGGGTTGGGATCAAGGGACACATTAAGACTTGAGTCAGGACTACCGCTTTACGGACAAGAGCTTGATGACTCACACTCACCACTTCAATCAATGGTTGCATGGAGTGTAAAGTTAAATAAATCAGCGGACTTTATTGGTAAAACTGCGTTGATTAAAGACAAAGATAGTTATAAACAAAAAATGATCGGATTTGAAGTGCCGGGGCGTGCCATACCCCGAACCGGAATGACGATTCTTAACGACAAACAAGTCGAGATCGGTGTGGTTACTTCGGGTACATTTGCACCGACAATTAAGAAAAACATCGGAGTTGCTTTTATTAACAAAGAATACACAGGAAGTGATCAATTATTTCTATCAATTAGGAACAGACAAGAACCGATAGTTCTTGTTGACATACCATTTTACAAAAGATCATATACTATATAAATTTTTTAATTAAGTGAGGTGCACCTTGAGTTATTATCCACATTCTCAAAAAGATACCGATGAGATGTTAAAGCTTATCGGGAAAAGTTCTATTTATGAATTATGTAATGATATTCCGCAGAATGTAAAAATCAAAAAATTAAATCTGCCGGCAGGTAAAAGTGAATTAGCAACTTTTCAATACTTTAATGGTTTAGCTTCCAAAAACAAACAATACAAATCAATATTTCTCGGTGCCGGCGCATATAACCATTATATCCCGTCAACTGTAGATGAATTGTCTTCAAGACAGGAATTTTACACGGCATACACCCCTTATCAGCCGGAGATTTCTCAAGGCACACTTAAGGCAATATTCGAATTTCAAACCTATGTTACTGAACTTACAGGAATGGATGTTTCAAATGCATCAATGTATGATGGAGCAACCGCACTTGCGGAAGCTGCAGTAATGGCAGTAAATACTGCCCGACAAAAGAAGATTCTCGTTGACAGGTTTATCCACCCGGAATACTTAAGGGTACTTAAAACATACATGGAACCGCTTGGTGTAGAAATAGAACTTTTCAAGAACAACCCGTTCAAATTCGAAAAGGAGTATTTTAAAACACACTGGAACAATTCTTATGCTTGTTTTATAGTCAACAACATTAATTATTTTGGTACAATTTATGATATAGAAGGTATTTCTGAAACAATAAAGAAAGACAACCGACTTTTAATTATTAATGTAACAGAGGCCATGTCATTACCGGTATTAAAAAAACCTTCTGATTTGGGGGCAGATATTGTCTGCGGCGAATTTATGAGTTACTCAACTCCGCTGTCATTCGGCGGACCATATCTTGGTTTTCTTGCCGCAACAACCGCTCATCTAAGAAAAATGCCGGGAAGAATTGCCGGACAAACTACGGATTCAAACGGCAAATGCTCGTATGTATTAACATTGACTGCAAGGGAACAACATATAAGAAGAGAACTCGCTCTTTCAAATATCTGTTCTAACCATGGTTTATGCGCATTAAGAGCGGCAATTTTTATTTCTACTCTTGGCAGATCAGGTTTACGATCAGTTTCATTAAAAAACATAGAAAATGCAAAATACTTAAAAGAGAAAATCAAAACACTTAGAAAATTCAGTGTTTTTGAGGACCAGATCTCTTTTAATGAGTTTACAGTAAAAACCGATATACCGTATAAGGAGCTGCACAAAGCACTTGAAGCTAACGATATCCTTTCATTCAGACCTCTTAATGATGATCTTGCTGATTTTACGGAGAGTGCTTACAGCGGGCATTATCTTGTTTGTGCTACTGAAGTAAATACTAAAGAAGAAATTGATGATTTTATTAAAGTATTGGGGGCACTATAATGATAGATAAAGATATGATATTTGAAAAATGTAATAATTCCAAATCAACACATGCGATTGAGCTTGATTCAACTCCTGAACAAATACTAAAATCTATACCTGACAATCTCTTAAGAAAGGATTTAGGCAGTATTCCTGATGTATCGGAAAGCGAGGTCGTAAGACACTACATAGAGTTATCATCTTTGAACTATGGAGTTGATACAGGTTTTTACCCGCTTGGCAGTTGCACAATGAAATACAATCCGAAGATAAATGAACGGATTGCATCAATGGAGGGATTTACCAACATCCACCCTTATTCGGATCAATCAAGAGTTCAAGGAACACTTGAAGTTCTTCACAAAACCGCTGAGGCACTAAAAGAGATAACGGGAATGGATGCCATGTCATTAGTGCCATGCGCAGGAGCTCATGGAGAATTAACAGGGTTATTTGTAATAAGAGCATATTTTAAGGACAAGAAAGAAGATAGAAATATCGTATTAGTACCGGATTCAGCTCATGGAACAAATCCTGCATCTGCATCAATGGCGGGCTTTAAAACAGTTACGATCAAGTCAGATGAGGACGGGTTTGTTTCAATTGAAGACCTCGAAACAAAAGTAAATAAAAATGTTGCCGCTTTAATGCTAACCAACCCAAACACACTCGGACAATATGAAAAGAAAATACAACAGATTTCAGAGATATGCAAAAAACATGGAATACAACTATACTATGATGGGGCCAACCTAAACGCTATTCTAGGAATTTCAAGACCCGGTGATACCGGCTTTGATGTAGTACACCTTAACCTTCATAAGACTTTTTCTACACCACACGGTGGAGGAGGCCCCGGTTCAGGCCCGATAGGTGTAAAAAAACATTTGATTAATTTCTTGCCAAACAGGTCAGTAGAATATAACAATCAAAATTATTCTTTATCGGAGTTAAATTCAAAATCAATCGGACAGGTTAGAGCTTTTTACTCAAATTTTCTTGTTATTCTAAAAGCATACACATATATTGTTTCACTTGGCGGCGAAGGTTTAAGAAATACCGGCTATTATGCATTATTAAATGCGAACTATCTTGCCGCAAAACTTAAGGATCACTATGAGCTTGCCGGTGCCGACCATGTTATGCATGAATTTGTTATTTCATTAACAAAAGAATGTAAGCTTTACAACCTGACAATTGTTGATTTTGCTAAGAGAATACTCGATTACGGATATCACGCTCCTACCATGAGTTTTCCTTTGATAGTTCACGATTGTCTTATGATTGAACCGACAGAAACGGAGACTAAGGATACGCTTGATAAATTTGCAGAAGTTATGATAACAATCTTGAATGAAGCAAAAACAAACTGTGATTTATTAAGAAATGCCCCTGTAAATACACCGATTAAACGACCGGATGATGTTTCAGCCGCAAGAAATCCCATTTTAAGATATCATAAATAAGGAATCTATATGAAAGTTCTTATAGACGATATTATAGTTAATGAAAAAAAACGGATAAGAAAATCAAATGGCGACATAAGAACACTTGCTAAATCAATAGAAAAATACGGGCTATTACAGCCCGTAATTGTTAATTCAGATCTCAAATTAATTGCCGGTTATAGAAGATATCTTGCAGTAAAATCATTAGGATTAGATGAAATTGAGGTTAAAATTGTTAATAAAAAAGACAAGCTCTCTTTAATGGAAATTGAGATGGATGAAAATACAGCCCGCAAAGACTTTTCCCCGGAAGAGCTTAGAAATGCATACAAATTAAGAGACCGCCTATCTAAACCAAATTTTATTGTCAGATTTTTCAGATGGCTTTTTTCGTTGTTCTTTAAAAAATAATGCTCAATCTTAACCCCAAATCTTTTCTGTTATCAGACACTACTGTTTTTTTTCCATAAAATTTTTTATAATATTCAAAAACACAAGGGGAATTTTTGAAGGTTTCTAATGATTTTTCTGTTTCCCTTAGTTTTTCCGTATCATAATTTTTTCTAAGTATTAAAGCTTTTATTATTAATTCGGATGGACTCGCTTTTTTGTTTTTAATGTTGGTGTTTATAGTTGGGATCAGTATTTTATAATACCCCAGTTTATACTGAATTAAATAGGTAATAGTTTTCAAATAAGGCGAGATAGTATTTTTATTTTTTTTATAATAATTTTTTATGTTTTCTAATGACTTTTCCGGTTTATTCATTTTCAAATTTACTAAAGCCCTATAAATATCAACTCTTATAAATTGCGGATTAGAAATTGAAATAAAATTTATAATTTTATTCGCAGCGTGATATTTTGAGCATTTATAATATATTCGAAGAAGCTGATATAGATTTGCTGTGTAAAGCGGGTTTTTCTTAAACGATGAATAGTAAAATTTATATGATTTTTTTTCATCTCCCAATATTCTATATCCATTACCAAGCAGATAATCAATTTTATAATCAGATGGACTTGCTTCTAATACATTTATTGCTTCCTCAATCTTGCCGAGACAAATAAGTGACCAAGAATAGTAATATACAACATCCTTATTGTTTGTGTCTATTTGATAGATTTTATTTAAATAATGAATCGCTTGCTCCTTCAGATTCTTTTTTAAGAGTAAATCAACAATTTCTGAGAGTATATATGTATCTTTTGGATCAAATTTGTAGATTTTATAGTACAAAGAAACTGCCTTATTTATTCTTCCCGAATTTAAAAGTTTAAATGCAGTTGCTTCAATAAACATACGGTTTTTACTTAATTTGTTTCTAAGTACTTTATATATTTCTTCATTATTGGCCTCAAACATACCGTAAACAGATGAATAGTAGTAGTATAAAAGTGTTTTTATACCGTAATTCTGTTTATTCATACAATCCAACGCCTTATCTCTAGCGTCTTTATATCTACCTAATCTGATTAATAATAATATATATGAATTTATTACTTTAATATTTCTTGTTTTATTGTGTTCAATTAGTATTTTATAAATGTTTAGTGCTTTTTGTGTTTCTCCCGTTGCTATTCTGCATAATGCAAGGGATAAAAGAATATTATCATCGTAACTTTTTACTAAATACAATTTCAAAAAATACGGTATAGCATCTTTATATTTTTTTTGATTAAACAAACTCAAACCAATTATTTTTAAGTATTCTGACCATTTGTTCATATCATCAGAACTATTCTTATAGTAATTTCCAAATATTTTTTTTAAACCGGTAATATCCCCTGTTCTATTGTAAATATGTCCTAATACGGAAATTAATGCTTCATTACTGGGATACTTATTTATCAAAATCTCAAAACACTTCTTTGAGTTATTATAATCATTTTCAAAACCATAGATCATACCAAGCATATAGTATGCCGGATAAAGTTCCTTATTAACTTCAATTGCTTTAAGAATATACTCTTTTGCTAATTTAATATCATTATTAAAATGTGACATTCCGGCTTTATATAAAGCAAGAGAAAAACCATTTATAACTCTAAAGTCATCTTTATAATTTATATAGATGTTTTTAAACCATTTAAGAGAATTTTCGATTTGCCCAATATTTAAATAAACCAGCCCAAGATAAATACCGGATTGTTCTATATATTTGCTGTTTTCTATCAGAACCTGAATTGCTTCATCATATCTTTTAAGAACTATAAGGTTTTTTCCGAGATAGTAGTTGTTAACTCTGTAATCATTCTTTAGAGAGTTTGAAGATAAAAAAAAACTTATTGACTGATTATAAGACTTCAAACTATACAAACATCTGCCTGCATAATAGTAAATTCGATAATCCTTTGGCGTTATTCTTATACATATAGAAAATATTTTATAAGCGCGCTCAAATTGACCTTGTTTGTAATACTTAAACCCGAGATTAATATATTTTAAATATTTCTGTTTATCCAAATTAAAATTCCTCAAGATTGAAAGTTATTATAACAATTTTTTCTTTTTTTTTCTTTTATTTTTTTAAAAAGAATTATATAATATGCGTATAATATTAAATACGGAGTATATTGTGTTTGTTTCAGTATGTTTTGAGGTTGTTAGTCCTGATACAAAGTTACAGATTAAACAAGCTTTAATAGAATACGGCTTTAAAAAATTGCATGATACCCATTATGAAAGTTTTGAATTTCTTCCCGCTCAATTGGGAGGCCTAAAAAAAGACTTAGCTCTGATGTTAGACTCTGATGATAAATTGAGGATTTATCAGTATCCATTGGATAATTGTCTAAAAATCAGCTTTATTGAAGAAAGGAAATGGAAAAGGCTGTCAATATCAACTTAGGATATAAAGTAATGTTTAAAAAAATGATATTGAATAATAAAGTTAGACTTTTCGGCTTTAATATTTCTACAATAGATATTATTAGTATATTTCTATCATTCATAATATTATCATTTTTTATATATCTGGTGTTGTTTTCATCGTCAAATCTACGGCCTATACTTCAATTAAATAGTGAGTGGAGTTATTCAATTTGTCAAAATAATGATTCTATTATTAGTCTAAACAAACTTGAATACCATGAAGTTCAAGGAGATATCACCAAGATTAATTTAATTAAATTACTTAATCATCAATCTCACGGTTCAATTGCTCTAAAAAAGAACATTTTTATCTCACATGATATAGGATGTAATCAATTAGACCTTGTTCTTGGAAGAATAATGATTAGTGATCAGACTTTTTTTAACGGCATAATAATTGGCAATACAGGAAAAGGACCGCCAAACTATTTTAATGATTGGAATGTATTAAGAAAGTACTCAATACCTTCATCACTAATTAAGTATAATCAAATGAATGAAATTATTATAAAAGTATATGTAAACTCTGAGGGGCAAATTTTAGGTAATCTTGCTTTATTTGATCATATTACTGCAGAAAAATACTATAAACACGAAAATTTCATCAATTCTATAATAAATATGTTAGTATCATTTATATTGCTTGCTATCTCTATATACCACTTTCTGATTTTTTTTAGAAGATTTAAAGACAAGGAGAACTTATATTATGCAGTCCTTTGTCTATCTGCAAGTATATATCTTTCAAATTTTTATATATCATATATTTATGGAATTATTATCCCCGAAATAAGTTATTTGACTTTTCAAAAAGTTATTTTTTTTACAGAAATAATCGGGTCTGTATATCTGACTTTGTTTTTCAGCAAATTTTTTAATTTTAGAGCTATAATTGATATAGCAAAAATTCTTAGATTATTTTCTATCGGATACGCGATTTATTTGTTGTTTATTCCAACTTATGATCTTTTTTATTTGTCAAGGCAAATTCTTCAAGTTCTTGTTCTATTAAATATCATATATTCGTTTATTATTGTATTACATTCAATATTTATTAAAAAATACGAAGCACTTCTTATGTTTTTCAATCTATTTATTGTGTTTTTTTGCGTATTCTTTGATTTGATATTTAAAATGTTTGTTCAAAATTTAAACGGACCATATATTTCCGGTTTTGGAGTTTCATTGTTCATTATTGGTATGGCCTCAATCATATCTATAAGGTTTTCAGACAAAAGTAATCAATTAGAAATTCTTACTAAAACCCTAGAAGAACAGGTGTATGATAGAACAAAAGAATTAAAACTGCTGAACGAGAAGCTTTATCAATCAGCAAGAACAGATCAATTAACAGGATTATTTAATAGAAATGAGTTAAATAGAACTTTGAATTATGAAATTGGCAGAATAAATCGATATTTAAACAAAGAACACAATTTAATGACTTTATTATTTATTGATCTTGATAATTTCAAATATTATAATGATAGATTCGGACATTCATTAGGAGACGAGATATTAAAAGAATTTTCTCTTTTACTAATAGAAACTGTTAGAGATGTTGATACAATAATCAGATTTGGCGGTGATGAGTTTATTATAATTCTACCTGAGACAAACAAGAGTTATGCTACTGTTATCGCTCAAAGAATTATTGAAAAATTAAAAAATAAAAATAATTTTATTGATATTATATCAAAAACAAATAATGAAGTTCATATTGATGATGCTTATAAACTAACATGTTCCATTGGAATTTCTGAATATATTGAAGGTTATTCAATTGATCAACTAATCAATGATGCAGATAAATCCTTATATGAAGCAAAAAATCTTGGAAAAAACACATTTAAATAAAAAAAAACCCGGCAACGACCTACTCTCCCATATCTG
>CAZSQU010000092.1:0-11574 GCA_964608985.1 uncultured Spirochaetales bacterium
AACTATATATATATCAATAAAATGAGGATTACTCAACACTTTTTTTTATATTTTACATGCATAATTCGGGATAACGAAAGAGATTGTCTTTGTTTTTAAAGAATTTTACGCATATTTCTTAATTAATGAACAACAGTTAATCCCGCCAAATCCAAATGAGTTTTTAATAAAAAAGTTAAAATTATGTTTAATGTTTCCGTCACTGCATATATCAATGTCTATCCCATCATCTACCTCATCAACATTGATTGTTTTATGTAATTTACACTCGTTCATCTGATATATCGATGAAATTAATTCAACTATATGTGAAGTCCAACAAGTATGTCCCAGCATGGACTTGGTTGCATTAACCTTCATTTTATAAGCTTGTTTTCCAAAAACCTCTTTGATCGAATCAATCTCAACATTATCACCTAAAGGTGTTGATGTTGCATGAGCATTTAGATACCCGATCTCCTCCGGTATTACCCCTGTTTTTGCGATAAGTCTTTCCATGAGTCTCACCTGCCCCTTCTTTGAGGGCATAGAGAAGTGTGATCCGTCATTGTTGTATTCCACCCCAACTAATTCAGCATATATTTTTGCTCCACGTTTTTTGGCGTCGTTAAGTCTTTCGAGAACTATAAATCCTGTTCCATGCGCCGGCACAAAACCGTCTCTGCTTTTATCAAAGGGTCTTGATGCAGCCGCGGGACTGTCGTTGTATTTCTGATGGCTTATAGCACTCATCATCTCTAATGCCTTATAACCCATCTCTGAGAATGACAGAATCCCGCCGCCGACAAGCGCCGAATCAGCATTTCCAAACCTGAGATCGTTAAATGCCTGACGCATAGCAATCCCTGAGCTTGCACACGCACCGCCGACAGTAATAGCTTCTCCGGTAATTTTTAGAAATGAACTTATTAATGAAACTGATGAATAGTCAGAGGAATTATACATTGCAAATTTATCAATAGTTTCCGGATCAACATTATAAGCTCTAATCGTATCATTGAGATATTTATTATGAAAATTATGTCCGCCAAAATATAACACCCTTTTATCACTCTCATAAATATCATTATTTATAAATCCTGCATCATCGTAAGCATCCATAGCGGCAATTAAGGGTAATAACTGAGAAAAATGCCCTGAGCGGGCAGTGTCTGATAGTAAATTATAAAGATCAGTTGTTAGAAGAGATTTATATTTTTCTATTTTTTTAGTGCAATTATAATTGCCGAGATCTCCGCCGATCTTACAAGCAACTCTTGTTGTATCAATTGATTCAATTCTACTTATAGCAGAGACACCACTAATCAGACTGTTATATAAATTTTCCGGTGTATCCCCGATGGGAGTAATCACACCCATTCCGGTTATAACTATTCTTTCATCCACTTTCGGCTCCTTTATAAAACAGTAAACACAATATAATAATCAATTTTATAAAGGTCAAACAAATTTATGTTATATTATAAAGTTCCGCAATATTTAGAGTACTTAGCAAGTTTTTCTAAAATGATTTTGTAACCACCCGGGGTATGAGGAATAATACAATCTGAACAGTCTTTAACACCATTATCAAGTATTTTAAAATTCCCGCCGCAATCTTTAATAAAATAGAGTGGACAATAACAAAAAAGACAATTGAATTCTTCAAGCCCATTGTGGCACGGGAAGTATTTACATTCTTTATTGCTAAAAAAACAATAACTGTTCTTCATAATCTATCTTCTTCTTTTGATCTGACTCGTTTACGCGGAATAAACTTAATCTCACTTGATTTATCTTTACTAACAAGATTTCTTTTTTGCTCATACTTGTATAGCTCAATCTGTGACCTGAACGGCAGATCTCCGTCAGCCATCGGTTTTATTATATATGATCCATCGCTAAGTAATTGTCTTGTTTTTTGATTGCCTTTTAGAATAATACTTATGTAATTAAGTATTTCACTTTTACACTCATTATCCTCTACGGGGAATAGAGTTTCCACCCTTCTGTCAAAATTTCTCTCCATCCAATCGGCACTTGACAGATATATATCTTCATCCCCGCCATTAAAGAAGTAATAAATACGCGTATGCTCAAGAAATCGGTCAACAACGCTTATTACTGTTATTTTGTCACTCAAATCTTTTATTCCGGGTCTTAAACAACATATTCCTCGTATTATTAACATAATCTCTACACCTGCATTTGAAGCCTTATAAAGTGCTTCAATGATCTTTTTGTCAATTAAGGAATTCATCTTTGCAATAATCTTACCTTTACCACCATTCTTCACATTTGTTATTTCAAGATTGATTCTTTCAAGGAATTCATTCCTCAGATCAAGCGGCGCAGTGATTATCTTTTTCCACATCGGCGGACGAGAGTATCCGGTTAGCAAATTAAATATTGCAGAAGCATCTATCCCAAAGACCTCGTTTTTCGTGAATAAACTTATATCTGTGTAGATCTTAGCGGTTTTATCATTATAATTTCCCGTAGAAAGGTGAATATACCTTTTAATACCATCCTCTTCTTCTCTAACAACGAGCAGTATCTTACAGTGTATTTTAAGACCTACAAGTCCGTAAACAACATGACAACCGGCTTTTTCCAATTGTTTTGCCCAGTTAATATTTTGAAGCTCATCAAAACGGGCCTTTAACTCAACTATAACAGTAACCTGTTTCCCCTTTTGAGCAGCTTTCTTGAGTGCGGCAATAATTGGCGAATCACCGGAGGTTCTATAAAGAGTTTGCTTAATTGCAAGAACACCTGGATCATTTGCCGCTTCCTCAATAAATTTTACAACAGGATCAAAGGATTCAAACGGATGATGAAGAATTCTATCCTTTTCTGCAATAATCTTGAATATAGACTTTTTTTCTGTAAACTCAACCGGAGTTATAGGCGGGAGCGGCTCAATATGCAAATGATCAAATCCCGGTAATGAAACAATATAAAAAAATGAAGAAAAATCAAGCGGATGATCTATCTTAAAATAGATATTTTCTGTAACGGGGATTTTCTGTTTAATATATTCAAAGGTAATATCTGATACATCAGATTCGATCTCAACTCGTACAGGTGTCCCCTTATCTCTGTTTTTTAATTCATTTTCGATGGTCGATAGCAGATCTTTAGACTCCTCTTCTTCAATATTCAATTCTGCGTCTCTTGTAATCCTGAAGGTAGTCATTTCCTCTATTGTGTATCCGTTAAATAAGCTCGAAGCAAATAATTTAATAAATTCCCCGATCATTATATAGCTTGAATCATCATTTCCTACCTTTATAAATCTTTTTTGCGTCGGAATAGGTATTAAAGCCATTTTTAATTCATTATTATCCGTTTCTGATTTAAGACGGACCAGAATATTAAGAGTTTTGCCGGAAATAAACGGAAATGGTCTTGATTGATCAATTGCCATAGGTGATAAAACAGGATAATACTTTTCATGAAACAAAATTGAAAGCTCGTTTATATATTCCTTAGGAACATCTTTTGCATTATATAAATGAAACCCGTTTTTTTTAAGCTCCGGCATTATGCTCTGATGAAAACACTTGGTTTGTTCAATAACCAACTCTTCGATAAGTGTTCTTATCTCATTTAATAATTGTTTAGGTGTATAGCCCGAATAGTCTTTTTCTTCATAGTTAGACTTAATCTGAGATATTACTCCCGATACTCGCACCATAAAGAATTCATCAAGATTATTAGAGAAAATCGCCATAAATTTAAGACGCTCCATAACAGCAGTTTTTTCGTCAACCGCTTCTTCTAAAACCCTTCTGTTAAACTCAAGCCAGCTTAGTTCTCTGTTAATAAAATCTCGTTTAAAATTTTTCATTTAACCTTATCCTTCTCGATTATCGGACTTAACACTATTTTTTTACCGAAATGGTCCTCGAACGCACTCTTTTTTTTCTTTATAGCATACTCTTCGCTGAAAATCTTCGCATTGCAATAAGGGCTGAGGACAACCCTGTCTTCTTTAACTACACATTTAACCGTTCTAATAAGCTGATTATGTGAAGAATCAAGTGCGTCGGCAAGCCTTAATATTGACGAAAGTTTAATAACCTTCATTTTGTCATTTTGGGATAACATAACATAGTCGGGGTGTGTTGGTTTAGGTTCCGATCTTCTGTGATACCTTGCGATATTTGCTATTATATTCTTCTCATTTTCATCAAAGAAAAAAAAGTCCTGTGACTTAATTATATACAAAGAGTGTTTATGGTGTGATCTGGCTGAAATACACATACCGACATCATGTAGAATTGCCGCAACCATAAGATATGCCTCATCATCATTTCCCATTTTGTGCATCTCTTTTGTATCGTTAAATATATCAATGGCAAGTTTTGAGACCTTTAATGCGTGTTTCTCATCAAAATTAAGCATTTCTCCGATTTTTTTGGCGTTCATTTTAATCTGCCGCATTTTATTTGTAAAATATTCAGGATAGTCATTGCAATAGAGTCTGTTTTTAATAATGGCATCCCTTAAAGATATATCCGGTATAAATATTTTTTGAAATCCAAAAAGTTCAAGAATTCTCGAATATGAGGTTGAAGCAGTATAAAGTGTATCGGTTATATCATGAGGTATTTTCATAGCATTAACGAGTTCCCTCTGAGTTCTGTTTTGCGACATATCAGACAGATTTTTCAGATCCGCAAGATTTACACTTGTAATATCACCGTCGCCATTTACTATTCTGCTTATCTCCTCAAGTTCAGAACAAATGCCATATACCGTTGCTATTTTGACTTTCGGCATCTGTTTCTTAAGGTATCTGAGTTCATGATCAAGTGTTGATTTTAAAAAAGCCGGATATGATTTTTCGTTTGAAAAATACTTGTGGTAATCCTCTGTAAGTTTTAATGAACCTAAGGGGAGTGATCGGGAATAGATTATACATTCATCCGCAAAGATCGAGATATTCATAAGTCCGGCACTTATCTCAACAATGCAGTTTTTACCTCCCTTTTTTATGGGGGTATCTTTGTTATTGATTAATGCATTATATATAAGCTGTATCTCTTCATTAGGTGAAAGTATATCAATATCAAGCCCTGTATTTGTCTTAATATTATCGAGAAAAACATCAATATTTGATGCTTCTCTTACAGCTGTAGTTGCAACCGTATAAATATCTGTAACATTGAGTTCTTTGCAATACTTTTTGTATCTTTTAAGTACTGAAAGCGTTTCGTCTATTTGCTTACGGGAGATCTTACCGGTATTAAAAGTATCTACACCTAATTTTATTGATTGCCACAGCTCATCAACAGTAAAAATATCCCTGTCCTTAATCTCATATATACTCATACGGATAGCGCTTGAACCTATGTCAATTATTGCTCTTTTATCAATATTCATTTTTTCACCATTTATCCTAGAAATCAAGGGCTAACTAAAAATTTTTTGTTGTTTTTATCGGAAACGAAAGATACACACCCGAGCGTAACAGAGTTCTCTCCGAGAGATGCGGGTTTGATCAGTACATTATCGCCGCCGGAACCGATTGCCGATTTGATTGCTGTCCTTTTAATTCTATCAATAATAATCGAACCAAAATAGTCTATTGCACCGCCTCCGATTATTATTGCGTCTGCACCAATCATATTTATTATGTTAGCACAGGTAACTCCGACTGCTTTTGCCATATTATTTACTGCCATTATAACAGCAATGTCACCCTTAATATACGCTTTATATAGATCTTTATATCCGAGCGTTTTTTTCCAATCAGGGTTAATCTTATTTAAAAAAACCGGCTTGTCTTTACTTTTTTTTATATATTGAATAATTCCATTCTTGCCTGCAATTGTTTCAAGACAACCGCGATTACCGCAATTACATTTTCTGCCATCAATATTTACTATTATATGTCCTATCTCTCCCGCAGTAAACCCATGCCCTCTTACCACAGTGCCATTTGCAATATAGCCGCCGCCAACTCCTGTTCCAAGAAATATCCCGTATATTGACTTGAATTGTTTAATATCTGAACAACAGTATTCTCCGTATATACCCATATTAACATCATTATCAATAAACAAAGGCTTATTAAACACAGGCATCAATAGGTCATATATATTGATATCCGCTATACCGAGATTGGGCGCACTCAACAGTTTGCGTGTTTCCTGATTAATTGAAGAAGGCATTCCAATCCCGACAGCACTTATATCCTTTTGATCTATCTTTGCTGTGCTAAGAGCCTCCTGATAGCAATAACTTATGCTTTCAATCAGAGATTTGCCGTTTTTTGTTTTGATTTTATGTTTACCGATTATCTTTAAATCTTCTGTAATGACAGTAAGTATCTTTGTTCCACCGACATCTATCCCTGCATAGTAAGCCATATTATCCCCGTAATTTTATTGTTTTTTTTGATGTAATAATTATATCTAATTCTGACCAAGTATCATCTTGCGTAATACAGCCGGATCAGACACCTGTTCCTGAATCTCATCAAGCATCTGTGTCTTAATAGCAAGATTAGTTAATACCTTCCAAGCTATCTCCGGATCAACCCGTATCATCGCTAAAAAAGAAGATTTATCCATCCTTAGTACAACAACGCCGTCTTCTGCAGACATAATTGTTGCCGCTCTGATCGCTCCGGTTATCATTGAGACCTCGCCGAAGATATCACCTTCTCTTGCATATCCGCAGTTTACAATAGAACCGCTTACCATTCTTTGAACAGTGAGTTTCCCTTTTTTAACAATATACAGAAATCTGTCACGATCATCGCCCTGCTTAATAACAAGGGCACCCTTTTTTAATGTTATCTCTTCAACCATTATAATTCCCTTTAACTTTTTATTATAGTTTTGTTAATAATAAATTAAAAAATAAAAATTTTAAATAACAAAATTGTAAAATATTAATTTTGTCCTCGTATCAAAGGAAGTGTAGAACATCTGAACGACCCGCCGCACCTTGATACATTATAATATGGAACTTCAATTACGACAAAACCCAAACGCTTCAGTTCATTATTAACCCATTTCGCCAATTTACCGCTAATGATGGTTTGTTCATTTATTGACAATACATTTGTTGCAAGAATATTCTGCTCTTCTTTACTTATTCTTATCAAATTTTTGTTTTTAAAAAGATCGTAGATCGGGTCCATATCGCAGTCAAAACCTTCTTCGTAAATAATTGCATGTTTCTTGCCTACCGGCTGAAATGTGCAATCAAGATGAAGTATATTCCTTGAGGGATCACTTGACAGGTTGATTTTTAAAGGTATAACCTCCCTATCTTTAAATGTTTCTTTAATAAACTCATAACCGCGCATATTTGTTCTTGCACTTATCCCTACAAATATATATTTATTCCAAAGGATCACATCGCCGCCCTCAATATCTGCATCGTACGGCGGTGTTAGGATTTTATCCTCATCTATTTTTGCTGTTATTTTCTTAATAGTTTCATATTCGATTGCTCTATCCGGGTATCTCATATTACTTTTAATAAAATAATTACCTATAACAAAACCGATGTCCCTTGTAAATATCTGAATTTTATTCTCCATACCAAATATTCGTTCCGGTCTGTAAACAGTTATATTATTTGATTCGAGGGCATTTTTAAAAACAAGCATCTCATAAGACTGTTTAATATCTCTTTCAGTCAAATCATCGTGTCTTGAAGGATTCTCCGGTATCAATGGCGGAAGACCAAGAATTACGGCTCTGAGTTTGTCAGTTTCATTATTTATCTTAAGTTTTATCATTACCCCACCGTTTTATAGTAAAAATCAATCGTTTAAATACCTTTTATTTCAATTATCTTTTTTCTTCCCGAGCCGCCCGATCTGATAGAAACCGCTGACCGGATAACACCGTACTTTTTTGCTATAACTTTAATCAACTCCTCGTTTGCCTTACCGTCAACAGGAGGACTTGATAGTTTTACTATTAACCCTTCCGGCCCATCTTCGATACCGGGTTGTTTTGAATTAGGTTTAACTGTTACTGATATTTTCATCATAACACCCGCATTTGTTACAACTGATAATCAAACAAATTGACTTCAATTGACTTTTATTGTATATAGTATAAATCATTATACAGAAAATTAAAAGTGTTATATAAAAAAAATATCTGCAGCTCAGGAATTACGATGAATAAAATACTTAAACAGATTACCGACCTCAGAAACAAACGGATTTCGGAGAAAGGGTTTACTTTTGGATATAATATACCGGAAAAAAGAATATATCCCATAGTTAGAGCAGAATTAAATAAAAGCATTGTTATTTGTGAGATTAAAAGGGGCTCACCATCGGAAGGTAAAATGAACACCATCGATAATCCGGTAGAATGGGGTGAAAGATACTTCAATGCCGGAGCAGATGTTATCAGTGTTCTTACCGAAGAGGATCATTTTTTCGGTTCCCTTGACGATCTAATGAAACTCAAATCATCATTTCCGGAGAGGTGTTTTTTACGAAAAGACTTTATTCAACACACAGAAGATATTGATATCGCCTATCGTGCCGGCGCAGATATGATTCTTTTGATTGCCGCTATTCTCGATGATCAAACACTTGCAATAATGAAAAATCATGCCGATAAACTTGGGCTTGCATCAATTATTGAGGTTCACACAGAAGATGAGTTGAAACGGGTATTGAAGGTGTCTCCACAGATAATAGGGATTAATTCAAGAAACCTTGACACATTTGAGATTGACCGTAACTATCCACACGCACTAAAACAAATGATTCCTCAAGATATTAAAGTTGTTTATGAGTCAGGGATTAGGGATTATCACGATACATTCTTCTGCGGTGTATCCGGGTTTGACGGACTTCTTATCGGAACAGGTATAGTGAAAAGCCGCGACCTTAATAAAACCATCGCCAATCTAATTAGCGGTTTTCGTAAAGGGGGATTGAACTTTTCGCCGGTTTACAGCAGGTTTTTTTACAAGTATTATATAGAAAACAAGCCGTTTATAAAAATTTGCGGTATAACTACATCTGAAGATGCTGATTTCGTTGCGGACTATAAGCCGGATATGCTCGGATTTGTATTTGCCCAGAGTCCGAGGAGAGTTTCATGCAGATCATTGAAGGATATAACCGTAAATCTTAATAAGAACATTATAAAAACAGCAGTAGTTGTTGATAAAATTGATATAGAGAATGCGGTCTTTGCCTACCGCGAAGGATTAATCGACATTATACAGTATCATGGAGAGATTGATAATGAAGAAGCTTATGAGATTGGGATTCCATGGTACAAGGCAATAAGAATGAACGATCCTGAAATGGCACTAACTCCATACAGATCGCCTTTTGTTTTGTTTGATGCATTTGACAGAACAACCTACGGCGGTACGGGCAAAAGACTTGACGATGTTATGATTAAAGCAATAATGAAGGACAACAGGTATTTATGCCTTGCCGGCGGGATTAATAACAGCAACATTTCAGAAATATTAAATAAATAT
Organism: uncultured Spirochaetales bacterium; assembly: GCA_964608985.1. Classification (GTDB taxonomy): domain Bacteria; phylum Spirochaetota; class GWE2-31-10; order GWE2-31-10; family CAYYKD01; genus CAYYKD01. The sequence continues at coordinate 9,469 of CAZSQU010000092.1, forward strand.
GCTCCCGCAATGATCGATCTCAGCTCAGGACTTGAGAATGCTCCCGGTATTAAAGACCATCGATTAATCAATGATTTCTTTAAAGCTATCTCCGGCTATTCGCCTGCCCGATCAAGATACAATGCGTTAAACACCTTATAAAGTATCTTAATATCTGAGAACGGGGTTAGAAGTATATAATCTGTTCCGAGTTTTCTATATCTCTGAACAATATCCGTATTCATTTTTTTAGAAAGAATTACAACAGACAACTGTTTCTTGTTTGCTTTTTTTCTAATCTCATAAAGCATTTCCAATGAATTAGGGGATTCAAGCGAATCCTCAATAAAAACTATGAGATATTTCTTCTGAGCCAGTATATGAAACAACTCCTTACCGGAATTTATGGTATCAACATTGATATATACTTCCAATGCGGTCTTTACCGCCTCAGCATTTTGAACATTATTAGAGACGATCAGAGCATTTTTTTCATGAAGTTTTTTTAGGAACAACAAAAGTTTTTCATTTATAATGTCTACAAACTTATTAGTTGATGCAACCTCTTCGAATTCCATCATAAGTGATTCTTTATTATTTACAAGACCATCCATAATAGCATCACTTGTTGAAATGCTTATAACATTGCTATCGTCTTCTTTATCCGAGAAATAAGTTAGTTTACGCAAACCGGTACTGAGAAGGTAGTCTTTAATTTCTATGGTTATTACTGATAAAGCAGGTATCCTCAAATCACCCTCTTCATCAAAAAGATCAAATATACACTTTGACCCGACTTTGAGAAGCTCCAGGGGCACTTCTTTCTTTTTATTAAACGAAATATTTAAACCTTGAATACCATCATAATAATTACTTACTATTTCATAATCACTAAACTCAATATTATTTCTAAGGAGATTGATTATATCCTTGTTTGTCGTAAGCACTTTAATATTTTCGTTTTTGATTTTAAACTCTGCATATTTAGTGAAAGCAAATAATAAATCAAAGTTTTCTTTGGTAATATTTTCCGGGTACATTGAAGGGAAAATAAAAAGAACTTTTGGCTCTTTTATTTTACGATGATTGTAAAAAGTCCGCAGCTTAAAATTCATTATCTCCAGTTTATCGGGGTGAAAGTTACCTTCAATCTGAATAACAAGAATATTTCCCTTGGCATGTATATCCATAAGCATGGTTGTCTGCTTTGATTTGGCAGGCGGTACTCGCTTAAAAAATTGGTAGAGCCGTTCAACAAATGATTCGATATTTATCGGTAACGATAAAAATGCTTTTACATTGTGAGCCCGCATTTTAATAATTTCTTCGGAGTTAAAGTCGCCCAGGAGAAAAATCGGTATGTTTTTAATTGCCGGCGTCACTTTTTTCTTAATTAAGAACCCCTCAAGTTCCAGTCCGGGGAGATCTTTATTAATTATCATAAGAGTCGGGAACTCTTTGACACCTTTCTCGAACGCCTCAAGACCGTCTTTTGCCCTAATAACATCAAAGCCCCGTTTTGATAAGAAACCATACATAAAATCCCTGAATTGTATATCCGGATGGACAAAAAGAAGTCTCGACATTATTGTTTCCTGCTATTACTTATTTTAATTCTACAAATTATATTTTATCATCGGTTATTTTTCAATAAATTTTTATTTTTATTTTTATTTATGATGTTTGGTTTGCCGGTGCCAGGCTCACAGGAAGTAAGATAGGTTCACGCGGTGTAGCGGAGGTGTTTAAGAGTTTAAAAAGAGATGTAAAAGTATAAGTATTAATCTACAATAGTTCAATCTCATCGATAGGCAACCCGGTGATCTTGGAGATTTGTTCCAACGAAAATTTATCTTTTACCATCCTTATTGCAACTTCATATTTTTCTTCCATTACACCTTCTAGCTTACCTTCTAGTTTGCCTTCTAGTTTGCCCTTTTTTTCGGCTTCATGGATAAGGCTGTTTTTGTCTTTTTGGTACTTTTCCCTTGACTCATACAACTCACGCATGTAGTCATCCTGTGAAAACTTGTTGTACTCGCTATGCGCCCGGTTTACGATAGGATCGTTTTTTATTAAAGTTTCAAGCACTTTGTCCTCCTTACCCTCATTTTTTAAAAAATACAG
>CAZSQU010000093.1:0-11117 GCA_964608985.1 uncultured Spirochaetales bacterium
TTACTTTTTATAACTCGCTTTATTATAAACCTGCCAAAAATTAAATTCGCACCCTTATTATAGAAGTAGTATTGGAAAAAGTTTTCCAATACTTACAGAATATGCAAAAATAATTGAGGGTGAATTGAAATAGGGTGGTGTAAATGTTGTTCCTATGCAGAACTCATGTCTTGTGAGAATGTTTTGATTAGGGACCTCCCAACCCCATGTAAAACCGGCATTGATTTCAGGGGCGTATGTGTATGCCGAATTTAAGTTAAGTGATGAATAACAATTACCCCATAATTTGATGTTGAGTCCGTAGTAAAAAACATATCCGTTTTTTAGAGAATAGTCTCCGATAATCTTAAAACCTGTTGCCCAACCTAATCCATAAAAATCTGTCGGATAATAGTTAAAATGAAACCCGATAATGGGTAAAAGTGATATATTTGCAATATAAGAAGAATAGACATTTATTTTAAATTGATTATATAAATTAACAGACGGGTAAATACCGGAATAAGGTGAAGATGCTATCGCTTGAGGTATTAGTGATATCTGAGAGTCAAGAGCCAATTGATATTCAAATAATTGTGATCCTGCAAATCTATATAAAAGTCCGGCATTAATTCCGCACATCGGGAGCATAGCGGCGGCAAAACCAATATTAAAACCAAAAGTTCCATTGATTTCATGGCTACCGACCGGATTGATTCGAGCTGACTGATTGAGAGATGTAGTTCTACAACATGGGCTAAGAGTTATTACAAAAATTAGCATAGCATTTATTATTGTGTTTTTCATAAATATATTTTCCTTAATTTTTGGAGTATATCATGAATTTAATAAGCTGTTTCTGTATATTTTTTTCGATATTCCGCAAATAATTTGCAGATATTATTCTATATCAGCTTTGAATTGATTATATCGTTAATCACAAGATAGGCAAGATCGATGCCAAATATTGCTGTGATATGCATAATTGAGCCGTTCACTCTTTTTTGACCTTTTATCACCGGTTGTTTGATAAGATTAGGCAGCGTTTCATCACTCCATACACATATGTGTTTTTGTGTCATATTTTTTTTGCGGAGTTCGGAGCGGACGGCTCTTGATAGTTTACAGCCGACTGTATCCCAGATATTGCCGATTTTTATTCTCGTCGGATCCATTCTGCAAGCTGCCCCCATTGACGAATAAATTGTAACGCCCAAATTGTGTGCTCTGATTATAAGGTCAATTTTTGATTGGATTGAATCTATTGCATCAATAATATAATCATATTCCCCTATATTAAATTTCTCAAAGTTGTCTGCAGAGTAGAATTCTTTAATTGTCGATATAACTGCATCCGGATTGATCTCTCTTAGTCTTTCGGTAATCACATCAGCTTTGAACTGCCCGAGTGTTTTGGTTGTTGCCTGCAGTTGTCTGTTAATATTGGATTGCACAACCTTATCGGGATCAACTATAGTAAGGTGACTAATCCCCGATCTTACAAGGGCTTCTGCGCACCAGCTTCCTACACCGCCGACTCCGAATATAATCACTTTGGTGTTTGAAATATTTTGAGCCTTGTTGCTTCCGATAAGGAGAGCTGTTCTGTTTAAACTGTCAATATCAATCACTTTTCATCTCTTTGTTATATACTCTATAATCGGATTTACCTGATTTCTTCGCCTGATAGAGAGCAATATCTGCTTCCTGCAGTGTGTTTTCGATACTTTCACCGTTGATATATTGCGCAATTCCTATTGAGCAGGAGAGTAACTTTTCTTTTGGAATTTCGGTCTTTATATCAACTAAAACCTTAATATCAGTTATAAAATGGTTTTCTTTTGTAATATTATCAAGTAATCTTACAGCAAGCGTTTCCGTTTCTGCCGCACTTGTTTCCGGTAGGATAAGTACAAATTCATCCCCGCCGAAACGGGAGATGAAATCAACATCCCTTGCAGAAATTTTAAGTATTTCGGAGAATTTCTGAAGGATAAAATCTCCGGTTTTGTGACCAAATGTGTCGTTATAATACTTGAAATTATCAAGGTCTATAAACATGATAGTCAGGTGTTTATTATTTTTACTAAAGTATCTGTTTATTCTGCTTTGTTCGAGTGTCATTCTTTTTTGGAATTCATTTCTGTTATTAAGACCTGTGAGCGTATCGGTTGTTGCCGCAATTGTAAGTTGATTTTGTACTTTTTCTAGTTCCCTATTTTTGTCTGTTAAAGTCTCATTTGCGGTTTTAAGATCAGCGGTTCTTTGAAGAACAATTTTTTCGAGGTTTTCATTTTGTTGATCCAGCGTATTCATCGAGTTAACAAAACGGTTTCCAAGAAAATACGCCATTCCGATTACAAGCGACCAGCAACAAAGCCCCCCGAGATATAGTCCGCTGGTTATCTTAAAATATTCATGAAAGATTATATCGTAAGTAATGCCGGCAATTGTAATAATACATGCGGCTGACAGGTAATATGCGAGTTTGTTTTTATATTTAACTGCGCTTAATATCAGTACAAATACTGCAATAATTAAATGAATAAGTAGGAACCCTTGAGCGATATTTCTAAGGAATAAAAACTTAAAGTAGTCCTGAATAGAAAAAATAAAGATTACAGGTATTATTCCTATCATGTAAATAATTGATAAGAAGGTTTTTTTAATCGGCAGATCAAGAATCGATATAATGAATAATAGAAAAAACAGACTTATAAACGGTTCTGTAGCAAAGATAATTTTTTGATATAAAAAATAATCGATTGATTTGCAGAAATAAGAAGGCATTACTGTAATAAAAAAGTTTGTCTGGTATATCGATGTAAATAATGATTGAAGTGCGTAGTATAGATTGTATCTGTCTTTCTTTCTTTTGAAATAAATTAGTATATGGTAAATAGCGAAAGTCAAAAATATAATTGATATTATTCCATTAATTGTTGAGAAGAAAAATGTATTAAAACCTGAAAATTTTTCTACTAAATCTGTCTCGCCGATAAATATATCTCCGAGAATTGCACCTTCACCCTTAACAAATAGTTTAATTACCAGTTCATTAGGTTCATCTGTTTTTATAATTGCAGCCGGTATCGGGTATGATCGTATTTTATTCCAAGCACTAAAGAATCGTTCTCCGCTTAACCCTTCTCCACCGATTTTAACGCCATTGATAAATGTTTCATCAGCAACCATCATTCTTCCGGCGTAGAGAATGATCTCTTTGTTCTTGAGCTCATCCGGTAAGACAAATTCGCGGTTTAGATAGATAAATCCGTCTTTAATACCTGAAATGTTTGTAATATCAACTGTATTGACCGGATTTTCGAGGGGTATATTTATTATTTGATCTGTGGCGGAATAATTCCATCCTTTAGATAAATCAAGTTTTGTTACGCCGGTTTCTGCACATGAAAATAATAGTAGTGTTAATAAACAAATAAAAAGCAATCTCATTGTTTGTCCGAATAATAATAAAATACTATAATGTAATAATTTTATTAATAAATCAAATTGTTTATTTAGTTTATACTAATAAATTTAAAAAAGTGCAGTAGATTTATTTATATATTAGTGATACAATTCATTAAGCATTATTGATTATTTTATAATGGTGGTATTATTATGAAAGATAAACAGTTGTCGATTGTTTTTTTTGTTGCGGTTCTATCGGCTCTAATCTCGGCTTGTCCGCCTACGGCGGCACCAAAGAAAACGGTAAAGATCAAACCTGTTTCCCCATTGATTAAGACTATTGACGGGACCGGTGATGTGGGCAAACATGCCTCAATAGACCTATCAAATGATTCTATATTCGTATCTTATTACGATGCAACAAACGGTAATCTTAAATTTGCTCTTTCTGAGAATAATGGGCTAACATGGACTATTAAAACAGTTGATTCTGCGGGAGATGTCGGTTTGATGTCAAGCATAGCCGTTGCGGGCGGTTCGGTTTATATAGCATACTATGATCTTACCAATACTGCCCTAAAACTTGCAGTTTCGAGGGATATGGGTGAAACATGGGATCCTTCTGATATAGTAACAATTGATGCGGCAGATACGGTAGGTATCAATCCTTACATATCTATAAATGACGGGTTTATTGCAATATCATATTTTGATGAAACAGCAGGCGGGCTGAAACTTGCATATTCTACTGACGATTGTTCAACATGTACAGTTGCCGATGTATATTCGGGACCCCCGGCTAAAGGGCTATTTAATTCTGTTTTTTATTATAAATCCAATCTGTATATGTCGATGAGCGATCAGCTTTCTGTGTATTTGGGCATTTTTACTGTATCAGAAGACGGAACAGTTGACATCGATACGGATAATATTGAGATTATAAATGATTCAAGAGATTCTCCGTATTATACCGGCTTGTATAGATCGGGTGAAACCCTTGTCGGTGTTTCAAGTAATATGTTTGAACCTTATCAGATTAGATTTTACAGATCAGACGATCTTGGCGACAGTTGGGATTTTGATTATAGCAGACTTATCGGCAATAATACCGATGACGCATCAAGCATTCATATTAACGGGTACGGCGGAAGGATTTATGTGAGTTACTATGAAGATAACAGTAATGACATGAGAATCATTAGCTCAAATGATCTTGGCTCGACATGGAAAAGTTCTGTTAAGGTTGAGGATACAACACACGATGTTGGGAGTTTCAACGGTATTGCCGTAAGGGGACCGAATGTTTTTGCGGTTTATTATGATGCAACAGATAAATCCTTAAAGTTCGCAAGATCAGGGGATTACGGAGTTACTTGGAAATAAATCTCGATTTTTCGTTCAATTAGCGTTTTTTTAAGGCATTGCAGTTTAGCAATGCCTTTTTTAATATTTTATTAAATTTGTACATAATAAATAAATAATCACTTTTACTGTAAATACTTTTTGGATTGAGAGAGATTAATACTCTAACCGGTTGAATGGAGGTAACCGGAAGGGTATTTTGAATTTTAGATTTAAAAAAGGAGAAGTATTTATGATTAAAAAAAGAATATTTATTTTTATCGGTTCAGTGATCATTTCAGGATTGATGATCGCTTGTCAACCGGGGAGTGCCGGAGCAGGTAATTCAGAGAGCAGTAGTGCAAGAATTGTTACCATTCAAAATGATGACAAATCTACCGGAGCTATCAATAGTTATCAGGCGGTAGTTAGTGAGATAAGCATTACTCCGAGAATTCCCGGAGATACGGGTGTTTCACGGGAGTATAGACTTTATACAAGAAAGACAGAGCAGGGGATGAATCTTAGGATTGATTTTAGTGAGGGTTATTTTGGAGACGGCGTTTGTAGATCGGTTTATTCGGATGGTAAAGAGCTGGTCGTATTTGTAACAGCTACCAATCAGGTTTTAGAAAGAATGCCGGTTGACTCGAATGAGGCAATGGCCGGTGTATCATCTGCTGATGCTTTTATGGGGAGAATCGATGTGGACACCGCAATTGCGAGATTTAGATCGCTCTCTTATAGTATAAAAGAAGATGCTGTCGGCGGTTACACAGTTGTTGAGATGCCTGCTGATAATTATGCCGGCGGTATTTCAACGAGATCGGGTGGTGAATATCAGCTTGCCGGAACAAAACTGTTATTTGATATGAATAATGATGTAATACTCGGAAGTGAAATGGTAATGAATAATTCTGACGGTAAGACAATCGTTAACCATAGTTATATATATCAGGTTGAGGATGGAATTCCTGTTATTACAGGTGAAATCACAGAGATGAATAGGATAACCGAGTATTCAGAGAATATAGAAGGATCACCTTTTCCTCAATATAATTCGGTAGATGAGATTCCGGATATAACTGAGGAAGAGATAGCTGAGATTGAGTCCGGTGAAGGTTATATATGTGATGATAATCCGTTATTGGGGGATCAGAATGACGGTTCAGTTACTACCCTAACAATTAAAACCTACGATCAGATCAGATTAAACGGTACTGATGACTCAGTTTTCAGAATAAATTTTATAGATTAAAAAAAAGGAGGTTATAATGATTAAAAAAATATGCAACTTAATATTATTGTTTCTGGTTGTTTTTCAAACAAATCTAAATGCAGTAGATGTAAATGTGTTTTTCTTGACAGGTATTAGATCAATTTATCATGTTGATAACAGCGGAAATTATACGGCTAATGTAGGTAAAACTCCGTTAGAAAGCCAGGTAGTTCAGCTTTATAATAAATTAAATGGTATTGATAACAAGCTTATTATCGGGCACAGTATGGGGGGGATTAAGGCATTGGGTTATGCCGGATATTGGAGCAGATACCATGAAAATCCTGAAAACAGTGACAATGGAAATCTTAGCGGGATAATAACAATAGGTGCGCCGCTAAAAGGTTTTCTTGGGTTAGCTGAAGGACGGGCAGCATTTAATAGAAAGGCAAGTGATCTTGTTTCAAAAATCGGCAGAGGTGCAACATCAATAACAAAGCCGATCAGTTTGATTATTCCTGAAGTAGGATTTCTATCTTCGCTTTTTGATCTGGGTACAGCAGGGCTCTCGAGTGCAATTGCCAAACAGTTGTTTAGTCCTATTGATCTTGCTCAGTTGCCTTTTGATTTAAGTGATCAAGTGATGACTGATATTACCCCGGGGAGCAGATTTATGCGTGATTTCATAGAACCGGAAGCGGAAGTAATTAAACAAGGGTACTATGAAAAGAGAAAAAAAGCAATTGGTTCCCAAACAGTGCCGGTTTACGCAACCCAAACAGATGTTTTTGGCTATAAATATACTATAATTACCGGCTGGAAGCAGGAAACGATTTATGAATATTATAAAGTATGGATAGCACCAAAAACAATTAGTATCCCGAGGTTAGATGAAGATATTGCTGTCGGCATGATTTTGGGGAGCAATAATGATCCGTTGAATCTAATGGATAATGATAATGACAGACAATCTCTAAGAGTTGCCATCGGTGCATTACAGACGGCTCTCGATGCATCGGAAAAAGCTAATATAGCTTTGAGTGTTACTTACGGTGTATTATTGAATATTCCGATGTCTGTGTATCACGGGGTTGCGGCAAATGATGCAAAGGTAGCTTATGATCTTTTTGTGAATTACAAAAAAGAATATGGTTATCTTATAGGAGGATCTTCAAATGACGGTTTTATTGCAAAATCTTCTCAGTCCAGATCGATTGCATCAATAGGAGGAAAGAGTATTGGTGATGATGAAGGATTTGTTTTTAATGTTGAAGATGCTTGCCATGCCGGTAATCCTAATATTGCAGAGTATAATCACAGAAGTATATGGAGTAGTGACGGAAGAGGCGGTCTTTACAGAAATAATATTACCGATCAGTTAAAATCCGGGGCAATCGGCTGTAATGACGGTCAAATTAGAAAATGGCTTAATTCGAATGACTGGAGTATTAAATAAAATAAGGAGTATTTATGATCGGGATAAAAAAAGTTTTAGTGTTATTAGCGGGTGTGTTGTCGATTTTCTTTATCGGATGTGAGATTCCTGAAGAAGAAAATCAGCCGGAAAAAGTTTCTTTGGAGGTGAATTTCGATTTGCCTGTAGGGGCGGGTGCAAATATTGATATGGTCATTGATGAAAATGTGGCTTATTTGAATGAATATGTTACCGGCTATGGAGCTTGTGCAATTGATCTTGACACCGGCAATGTAAAATGGAGAATCAAAAATAGTTTTGAAGGAATAACAGATCCGGTGCTTTATGAAGATTATCTATATATGGTAGGGCGGGATATGACTGATGACTATGAAAATCCGCTTTATTATTATCTTTATAAGATTAATAAAACAAACGGTGATATGACAAAGACCAGACTGGCGGGAGTTGATAAGGGTAAATCACCGCGTATGAATCGTTTATCAGAGAATAATGGGGTGCTTTTCTGGTCATGTGCTAATAAAGTTAATATATACTTTTATAATTTAGCTGATGATTTACATGGAATAGCATATACATTTGATAATCCGATTGCAATAACAAAAAGATTTGTTTTCGGTACTGATGAAGCCGGTGTTGTTGCCTACTTTTCATTTTCTGACAGAGATAAAATAACTGTTCCAAAAGTTTACGCTATGCGGGTAGAGAATACAATGTTTACAGATACATTATGGTCCGTTGAACGGGATTTTGGTGACGGAGTATTCACATCACAAATAGCCGTAAGAGAAGATTTACTTTTGATTTCGTCTTATCATACTACTATGATGTTAAATCGAGCGACGGGAGATGTTGTTTGGGAGAATACAACTGTTGGCGGTGCCTGTTCGGATGGTGGTTTTACTTTTTCAGACGGGAATATTTATTTTTCCAACTTCGATTTAGACAAAAACCTTATTTGTATGAATGAACAGACCGGTAAAGTAATCTGGACAGCTCCCTGCTCATCAACTACAGGCGGCAGACCATTAGTTAAAAATGGTGTGGTTTATTTTATGATGCAGTCAAAAATTTGTATGTATGATGCTGATACAGGCGAAAATCTTGCTTATGATTCTTCTATTAAGGGAGGAGTTTATTGTTATGATCCGATATATGAGTATAAAGGAAATTTAATCACAAAAACTCTGACTGAAACTGATCCTGATTCATGGGGAACATTTTACAGTATCAAAATGAACTATAAGCCGTGAGGTTTGACCGATGCATAAATACTTATTTTTATTAATTATCTGCATACCCGTAATTTTCGGGTGTGCAGTTTCTAAAAACATACCGGCTATGACAGTAAAACTCAGGTCTGAGAACGGCAACGGTGTAAAGTTAAGTGCAATGGTTGCGGGGGTAGATGGAAGAACGCTTGACGGGGCGCGGGTTGTTGCTGTAAATCCGGCGGGAACGGCAATTTTGCTGAATTTTAATACGATAAATAACAGGTTTGAAGGGTATTTTGATGGCGAAATCAACGGGAATTACAGCGTGCGGTGCGGTGGAATCAGTGAATATGATGATGTTGAATTACACATTAAGCATTTTATATTACAAGATAAACCGGTTATTGAAATGCTTCGTGATGTAACGGGAAGCTCAGCGCTGAATGCAGAACAGCTTGATGTTAATACCGATATAATATTGGATTTTAATGATGTTAATGGTGCAAATCGTTATAGAATAGTCATTTACGGAAACAACGGTGTTGTTTATTCACTTGGTGTTGTAAACTCGAACGGAATTGTTCCTGCAAAAAGTTTATTGTCCGGAAGTAATTACTTTATCTGTGTTGAGGCACAGTTTATTACCGGTGATCCTCTTTTTGAAAAAGAGAGTTATTCATCAGAGTCTGTGGTTTCTGGTGATAAATTCTATTTCAGGACCAAATAATGAGGTTAATATCATTAAAATTATTTTTTATTTTTTTCTTGATACTCTGTTCGTGTGAGTTTATTACAACTGACAAGGATTTAAGAATCGAAAGACCACAGAGTTGTTCTTTATACTATTCAGATGATCTCATCGATTTTAAATCCGCAGGCAGTATGAATAGCGGGGACTATTGGTTTTCAAATATTGATGGAACCATCTCAGATTTTTCAGATTTCAGGATTAAATTGAGTAAAGGGATTCATTCTATACAATTGCGATCAAAAGATATTGTTTATGATACAATTAAGGTTGTCGTACTTGAAGAGAATTCATACGCAGAGGAATATACTATATATTCACTGAACAGTACAGGTATGAGTTTAAGCTGTTTAAATAATCGTGAATTAACCATATTATCTCTTGAGGATAGTATGGTAGATATAGAATTGAATTTAGATGAAAAATCTAAAAGTACGCGGTTATTTCCGATTGATCCGGTTGAAGGCGATTATCCTCAGAGAGATATTAGTATTCCGTTTAATTACGGTTTGTTAAACACTATTTCAGATACTGTCAATTCAAGCCCTTTAATAGATTACAGATCGGTACAGGACCGCAGAAACATAAAGATATTTGATTTTAAGAATAATTTTGAGATTAAAGAATTTTGTATGGATAAACTATATTGCGGTGATAACATAAGTTTTTGGGGGGATTCCGAACAGCTTGTAATAGAAAGCATGTTTATCGAGAAGGTCATTAGCGCCATTATTAAAGTTACGGACTTGTGTGGAGATATACCTTTCAATATCGGTGAAGGCGGGTTAAACATTGTATTTTCATCGGTTTTAAATCAATCAGGGTTTGCAACAGGGTACTTTAACCGGTCAGATCTATTTCCGTATTGTTCTGATGAAACTTTGCAGCAGTATAACCCTTCTTCAAATTACGGCACATATATTTATATCGGTGTACCTGATGCTGCTCAAAACGGGTTCGGAGAAAATGATGTTTTGGCTACCGTTGTACATGAACTTCAACATTTGATCCATTTTTATCATAAGTCATATCTGTCGGTTTTATCCGGAGCTGATGAGCCGTTGATTGAAAAGCTCTTTCTTGATGAGGGGATGTCCCATCTGGTTGAATCTTTGTGCGGCTATGGTATTAGCGGAGGGAATATCAGATTTGTAGAAAAATATCTTAAAAATCCGGGTGATTATTCTCTTATCTATAGCGACAGAGGGGGAAGTATAGACAGTGTGGGCAAAAGGGGCGGTGATTCGCTGTTACTTGATTATTTATTTTGGAAATCCGGAGGAGTCGGGTTGGATTGTAACGGTCGTTTTATAGATTACGGCGGGATAACATTTATCAAAAAAATTATTAATTCGGGAAGAACCGGTATTAATGCTTTGGAGTATAGTACTGGTAATGATATAAGATCAATAATTATTGAATTCAGCAGTGTGATTGGTTTTTGCGGCTATAACTTAAATGATCAGAGAGACAGATTCACAGATGAGCCTTTAAGTATATTATATCAGGTGTCGAATTTAGATATCCCGATAAAAAGGACAAATTTATTATATTTTTTGACAGCCGGACTACTTCCTTATTCAATTGTTCCAATTATCACTGTTGAGAATAGTACAGAAATGAATCGAATTTCAAGCACAAATACAACAGGCAGGGTTTATCTTTTATCTAAAACCGATAGTTTTTAATTTCCGTTTACTATGAACTTGAGGTGTTAACCCGCATTATGCACGAAAATTCTACTGGATCTCGTATCTTGCTGATTAT
>CAZSQU010000094.1:0-11027 GCA_964608985.1 uncultured Spirochaetales bacterium
AAACCCGCCATTAAAATTAATAATCCAAAAATCCCCTTCTTCATCATTTCCTCCACTTCTTTCAAATAATTTATCTAATTAACACCAATTAAGGTGTTGAAAACCAAATTTTGGAACCAAACTTGCCAATCGGCATCCCGGATAAATTTTCGTATAATCGTGCGTTTTTTTCTTTAATAATAATGAGAATATATTGCAAATAGTAATTTGTCTTAAAAAGAACAGATAAATTTGAGTTGTCTTAATTGTGAATAGAAAACATAAGGTATAAAAATTAATTCTATTACTCATTATTTCCCTGCTTATTACTTTTTTAATATTATAAACAAAAGTATATTATTTTATTCATTTTTGTGCAAGTGTTTTTTTGTTTTTTCTTAACATTTCCGTCAATTAAGTATAAAAATATTATTAAAATACTTATCAGTAAAAAAATTGATGCCGGATGCGATAATTATTACTATAAAAGCAATAATTAAATATGGTATAAACGGGATTTTGTCCCCTCGCTTCAGTCGTCCGGACATATATAAAGGAAGCAAAGTTAATGTTCCAATCCAAGAAGCTAAAACAAAAGACAACAAAGCCGTGACTGTCCCGAAACCGGAATTCAACATTAGAAGATAAATAATATCACCTAAACCAATTTTTTTCTTGAAAAAAAAGAAAATTATTAAAATAAATATGATAAATATAAGATATCCGGGCCAAATTAATATTATTAAAGTTTTATTCACAAAAATGTGAATGATTAAGAACACGACTGAAACAGATATTAAAAGAAGCGGACTCACCTCCCGCCTTTTTACATCTGTATAAACCGACAAACCCGAAACAGATAAAACAACTATCATCCTGATAATCAGCCAAATATCCGGAATTAAGAAAGGACAAATGAATTGATCCCTAATATACAATAATAATTCTATCAATCTTCAACCTGCTGTTCAATAATCCTCATGGTATTATTATATGCCGCTTCATCTTTAATAACTTCGCTAAAAATTGTCGCCGCTCTTAACAAATACTGTTTGTAAATAATCGGATCCAACAATCCCAACTCAACAGACAACTCTGCTTCCAATCTAAACCACATCATTTTGTGATACACCTCTATCAATGTTCTTTTATAAATCACATTGCGTCTATTTCTTCGAACAAGATCAACCAACATAGTTGCGGACTCTTCGAGCTTGTCGGTATTATTTAAATAGACTGCTCTTATATAAATAACGGAATCTTCTTGACAGCCTAATTCGAGCATGGATATTACTCTATCTGCTTCGGTATAATTCTTGTTTCTTAAAAAACTCAAAGCTTCTTCCAATAAAAAATTTATACTTAATAGTTTTATTTTAATAAATTTCGTTCTATTTCTTATATCAAAATAATATTCAAATTCAAAATCTGATTCAATATAACCAACCTTTGAAACACAGATTTGGTGTTTTCCATAAATTAATGCATTAAAAAGAAATCTCCCGTTTATATCTGACTTTGTTTGCATCAGGTCATCAATTATTATATCAGCCCCTTCAAGAGGAAGCCCTTCCTCTGTGATAACAACACCATTAAATGCCGCACTATCTATCTCTGCTTGATTATATAGCATACTTGTTGTTTGACATCCCAACAAAAAAACACAACCAAATAATAACCATATTTTCACTTTGTCACCTCAATTATATTTCCATTGACCTGTAATTTATAAGCATATGGGGTTTTTTCGATTATAACGATACCATAGTTATTGCTTTTATTGTTAATTGTTAACTCCGTATTATTCGGGATGTATAATATCTTCACAAAAAAAACGCCATCGATACTCCAATCCGCAATAAATCTATAATCCCTCGGATTTACCGCAGCAGGTTGTGTATGCGTATTTGATGCAACTGTCTCTTCAACTTTAATCACATTAGCCGTCTCTTTATAAAACAACAAGGCAATTAAATCAGGGGCAATAAGTGTGGATTCTTCTAAATGCTCTTCATTGCTTTGAACAATCTCATTTGTGTGGTTATTATCAACTCTTAGAATTGAAGAAGAAGTACAGGATAATAACATAAAAAAACAAAAAAACAAAACTGATTTATTCACTTATAATACCCTCTTATAACGATGGAGACATCCAGTTTCCCATTTAATGTTTTATTTAATGAAAGAGAATCAATAACAATAGTTTTCCTGACTTCCTCTATCTCATATATAAAATTTACAAGACCACCGGCATTCATTTCAAAACGGATTGTTAATTCTGCATACTCATCATTTCTTATATTATGATTATAGCTGTTAATCTGACCATTATATTTTGCTATTAAATCTCTTACGAACTTATCCAATGATGCAGACTCTCCGAAAAACACATCAAAGGAATCTACTTCGGAAGCACCCTTTAGTCTTAACAGTTTTAATGAAAGCCGACCGGTCTCAAGCTCAACACGACTAATTAAACTATTGATAACATATATTTTATAAGACATAAAAACTAACGCTGTTGTTATAACAAATAAAACACTGATAAATAATATAATATATCTTCTTTCTGACACCATCAATAAGTACCTTCAATAATAAAAAAAATAACACCGTTTCTTCTGGTAAAACTAACACTCGATTTATTCCAATTCAAACCGTTTATCCCCTGTTCTAACTCTTGATCGTTTTCACATACGCCGCTAATTCTGAAATTATTGTCATTATAAGTTAATCTATTTATTTGAATATTATTATTTCCTGCCTTATATAAATCACTAAAGAGTTGTTTAATATTACTTCTATCAGCCAATAACGAATTAATTCGATTAATTTCTTGTCGGTTAGAAGACAGGTTTTCTTCCTTTTCCACTTCAAGACTCAGCTCCAATCGATAGTTTTCTTTTTGATTAAGCATTTTATTATTATTATATAAACAGATCCCCAAAAAAACAACAACCGGTAATGATAAAAGCAAAAACAAAAGTATATATCTATACTTTTTGGCATCACTAAAATTATAAAGACTTGAACAGCTTCTTTTTAAATGACTATTATTATAAGGCATTAAAATAGAATCATTATTGATGTTATTAAAATCTATATGGAATAACCCGGACGAATTTTCCTTTTCTTCTGCATTGCAAATACGCCTTTTATAAAACTTGTTATTTTTTATAATATAACAGAACAAAGCGTCACGACATGAAACAAAGATTTCACATTCACCGGGGAGTTTCTTTTCAAACTGCAGCATTTTAATTAAATGAAAAGAAGTGTAGATATTATATTTTTCGGCTTTAAGTCTATCGACAATAGTTTTACAAACAACAAAAACAACTACTTCATAAAACTCCTTGCTTTTGTCTTGAATATAATAGTCGATTATTACCCCCTCACTATTTATTGACACCTTTCTTATGGCATCCTTAACTACGGCCTCAATATATTTCTTTTCTACTACAGGAATACTAATCAATTTTATATCAACGGAAGAGTCCGAAATAATGAGGTTTTTGTCAAACCGCTGAATATTGCCTTGTGAATGTTTGCTCTCGCCAAACAACTCTAACACCCGATCATCGTCATAATAATAAAGCGAATTGAGAGTCTTCAATAGTGTATCCTTGTGATTAAATTTATAGCTCTCCTGCCATAGTCTCAAGAAGTAAAACCCTATTATTACCGCCGGCATCTTTATACTTTCTAAATACAGCCCCGACATAGTACATATCTTTCTCCAAACGAACACCTATCAGACTTGTATCAACACAAAAACATTTCGAGGCAGACGATGATCTATTCCCAAATATCTCTTCAATAGACTTAATTGGAATACCGGAGTTCTGCTTAACCATAATATTTTGCCATAATTCTTCTACATTTATATCATCGGAATTATAAAGCATTTCCAAACATAACCTGAATACTGATTCGGACACAAAGTTTAAATTAATGCTTCCTTTAAAATCGAAATATTTATATAAGTCTTCTTCAAGACCTCTGGGAAAATAAATCTTTAACAGCTCATATCTGGTTTCATTAACAATCAGATCGTTATGTTTCCAATAATTTAGACTCCCTCTGTATAACATAATCTTTTGTTTTAACTCATCACTTATATCATATCCCAATGATAATCGGGAGATATAATCACCAATTTTTTCAACATCACAAATATTTAAATTATACATCATCGAACAGGAAAATGCATCAGCATATTCATCTTTTATGTATTTAATTATATCTTCTTGATTATAGAAAAACGAAGTATTCGAATCAAAACTTTCTTTCATAATATATGTAGGAAGATTGTCTAAGTCAATCCAGTTTATAGGGATTTTGTTGTCAATTATTTCATACTCTACACTACATCCATCTTTGTCAAGCGGCAACAAAGATATCCAACCGCTTTCAAGACCTGTATATTCTTCTGAATCGGTTTTTTCAATCTCATCTGTTATGTCTTTCAAGGTTTCAAGCATAATAGCTATTGTTTTGTTCACATTAGAGTATTTATTGCTCCTTGATAAATGATATGAAATACTTATAAGGGCAGTAGAGAGAATTGACATAATCAAAGTTATGATCAACAAGACAGTGTAATTAATATAACCATCCTTAAGTCTCTCTTTCATATTCTTATCCTCAAAGACATTTCCTTACCAAAAGCCTTAAATTCCATAACACAATATTCAGGGAAATTGTCATTTACCATCCTACGATCAAATCTGTCATAATAATCAAAGTTTACATTACTAATACCCTTAAACAATGTCTCAACTTCGTCCCTTACAATAAGTAACCCATCATTTGCTTTTTTGTATTCAACCTGTTCTCCTCCCGTAAAAAACACAAACTTATCCGATTGGAAAACATAATCATTATATCTAAATCGTGGAAATCTATTTACATTAAGACGATCCAAGCTAATAATCTTTAATGCTTCCGATGTTCTCTTTGTTTCAACCACTTGAGTATTGACCCTTTGAACTAATTTAAAGTAATTAAAAACACCAAACGATATAACTGAAAGTAATAAAGAAATTACCGTTATTGTAATCACAGACTCCAGTAGTGTAAAAGCGTCAGAGATAAGTTTATTTGAATTTTTCATATAAACCCTCTATATTTGTATCTGCATACTCAAAATTTGTTATTGAATATTCTTTGGTTTTTTTGTGCATCATCATTATAGATGATACACCTAAAAAAACAGTACTAAACATAAATGAAAATATTGTAACGCTAATAATAACCTCTATTAGAGTATAAGCTTCAATCATCCAATTAAAATGGTGTGTTTTCTTCATTGCTGCCACTCAAAGATATTGTTATATCTGTATTTATTCCGGTGCCACCTTCCTTCTTATCAGCCCCAAAGGACTTAATTTCAAAATCTTGCCCCTGTGAAATCAATGAATAAAGATATGGATTACCCCATGGGTCTTTAAAAGCGGTGCTTACAACATATCCTTTTTCCAGCAATAAGCTTAATCCTTGGATTTCATCAGGTAATTCGCCTTCCGTTTCCATATAATCTAATAGTGCAGAAGAGAAGACCCTCATCTCTTGTTTGCACGCTCTAACTTTAGCTCTATTAAGAAAAGAAGCTCCTGAAATTCCCACAAGCCCTACAAAAACCCCAACTATAGCAACCCAAACTAAAGTCTCCATTAAAGAAAACCCGTCTTTCAAATTTATCTTGCAAGTTGTTTTTTTCAAATCACACCTCCTTTTAAAAAAAAATTAAAAATTATCAAGCATATTCAATGTTGGTGAAATTACCAAATACATTACAAAAAATATAAACAATGAAACAGCAATAACAACAGCCGGCTCCAATAGTTTTACCATTTTATCAAGTGATTTTTTTAAGAACTCTGAAGCATCTATGTGAATTTTTTCGAAACACTCGGTAGTTTTGGAAATGGACTCTGAAACCTCAATAAGTCGTATATCCCTAATATCAAATACCTTAATATTAAAAATCGCATCACTGACTGTTCCTCCTGCTTTAAGTATCTCCAAAGCACTTTTTAATTGCAAAGAAACAACCGGATTTTCTTCAAAAACAATCAATTTAGTTAAAGCCTGCTCTAAAGTATCTCCACTCTTTAAAATTATTTCTAAACAGAACGCAAGTCTTATTTTGACTTGCAATCTTTTTATCCAAGAAAACAAAGGTATATTAGATATAATTGCGTTTAAAATGAGTTTATGATATCCCAACTTTACGGTTAGACAACACAACATAACAATTGTTACAAGGGCCCCCAAATAAATCAAACTATAATTTGTGACAATATTTGAAAGATTAAAAACTAAACTAATCAACCCGCTTGGTTGATAATTCATACTTAAGTACATTTGCTCGAAGTTTGGTACAATATAAAATAAGAGTAAATTAAAAGCTAAAAACGACGCAAAAACAAGGATTATAGGGTATGTAAGCGAAGAAACAACACTTTCTTTCGTTTTTTTTATATTTAACAAATACTCAAGAATAAGCTGAAAAGACTCAACCAAACTGCCTCCTGATTCCCCTGCGGAAATCATTGATAAAATAAAGTCATCAAACATAAAATTTGTATCAGCCATTTTTATTGATTCTTGTAGAGTTCCACCCTTTTTTAAATTAATGCTGATTTCATCTATGATTTTTTTTTCGTTAACATCCGGGTATATATCTTTCATAATAACTATTGCTTCATTTATATCAAGACCAAAAGATAAAAGAGAGTGTGTATTATATACAAAATCAAGAACAAACTCTTTCTTTATTTTTTTATTAAAAATTTTAAATTTAGCCATAATATAAGGCTTCAAGTCTATCACATAGTAACCTCGAGAGTGAAGAGAATCTCTGAGAAGCTCCTCTGATATAGACGATTCAGAAAGTGTCTTCTTTTGACCCTTTTCATCGATTACTTTGACTACATAATTATTCATTCTGTTCACCTATACAGCTTTTAACTTCTTCCAAATACACGCTCCCTTCAATAGCCCCTTCTATTCCTTTTTTAAAGATGGATTTAAACCCTTTAGAATACAAATGTTTCCTTATATAAGAAACGGGCTTATTATCAATAATCATCTGTCTAATAATTTCATCTGTTTCGAATATTTCAAAGAAAGCCTTTCTGCCGACATACCCGGTGTTATTACACTTCTGACATCCGGTAGGTTTATACAACAGGTTTGTGTTCAAACCATGTTTTTCAAAAAGCAAACTATCAATTTTTTCAGGTGTATATTTAGACTTACAATCTTCACAAAGAACGCGGACAAGCCTCTGAGCTGCAGCTCCAATAATAGCAGACTCTAATATATAAGGAGCGACCTCCATATTAACAAGTCTTGATATAGATGCTATACTATCATTGGTATGAAGGGTTGAAAGGACCAGATGTCCTGTTATAGCCGACCTTAACGCAAGATCAACTGTTTCTTTATCCCTCATTTCTCCAATCATAATAACATCCGGATCCTGTCTTAAAATATTCCTTAAGACAGTATTAAAAGTAAGTCCTACTTTTTCATTGATTTGTATTTGATTTATTCCTTCGATGGTGTATTCTACCGGATCTTCAACGGTTATAATATTCTTCGATTCAATATCAAGCAGTCCCAACAACATCTTTAATGTCGTTGTTTTTCCGGACCCGGTTGGTCCTGTTAAGAAAAAAGCTCCGAAACTTCTTTTCATAACCCTCATCAAAACTGCAACATCATCTTCGTGTAAACCAAGTGACTTTAGAGATTCAAATCTATGCCTATCAGTAGAAAGAAACCGTAAAACGATAGACTCCCCAAATATTGTAGGCAGTGTAGATGTTCTTATATCATACTTAACACCATACAATACTAACTGGGCTTTGCCATCTTGTGCCACTCTTTTTTGAGTTATATCAAGCTTACTCATTACTTTAATTCTGGCACAAACCGGTTCAAATAGATTAATTGGATATGTAGAAATAATTCGAAGGTACCCATCGACTCTTGCTCTGACACGGAAATAGGTTTCAAAAGGTTCAATATGAACATCTGAAGCTTTTATGTTAATTGCTGTTGAAATTATTTCATTGACAAGATTAACAATTGGAGCATCGCTTGATAGTTTTGTCAAATCATTTAATAGAGTCTCTTTTGTTTTCCCTTGTATAACGAAAGAATGGTCCTTCTTAAAGAAGTTTCTCACGAGTTCATCGAACTCTCTTGAAGTTAAACTTTCAATTTTTATGTTTTTTTTCCGATATGAATGCATTATCTCATTAATAACATCTAAATTAGTGCTATCATCTTTTGCTATTACAATACTATTTTCATCTTCGGACAATTTAATAACTCTGTTATGATTAATAAAATCTACATTAAATTGAAGTTCTTCCGGAATACTTATTTTAATCATATCAATATTCAAATCCTTGATCAAAGATAGTTTCAATAATCTCTTCCCTTTCATTTTCAATTTCTTCTTCTGTCTTCTGAATAAAAGGAATAATATATATTACAAACTCTGAATTTGAAAAAGAATTATTATGTGTTCTAAAAGCTTCTCCCAAAAAAGGGATATTACCCAACCCGGGAAAAACATTATTCTTATAATTCTCTTTAAATGAGATTAATCCACCCAAAATTACGGGGCGACCTGTTCTGGTTCTAACAGTGTTTTTTACGGTTTTTTCTGATGTATCAGGAGCTTGGCCGTCTCCGGATTTTGGAATTTGATCGGAAATCCTTGCAGATACTTCCAAAAACACTTCATCTCCGGAGGTTGCTCTGCCTGTAATTTCTAAGTTAAGACCAAATGTTGTTGAACTATACACCGGAGTTCTATTCCCGTTATTATCAACTCTATCGTCTTTATATTGTAAGGTTTGAGTGTTTGTTATTGAAACTCTTTCACCTGAAATACCATAAACCTCAGTTGCCATTTGAATCTTTGCTCTTTCTTCTGTTAATTGATTTTCAAGAAATACAGAAAAAGAATAACCGAATACAGTAGGAATATCAAAATTTGCTCCAATAACATCAGAGTTATTGTTAAAAACACCGGCATTAATACTTAATTCTGTAATATCAGAATTATTGTTAACACCAAACCCCCAATCAAAAATGAAATTATTTTTTTTAATATACTCAACTATTAACAACTGATATCTAATAATAGGAGGAGCAACATCTATTGAATCAAAATAATTAAATAGTTCTACAATTGTGCTTTGCGGTAAATTAAAATATAAAGAAGCTGTATTTTTATTAAGAATAATCTTGTCTTTATCAATATATGAAGGTAACATTTTGCTCAATACATACTCCGGATCAAGATACCTAAACTGATAATGCTGACCAATCACAACAACATCAATTGTAGATATAAATTGTAACAAATCTTGATAATCACTGTCGTTAAGCATAAGTACAATACTATTACTGTTTTCAACAACACTTATGTCAACATCCCTAAAACGCTGTGGTAAAAGGTTTTTAATGTTAGCAGCCCTGATATAGTTTAGAGGAACAACCCTTTCTGTATATCCTTGATAACTATCATCGAGGTTTTTAACCAAATCATAATAATAATCAACCTCATCGATTGAACCGATTAAAGTAATTATACCTCTTTCATTATCAACTCTAAAAGAAGTTTGAGGCATTGCTTGAGGAGGAAGTATTGCTGTAAAAATTCTTGGGGTAAGATTAATAAATTTATATTGCCTCATTGTATTATATCTAAAACCTTGACGACCGGTAATTGAATCATATATAAAATATTTATTATCAGTTAAAACAAATGTTTGCCCGGAAGACTCAAGAATAATTTTTAAAAGATTATTAAAAGTAATATCATTAACAGATAAAAAAGGTATATTTCCGCCGGATCTGGATAATATTATATATTCTTTGTTATACTTACTAAATAATGCCAATAATAGATCATTTGTTGATTGATTTACAAAAGAAATTGTTATATGGTCTTCTGAACCACTGATATTAATATTTCTATTGTTGTTTATAGTTGTTAAATCAATATTGTTTCTTAAAGACTCGGAAAAAGTATAAACATCGTTTGAAATACTTAACTCAAACTTTGTTGTTTCTTTAATTATATTAAGAACTTCATTAAGTGGTTTATTAAAAACATTAAAGCTGATACGAGTTGATCTATTAGCATTATAAATGATTGTTTTGTGACTTAATAATGAAATTTCATTTAATAATTCATGCAAGAAAGCATTCTGACATCTTATGGAAAAATTATTATTATTATAATCTATTAGATAAGCCGGTATGTTTTTAACAATGTAAATATTATTGTTTATCTCATATGTATAACCCAGCGGTTCTAATATAATTCTTAGCGCATCTTCTATATTGGTATTTCTTAAAAACCTAGTGACTTTTCCTTCGATAGGAATAGTTGATATTATTGAAACATTAAATATTTCTCCGATAATTCTTAAAGCTTGATTAATTTCTGTATCTGAAAATGTTAACTCTTCTACTGTTGTTGTTGATACTGCTAATTGGCATATGTTTAACAATAAAACAAGGGTCATAAAATATTTTTTCATAATAAATTCTACCTAAGATTATTTCGTTAATTTTATAAAATATTATTAAAGAATTCAAGGATTATTCATAATATTATTTATTTTATTAGAAATACATAACATACTCTTCAAATCCAAGTAAATCACCCTCTATCAACTTATACACTTCCCCTACCCTCTTAACTTCAAGTGTAATCTTATATATTTCATCATTAGATTTATAAAATGGTGTATCAAGCTCTTTTGTAACTCTTTCATCAATAACCTTTAATTCGGCATCAGATAAGGATTGAAACTTCTTCATGCATTCAGTCTCAATATATTTATCATATTCAAGCTTCTTTAACTCCAAGTCCTTTTTTGCCTGCTGAGTTTTTTCGATGTCACCTTTCCTACTTTTACTTTGTTTATATGCTTCATAGTTTTCATCACTCCAGTTGTCATTTATAGCCATATATAAGTATCTTGCTTTATTATTTATCTTTTTATGGT
>CAZSQU010000095.1:0-7696 GCA_964608985.1 uncultured Spirochaetales bacterium
TAAAAATTATAGGTTTATTTAAATTAAAATCAATATGTGGGGCGAATTTATTTTTGGGGTAATTTGAATGATCTATTGTTTACTCATTAAAGCATAAAAATAAACGCTCGAAACCGCTGTATTATAGTCGGGAGTCGGGAGTAGAGGATTAAAAGTAGGGGGGATAGAATCTCCGATGTTTCTGTTACCTATTTGCTGATCTTCAACATGCGGTCTGTAAGTAATGCAGCATTAATCATGCCTTGTTTTCCTATCCCCATTGTCGCACAAGGAATCCCTTTGGGGAGCTGAAGGATAGACATTAAAGCGTCCATTCCTGCGAGTGGTCCGACAACTATAGGAACGCCGATTACCGGTTGTTCCACAAGGGAGGCGACTACTCCGGGAAGTGCGGCAGATAACCCTGCGGCTGTAATATAGATTTTAGTTTTATTGGTTTTAACGAATTCCATAAGTTCCGGCAAATTGCGGTGTGCAGATATCACATTCACAGTATAACTAATATTAAGTTCATTCAATTTTGCTTTTAATGGCTCAATTGCCGTAAAATCACTTTCACTGCCTACAATAATGGTTACTAATGTCATAATATCTCCGAATTTCTAATACAATTAGTGGTATATATAATGATAAATAAAAAAAAGCTAATTATTTTACTCATTATTT
This sequence comes from uncultured Spirochaetales bacterium, assembly GCA_964608985.1. Lineage (GTDB taxonomy): Bacteria > Spirochaetota > GWE2-31-10 > GWE2-31-10 > CAYYKD01 > CAYYKD01. The sequence continues at coordinate 667 of CAZSQU010000095.1, forward strand.
AATAAATTTGGTAATTAGTATTGTTTAATTTAAGATTATGGTATTATATATCCGATGATTCTATTTAACGGCGGTAAAATGGATGTTACCACAAAAACCGGATATTGAAAGGAGTTCAAATTATGAAAAAAACAACATTTTTATTAACAATATTTATCATTTGCAGTTGCTCAAGCAGACCCGAACTTGTAGAATTAGAGCCGGAGGTAATTGAAGAGCCTGAGGTGGTAGTTGAATATGAATTTGATCAAGGACCGGCAGGTTTTACGATGGATGATTTGAGTAACTTGATGCCTGTTCACAGCGGATTCAGATATCGTGTACCGGATGGCATGATAGAGAACTTTGCTGAAGCACAAAAATTTGATTTTGAAACATTGATTATCGATAGAAATGCATCACCGAGAACAAGCGAAAAAATGATTGCGATCAGAAAGGCGGAAAAGAGTATTTTTACCAATCTTGATACTTTCGTAGAGCAGGATCAGGACAGATTGAGAGAGCGGGTAAGAGTGTTTTATGATGGTATATGGAGGCCGGAAGGCTTGATAAACAGAAACATTAATTTTAAATCCCTTCAATTTTATTATACTCAAAACAGCGAACAGTTTTTCCAGCGATCGGTTTATATAGAGTACAGAGATCTGGTTTATGTTATCTCATTAAGCTCAAAGAACCCTGAAGCGGTTACCAATGAAAAGATCAACAATTTCTGGGCGTCGATTGAGATAGATTAGTGCTATTCGACTCTGGTGTACCTTTTGGGGTCGAGGATGTTTCTAACACCTTCTCCGACGAATGCGGTTAATAAAAGAGTACCGAATAGAACTGCAAGCGGGTAAACAGATAACCAGTATTTTGAAAGATTACTCATGCCTTGACTGATAAGCTCTCCCCAAGTAGGTATATGGGGGGGCAGTCCAAACCCAAGATAATCGAGCGCCGATAGTGATGAGATTGAAGCTATTATTGAAAACGGTGCAAAAGTAATAACTGGTACTAACGCATTCGGCAGAATCTCACTATACATAATATAGATATTGCCCGCGCCGACTGAACGCGCTGCTTCAACGAACTGTAATTGTTTGAGTTTAAGATATTCTGAGCGCATATAGTAGGAAAGTCCAATCCAGTTAAAAATCGACATAATTACTAAGAGAGTTGTAAATGACCGACCAAAAACCTTGCTGAACAGTATAACAATATATAAAAAAGGTAACGATGATAGTATTTCTATTAGTCTTTGAATACTAAGATCGACCTTACCACCAAGATAACCCTGTATTGAGCCGATAATTACCCCCAGTAGAATCTCAACAATAAGAAGTATTAGTGCAAAAGTTATCGAAATACGGTACCCGTATAGAATTCTTGCGAAAATATCCCTGCCTTTATTGTCTGTCCCTAATATATGTTCACTTGAAGGTGCAGTTGGAGGAAATCCTTCCAATTCAATAAGGTCAATATAGTTAGGTCCGTATGGGATAGGCGGAAAGATGATGAAATTATTTTTATCTTTGATGAATCTATCGGTATCTATGAGTCTTCTGTATTGCGCTTCGGTATCGTATTGTCCCCCGAATTCCTTGTCAGAATATAGAATAAAAGCTGATAGCCAGTAATTTTTACTGTTATATCTGATTAATAGAGGCTTGTCATTTGCAATAAACTCAGAAAATAGTGATAATATATAGATAACTAAAAGTACGGCCAATGAGATTGACGACCTTTTTATTTTAATAAAAGTAACAAGTTTTTTTTTTGTATATTCAGGTATCATCAGTTTGCTCCTTATCTTTCTATAACCGTATTCTCGGATCAACTGCGACAAGCATTATATCTGAAAAAAGTCTGCCGGCAAGATTGACAAGTGATGAAATCATTATTATACCCAAAACAAGTGTGTAGTCACTGTTATTTATCGCTCTAAAACTTAAAAGTCCCATTCCGGGGATAGTAAAAACAGTCTCTATTAGTATAGAACCGGCAAAAAACACCGAAAATATTGACCCGAGGCCGGTTACTATCGGAATAAGCGCATTTCTTAATGAATGCTTAAAAACAGCTCTCTTATAATCGAGACCCTTAGCCAGCGCAGTCCTTATATAATCACTATTTAATTCATCAATCATTGAGTTTTTCATTAAAATTGTCAATACTGCAAAGCCGCTTAGACTGTAACAGAAAACAGGTAATATCATGTGATGAATGTAGTCAAAAATTTTTGCAGGAAATGAAAGCATATCGTGGTTTTCTGATATTATATCCGTCAAAGGAAAAATGTTTAGAAATGATCCGCCTCCCAAAAATACAAGGAGGACGATACCCATTGCAAAACCTGGCACCGAGTAACCCGCGTAAATAATCATACTTGAAAATGTATCAAACTTAGAATTGCTTTTGATTGCTTTAAAAATCCCCAATGGAATACAAATAATGTATGATAAAAAAAATCCCGAAAGTCCGAATGTTAACGAAATCGGAAACTTTGATATGATTTCTTGCAAAACCGGTTTATATGTTATATATGAGTCACCAAAATCACCTCTTATTACCTTTGAGAGCCAAATAAGATATTGAATAATAAATGGTTTATCGTAGCCGTAGTATTTCTTGAGTCTCTCTATCTCGGCTTGTGGAATTGAGATTGATCTTACCGTTTCTCCGGCGGATTGCTTTAATCTTTGAACTGCTTGTTCTACCGGACCGCCCGGCAGTATTCTTGTTAGTCCAAAACAGATAAAACTTATCCCGAAGAGGGTTATAAGCATCAATGAAAGCCGCTTAATGAGGTATTTAATCATAAAATGCCCATAAGTAATTAGTCATACCACATTTTCTTTAGCTCTGTCTGATGATGAACAAGTGCGAGTTTCTGTTTTCTTTTTTCTGTAATCTTATATATAACAATTCTTCTGTAAATTATAAGCAGTATAAGTATAATTGATAATACCCAAATAAAGAATCTGCCCCATTTCATATAAATAGTATCTTCAGATAATAGGGGCACTTGTGAAGTTAATGTTTCCTCAGTAAATAATCCGGTCATCATTAATGGCTTTCCTGTTGGGTCAATTATAGCTGAATAACCCGTGCATGTTGATCTGACCATGGTTCTTCTTGTTTCAATGGCTCTGAATCTTGCCATGTGGAAGTGCATTTTGGGTTCTATACTATTTCCAAACCATGAATCATTTGTTGCATTAACAATAAGATTTGCACTCGTGTCTTTAATATTCATCGAATCTAATATGTAGGATGAATTTAGTGATTCATAACAAATATTCGGTGTAAGTCTTATTTTGCCGACTGTCATAATTGACGGTCCAAAGCCTTCGCTGAACGGCGTAAAACCTACAATTTTAAAAAGAAAGTTAAGTTGTCTGATAGGAATGTGTTCAACAAACGGTAATAATTTGTTCTTGTAGTAAGCATCCGCTTTTTGTCCGTTTGTATCAGAAAGTACAAGGGCGTTAAATAGTGAATAGTTGTGTTGTGAATTCATTCTTACAACATGGGTTCCAAAAAGAATGTTATAATCTCTTACCTTGATTATCGAAGTTAAGTTATTTACAGTTGTATAGAGTATTGATGGTATGCTTGTTTCGGGCCAAACGACAAGATCGGGTCTTGGGTCTGTTAATGCCTCGGTTAATCCATTGTATTTATCAATAATTGTTCCCATCTGCATAAGAATCTTACCTTCGCCGGTAATATTTGCTTGAACAATCGATACGGTTGCAGTGTCTGATGTTGCCTTTAGTTTATCGATCTCTTTTATTCGTAATGAGCCGTAAGCACTTAGCCCTGAAATTGCAAGAATAACGAGAAGAAATGATGTAAAAGCAATCTCACGACCTTTTTTACAGATTACTGCCTCAATAATCATAATTACGGCTACATATGATGATATAAGAAGAAAAATTATAAGCGGAACACCAAAAAGATCAACAGATTGAGTGAATTCAAAAAACATATATTGTGAATAACCGAGTCTATCAACAAACATTTTTGGAAAAACGGAATCGAGTACCGTATAAATGATAGGGAAATAAAGATAAAACCCCAATTTCTTTGATACATATCTTGCCGCTATATATATAATAACATACATTAAACCGTGGTATAGGGCAATTAGTGACATAATTAGCCACGATAGTATGAATCCGGGAACTGTTAACCATATAGGGAAAACCTCAAGTATAACCCTTGTGTAAATGGCATCGGGAAGCCACAAAAAGTGAAAGAAATAAACAGAGAAACCAAAAAGCATTGAATAAAGTATCCCGTGCTTGAACTTTTCATTTCTAATGATAAAAAGATAAGGCACCAAGCCGAACCATGTAATAAAACCTATTGAATATCCGACATTGGCGAGTGACCATAAAGCACCAAGCATAATATAAAAGAAAATCTTGTAAACAGGTAGTATAGCTCTTACTTTGTTTTTTATTAATTTTTCCATAGTTATTCGTCCAGTAGATGAATTGATAAGCCCGAAATGAGCTTTGGTTCAAACCATGTTGATTTAGGCGGCATCAATAAGCCGGCATCAGCAACTTTTATTAGTTCTGTAATTGTTGTCGGAAACATGCTGAATGATACGGCAAATTCCTTTGAGTCAACAATGTCTTTCAATAATCCCGTACCTTTGCTCCCGCCGAAAAAATCAATCCTTTTATCGGTTCGGGGGTCGGTAATTCCGAGTATCGGTTCAAGAATCAAAGACTGAAGAAGATAAACATCAAGTGTTTCGATCGGGTCATCTGTAACGGGAGTTTTTTTTGGGGATAAAGCATACCAGATATGATCAATATAGATTCCTATTTGAAATTTCTTTTCGGGTGAGAATCCGTTGTTTTTTCTGTTTGGCTTAACTTCGTTTACAATAAAATCTTGTTTTATTGTTTCCAAAAATGAGATAGATGTATGCCCGTTAAGATCTTTTACGGCTCTGTTATAATCAATTATACTTAATGTTTCCTCGGGAAATATGACTGCAGGAAACCATTGTGCTTCCTCATTATTCGGGTTTTGTTTTCCGACGAGATATGAGCTTTGTGACCTGTGATGGCCGTCAGCTATATAAAGGGCATTGATTTTTTTGAACTCATTTATGATAACCGCAATCGAATCTTTATCGGATATTATCCAATATCTGTGTTTAACCGTATCATTTGTAGTGAAATCGTACAAAGGTTTTTGTGATACAGTATCAGTTAAAATAGCGTTTAGATTTGAATTGTTTCGATAGATCATAAATGATGGCTCTGTGTGAGCCATTGTTGTCTCTATGTGTTTAATTCTATCGATTTCTTTTTCTTTTCGGGTTTTTTCGTGCTTTTTTATTTTGTCTGCGCCATAATCCTCGATTGATACGCAAGCAACAAAACCGGTTTGTATTCTTCCGTCAAGAGTTTGCTCATAAACATATATTGATGGCTTTTCTTCAACTATCAAAACGCCTTTATCAATAAAGGTTCTGAGGTTGTCTGATGCTTTTTGATAAACTGCCGGTGAATACGGATCAATTCCGTCAAATTCGACCTCCGACCTTGTAACTCTTATAAACGAATCGGGGTTATTCTGTGATAATTTTAAGCAGTCATTATAATTAAGTACATCATAGGGCGGAACGACAAACCTTGAAACTAATTTTGGGTCAGGTCTTACAGCTTTGAATGCCCTGATATTTATCAATTTGTTACTCCATTGCATAAAAATAACAGTTTTGCTTTCAAAAAAACGGTATAAAATTTATACGGGTAATTTGAAATGCTTTGAATAATCTACTATTTATATCATATATTTGTCAAGTCTTTTTGAGAACATTGGGTGCGAATTTATTTTTTTGGTAATTTAAAAATTTATCGTTTATCTATTTTAAAGCATAAAATCAAACGCTTTTTATAGTCGAAGATAGTCGGGAGTCGGAGATTAGATTTTTAATATTTTAGTTTTTATTGTTTAGTACAGACTTAAACTCATTTAGTTCTTGTTCATCAACGGTAAGGATATCAAACCCCTTATCTGTTACGGCTACGGTATGTTCAAAATGAGCGGAATATTTTCTGTCTTTTGTTGAAACAGTCCAGCCGTCGTCAGTTACAAATACTTCTTTTTTACCCATATTGATCATCGGTTCTATTGCGATAACCATACCTTTTTTAAGGAGTTTTTTTGTTCTGTTCGTCTTATAGTTAAGGACTTCCGGTTCTTCGTGATTCTCGTAACCGACTCCATGACCGCAGTATTCGCGGACTATCCCGTAACCGAACTGATTTATATATGATTCAATTATGGCTCCTATGTCGTTAACAGGTTTGCCGGCAGATACTGCCGAAATACCTTTGTAAAGCGAAATATGCGTGCGGTTTAGAAGTTTTACTGTTTGTTCAGAAACAGTTCCCACCGTAAATGTTTTTGCACTGTCGCTTATCATTCCAAACTTTTTTATCCCAATATCGATGCCGACAATATCTCCGTCCTTTAGAACTCTATTGCAGGGTATTCCGTGAATAACCTCTTCATTAACTGAGGCACATATACTCGCAGGAAATCCGGAGTATCCTTTAAATGACGGGATCGCGCCATTGTCATATATAAATTCTTCAGCTAAACGGTCGATCTCTTTTGTTGTTATGCCCGGTTTGATTTTTGACTCGATATATCTAAAAAAAGACGCACTTATTTTACCGCATTCTCTAATCTTTTCTATCTCTTCATCGGATTTAATAGTAATCATTTTGACAAGCTTCCTTATTTAATTATTAATAGGTTATAATAAAAATACTCAAAAAATGCAATAATACAAATTATGCTTTTGTTGATAAAAGAGAGATTGTTCGTGTATAATGCAGGTTAAAATTACCCAAATATAAATTCGCCCCCCGTTTTAATAAAAAAAATAAAAATTACATTGATTACAAACATTTAATATGTTATAGTGTAAAATATGAATAAGTATTTACTCACTACTCACTACTCACTACTCACTACTCACTACTCACTACTCACTACTCACTACTCA
>CAZSQU010000095.1:7796-10824 GCA_964608985.1 uncultured Spirochaetales bacterium
CTACAAGCGCAAACCTTTTAGAAAACAGCGCAGAATTTTTTATATCTCAAAATATAACCCCGAGGCGGACATTATTAAACCGATTCGGGGTTTTTTATATTAATTTTATGAAAATGAGGTGTTTATGAAAGGAAAGTTAGTTTTATTGTTGCTACTAATGAACATTGGTGCAATGTTCGGGCAGGGTAGTGTGGCACTTGAAAAGATCGTTATTCTTGATATGAAAGCGATATCAATTGACAAAGGCACTGCAGATCTTGTAACTGAAGGGCTTATAACTTCGTTCTTTAATCTGAGGAAATATCAGATTGTAGAACGGGCACAATTGAATCAGATTATCAACGAACTCAGGTTGACCAATACTGATCTATTTACCGATGATATGGCGTTAGAGATCGGTCGTCTGGCTATGTCGAGAATCGTTGTTGTCGGTTCTGTCGGGCAAGCCGGAGGAAACTTCGTTTTGAATATCAGAACAATTGAGGTGGAGACAGGCGTGGTTGTTTACTCGGACAGGGTTATAAGCGGTTCATTGAACGAACTATTGAGATCACCGGATGTAGTTGCAGGTCGGATAGCGGCTATCGACAGGCAAAGGGTTGAAGAAGAGCAGGTAAGACTTGCCGCGGAAGAAAAAGCCCGTGCAGATGAACAAGCAAGATTGGAGGCGGAGGCAAGAGCAAGAGCAGAGGAGCAGGTAAGATTGGAGGCAATAGAGCAGGAAAGGCTTGCCGCAGAGGCAAGAGAAAAAGCTCGCCTTGAAGAGATTGCTTTAAGAGAGGAGCAGTTCAAGATATACATGGATACGCATCCGTATTTTATCCCCGGTGTAGCATTAACTTCGTCAGGTGCGGTAGTCTGTCTTGCCGGTGTAATAATGCTTGCCGTTGATCTCGGATATCTCGGACCGCAGATAGATGCAGGTTTTGCGGCAGGAGTTTCAATTGAAGAGTACAACAGCAGATATAACTCCTTTGTCGGGGTTTTTGGTGCAAGTATCGGTGTTACAGTTCTCGGTCTGGCTCTGGTAGGTGTCGGCATACCTTTGATGGTTATCGCAAAGGATAGTCCTGTTTCACTTGACTTAAGAACAGGTAACGGGCTTGAGCTCGGTTTGAGCTATAAATGGTAAGGGGGAGAGTATGAATAAAACTTTACTGATATTAGTTTTAACATTATTGAGTGTTTTTGTAAATGGAATTGAAAATGATAATGCAGATACTGGTGTTATAGATTTTAGTAGATTGAATGAAAAAAAGATAAATATACCGAGATTATTAGTAGGGCCGGGATTTACTGATCAGGAAGTAAATCTTCAATATGAGAAGTTTGTTCTTGAACATGCAAAAAAGGTGTATTTTTATCAACTAATCTCATCATGGATTATCTTAGTTTTCAGTTTAGTTATACCGTTAGTCGGAGTCATCTTAGCAATTGTTCAATTTAGTATTGCAAAAAAATACTCAAAAAAAACCGGTGGCGGAGATGAGATTGAGCTATCTAATTCAAAAATCATTGTCAAAACATCATTTATAGGTGTAACTATTCTTGTTATATCGATAGCATATATATTTTTATATCTTACTTTAGTTTATCCGATAAGGGGGTGATTTTATGCTAAATAGTGAAAACTTGTTTAAGTTAAATATTAGTGATGATCCTTATGAACGCCTAACACCTGAAATGCAAAGACTTATTGATGATGATCGTGATAAAGACGAGATTCTGTTTGATACTCATGCGCATATTTTTACTTATAATGATGTGCCGGACGGATATATGGGGGCTCGATTACCATTTACAAAACAGTTTTTTAAATGGGCAGAGCACTTATTACATTCTATTATCCGTGGTAATGATAGAGATCCGCTTAGCAATATTGCGTATTTTATCAACATATTTAATAATAGTTCAGGAAGTGAGATTTTCAAGAAACTGTTAGAGTATTACAAAGGAAATAAGGAGTTTAGAAAAACTGTTGTCTGTACGCTGATGATGGATCTAAGCTCAGGGATCAAAGGTGCTATGATTGATCCGGCAACCGGAAGTAAGGTATTTCATAAGAAAAGTAAAAACCGGTTATTGATCAATCAAATGAAGGATATGGCACAAGTTGCAGATGACAACAGAGATGCGGTACTTCCTTTCTTTGCTTTTGATCCTAACAATGAGTTTTGCTTTGATTATCTCAAATTAGCATTTGAGGAGTATGGGTATTTTGGTGTGAAAGTGTATCCGGCTCTCGGTTATCTGCCGAGTCACCCAAAATTGATGGAGTTATTCTCAATATGTGAAAAAAAGAGAATACCGGTTGTTACACATTGCGGAGGCAAGCTGGTTCATACGAGTTATAAGTATTTGAAAGGGCTTGATGGTAAATCAAACATCGCCGATGGTAACGGAAATTATCAGAATATACCAAAAGATCAGCAATCAAGATGGTTTATAGCCGGTGATAGTTACAGGCAGTTTTTTAATAATCCATATAACTGGAATCCTGTGTTAAAAGAATTTCCCGAACTTAGACTCAATCTCGGTCATTTTGGCGGCGGTGAGGAGTGGTTGTTGATGATGAAAGGTAAGAATAACTCATGGGTTTCAAGAATACTGGCTTTGATGGATCAGTATGAATATGTTTATGCCGATCTGTCATATAATATTGCAATGAATAAGTATGTCAAAAACAAGTCTATGTTTGAATTTATAAAAGAGCGGTTTGATAACAGCCGTTTATTAAGAGAAAGGACTTTGTATGGTTCTGATTATTATATGGTAGTTGCTAACGGACATTTTAGAAGCATTAAGATGGATGATCTGATAAAACAGATCGCGCATATCAATCCTAAAAGGTTTTTGGGGTTAAAATAATTATTTTCGGAGGTTTTAAAATGAAAGCATTAAGAGTTTTTGGGCTATTATGTATGGTAATAATGATTGGAGGTTGTCAATGGTTTGAGAGAAACGAGCTTACAATTACATTTGATAAAAATGGGGGAACCGGGGGGACAGACAGTATTGCTGCTGTTTA
>CAZSQU010000096.1:0-10020 GCA_964608985.1 uncultured Spirochaetales bacterium
TTATTTTTTTGGTAATTTAATAAATCTATCGTTAATGTTTTTTAAAGCATAAAAGCAAACGCTCGAAAACGCTGTATTCGAGGACTCCTAAGGCGTTTCCGCTCGTTTCTTTTATACTTTATTAAACTATCAACTTAATAAAATTACCCAATAAATTTCGCTTATAAGCTCAAAGAAAGGTGTAAAAATGCCTGCGGCATTTTCTTTGTTATCGTTCTTTTGAAGAAATTTGAATAAGTATTATTCCGGTTTACCCTAAATTTAAAATTGCACCCGGCAATAAGCAATAAAAAAAAATAAAAAAAAACTTTATTAAATTGTCTTTTTTTTATATATAATGAATATACAATATACAAATAATATACCCTCTGCGATGTTGTTTTGCAGAGGGGGTTAAGGTGATTAATGGCCGGTTTTTTAGAATTATTCAGCAGTTTTTTCAATAAAAAAAAAAATATCCCCGGTAATAATCGGGAGTTCGATACATTGTATTGATGATAGTCTGATTGATAATAATGCAGTTAAGATAATCAGAAGGTTACACAAGTACGGGCACAAGGGTTATATTGTGGGAGGTGCGGTGCGGGACCTTTTGACCGGCCGTAAACCGAAAGATTTTGATGTTGCCACGGATGCCACGCCTTACAGGATTAAGAAGCTTTTTAGTAACGCTAAGATAATCGGTAAAAGATTTAAACTGGTGCATATGATCTTTCATGATACGATCATTGAAACTGCCACATTCAGGTCGGGCAGAACAGATAATGGAAGTGATATAAAGAACAGCAGCTATAATGTTTACGGTGAGATACATGAAGATGTTGTAAGGCGTGATTTTACAATTAATGCATTGTATTACGATCCGATTAATTCTGAGATAATCGATTATGTCGGCGGGTATAATGATCTGCTTGAAAGGAGACTCCGTACAATTGTAAAGGCAGAAAAGAGTTTTCGTGAAGACCCGGTTAGAATGATCAGGGCTGTAAAGTATTCTATAATATCCGGCTGCAGGATCGATTCTAAAACCCTAAGAGTTATAAATAAAAATAGTAAACTGATATCATTATCTTCTGTTTCAAGATTGTTTGAGGAATTCATTAAAATATTTAAGTCGCCTATGCCTAAAGAGATAATTAATTCTATAAAGGAAACCGGTTTACTAAAGCATATTTTACCCGAATTGGATTATATGCTTGAGCATAAAACTATTATGGAGTTTGTTAATAGCGGTATATCGGTTTATTCAGATTGTTATAATATGAAGCTTACCGCAAATCTTGATTTTTTCTGGTGTATTCTGCTATTTGGTGGTATAGATAATATTCGTTATCAGGAAGATGTTGCTGAATTAATTGTTTCTATCAGGGAATATGTCAAAAAAATATTGGGTGTGCTTAAGATTCCTAATAGGATTGTTTATTTTGTTGCGGATGTTTTCTTGATCTATATGAGATTTAAGTACTCTGTGAACAAAAAACATCTGTACAAATTAAGGAAGTCGCCATATTATCCGTATTCACGCCTTTTGAAGCACATTGAAGACCGTTCGGATTTTAAGTATATTGAGAAACACATGAGGTCTTCTCCGGTGTTCGGTTTAACAGAGATAGAGAGGGTACGAAAGCCCGTTAAATTTAAAAAAGCAGGAAAAACCGTCAGAAGATGTGTCGAAACACGAAAGCCGATAGATATCGGCAAAACTCAATAACTTTCTTTAATTGAAATTATCCTCAATAAATTTGTCAATTTCATCTTGATCTATGTGTGTAGTCCGTTCAAAAGCCAGCTCTTCATTTGCGAGACGGAGTTTTTTGAGAAGACTGTGGATAATCACCATTAATATCTTAATACCGGATGAAGGGGAGCTTTTAATGAATTCAATAAATGTTGCCCTGTTGATCTTTAGTACAGTAACTTTTTCGTATGCTTCAACATCGGCTGTCCGTTTGCAGTTAATAAATATTGCTGCTTCTCCAATAATCTCCCCTGCTCCGAGTGTGGTCAGATATATCTCAGAATCTTTTTGATGGATCTTGATATTAACTGTCCCGCACATAATTGCAAAAAAATAATCTGCCACTTCAGCTTCAGACATAAGTTTTTCGCCCGGTTGAAATTCAATCAACTCACCCGATTTTATTAATCTGTCTCTTTCTTCATCTTTTAGAAACTTAAAAAATTTTGATTTGGATAACACCGAATTGATGTGTTCGGGACTGCATTTAATACATTTCATATATGGCTCCAAAAAAAATATTTATTGTTATGGTTTTTCACATAAGATCGTTAAAACAATAACATATTTAATTTAAATATCAATCTAAATTTGTGTTATTTGTAAAAATATCAAATATATATGTATTGAAACTATAAAAAACTTAGCCATTTTTGCGGTTTCATTTAGCATAAGCTTGCGCTCTCTTTTATTAATGTGAGTAAAATATCTTGTAAATATTCGCGGTTTTTTATATATTGAAATTATCGTTTAAATAAAACACTATTGGAGTCGTTTAATGGAACAATCATCATATAAACCGGATACAGCATTTGTAGAACTATTAACAAAAAAGGTTGAGAAAAGTAAGCCCGCATATCTGAAAACACTTGAGTCTCTTGTAAAGATAGATACAACCACAGGCAACAAAGAGGGGTCTAAGAGTATTGCAAATTATATAAAAGGCCGGCTTGAAGCAGTTGGAGGCAATGTTGTGTTTCATCCTTCTGATGCAGGTATCCATGTTGTTGCAAGATTCTATGGTGATGGTAATAAAAAAATTCTTATATACGATCATACTGACACCGTTACCGATGATGCAGTAAATAATTATGCCTACGACAGGGTAAGGGACATGGTTAGAGGACAGGGGGCGGCGGATTCGAAAGGATCGGTAGCATTTCTTATAGAGATGTTAAGTGTGATGAACGCCCTAAATATTGCACCTTATAAGGAGTTGATACTATACTTTGATTGCGAAGAGGAGGTCGGTTCAGAGATTCAGGAACGGCTTATCATGAAACTCGCAAGTGAGGCGGATTTTGCTTTTGTTGCAGATACGGGAAGACCCGATCTCGGCATTGTTACAAAAAGGAAAGCAACGGGCGACTATACTGCTACTATTGAAGGTATAGCGGGTCATGCAGGCAACGGGCCGCATGCTACTGCTAATGCACTTACTGAAGCGGGGTTTATAATTACAAAACTTTACCGGCTGCAATCAACTTTACCCGATAATCCTTACGATTATAATCCTTCAAAGATGAAAGAGGATGGTATTGTTGACAGAGGTCAGTTTATTCCTGATAATGTTATCAATGTCTCAATGATTTCGACAAATAACAAGAAATCTAATATTGTTCCTGATAACGCAACGATTCATTTTAATCTGAGATGTTACAGTCAGGATGAGTTTATACGGCTTGAAAAGGAGATTTTTGCTCTTGAAAATGAAGCTCACCGTAAAGGGATAAAGGTTAAGATTGAAGGTGTGCAGTCATATAAACCGCTTGAAGCTGTAGGTGCTTCAAAAAAACTTGCAGATATTTATAAATCTGTCGGTCGGCTTCTTTTAAAAAGAGAGATACCCGAGTTTGTTGCAGGAGGTGTAACCCCGTCAAATATTATTATAAATTCGATTCCTGTAATTGATAGTGTCGGCATAGATTCAGACCCGACATTTGAACATTCAAGGATAGAGGAGCTTGATGTCGGGGCATATATTCCGAGAACAATCCTTGCCATTGAGTTTTTTAAAGCAGTGGATAGTGTTGATCTGAACTGAAGTTCTTAACTATTATTTATATTTAATACAAAGCATTGTTATGTCGTCGTCCTGTTCACCTAAATATCTGTTTATTTCAGACATAACATCTTCAATCAGGTCTTTTGACTTTTTATCCCCGTTTGATTTTATAACATTAATAAGTCTGTCAATTCCGAAGAGTGCTCTATCTTTATCGGGGGCTTCCGTAACGCCGTCAGTATATAAAAAGAGTATGTCCCCTTTGTTAAGTGTAAATGTATCTTCCGTGGTTTTAGCAGAAATATCTTTCATTACACCTATCCACATCCCGTTTGTTTTCACTCTATTAACATCTTTTGTGTCCTGTCTATAAATCAGATAATCGATATGTTTACCAGCTGTAATAAAATTTCCGTTGCCGGTATGACAGAATATTGAGAATGTCATAAACTCACTTACACCGAGACGATTCTTGATGTTTTCAAACAAAATCTTATTAAGTCGTGATACAGCTTCTTTGGGGTTTATTCCCGGCATGTTAACAACGGTGTTTATAATTGATTGGCTCATCATCATTATAAGACCAGGAGTAACCCCGTGACTTGTAACATCGCCTACACAAAACCATTCTCTTCCGGCATCATCTACAATAAAGTCGAAATAATCACCTCCGACCTCCTCTGCCGGAACCATTACACCGGATATATCAAAATTATTGCTGTCAAATATTTTGGGAAGGATCGCTGTCTGAATCTTTTGTGCAATTTTCATCTCCTCTTCGAGCCGGTTTTTAGATATAAGATCGATACTAAGCAGTTCGTTCTCGATTGTTATACTTGCCGCTGATGAGAATGCGTTGAGAAGTGCGAAGTCATCATTATTAAATTCTGCTTTATCTTTCTTGTTATAAATTGTAATAACTGCGAAAACCTCATTTTTAACTATAATCGGCAGGATAATATATGATCCTTTTGCTTTGTATTCCCGAATTTTGTCATCGTCTGTAGAGTTCTTACCGATTAATACCGGTTTTTTTGATGAAATAGTTTCTTTTAAAACGGATTGTTTTTTGAGCGTGTAGATTTCATTGCAGACCTTAACTTTTGGGTAATTGAGGATCAGTTTAAGGGTGTCAGGCTCATTATCAACAATAAAGAAACATCCTTCATCTGCATCCCCAAATCCGCATGCAAGTTTCATTATTGTATAATAAAGTGATCCGGTTTTGCCGTTTGCCGATGAGACTTCCGAGGACATCTAAAGACTCGCGTTGTATAGGAGTTTCAATTCATCATTCTTTTTTTCAAGTTTTATATTCATTCGTTCAAATTCGTTGTGATAATTAACAAATTTATTCGCCATAATAAAAAGTACAGCTATCATAAACGCCGGAAATCCGACTCCGGACAGATATACCAAATCAGCCATTTTTAATACTTGATGAAGAAACACATCAAGCAACACAAAAACCAGTAATGGCGTTACACCAATCAGAAGATAGAGCGGTTCTTTTTTCTTTTTCTTGATAGAATAAAGTAGAACGAAAATTATATAGATAATTGGTAAAAGTATCAGCGGCTGAACTAATCTTGTGAAATTTCTGAATGCGCCGTAATCAAAAAAGAAAAGATGGGGAATCACGGGAGCCAGAAGTGCAACAAGCAGCAAAATGTCTGTCAACTTATAACTTTTATGTTTTGAGAATGTTTTAATAAAATAAGCAAGAAAATAAGCCACAAAGTATTGACTGATAAAAATTATCTTTTGAAAAAACAGGTAGGATGGAACAACCGATAGGGGGTCAGGCAATACTTGTATAAAAAAATTTGTTTCATATATCGCAAAACTCAATGCAAGAAGTGCATAATAGAGGTTTTCGACATCCTGTTTTCTTTTTAGATAGATCAGGAAGTGATAAAAACCGAATATTATCATTATTACGAATATAAGTGCATTAATATAGCTGTTGAAGAAGTCGTCAATAAATGTTTTGGTTCTGATGGCAGTAGAGTCACCTATATATCTGCTTCCGATAAGTTCTCCTTCACCATTAATAAAAACTTTGATGATGAGTTCATTGCCGGTTTGTTTTAATAATGAGCGGGGGACCATGTAAGACCTTGTTTCGTTCCAGCTGCTGAAGAATCGCGGAGGAAAACTCCCCGTTTTACCGATAAAATGGCCGTTTATATAAGTTTCATCAGCGGTGATTATCCTTCCGAGAGATATTGCCGGATTACCGTTCATTATAGACGGATCTATGTCAAATTCTGTTTTAATATAAATATATCCGCTTTGTTCATTGATCAGTTTTTCGAGATTTTGAAATTCGTTAAGCAGTTGATACTGATCTGAATCCGGTGAGTCTGCAGTCGTGTAGTACCACAAAGACTCGATCTTATGAAGTCTTGTGTCTGTGCAGGAGAGAATGGTAAGTGCGCAAATCAATGACAAAAATACTGCTTTCATATATATAGCCCCTAAAAATTTATACTAATGTGGATCGTATAACAATTAAAATAATAATGCAAATATTTGTCAAATAAATTTTGTTTTTATACGGAATGATTTTTTATTGTCGTTTATTAGAAAAAACCTGAATAGCTATTATTCTGCTTACCCAAAATTAAAAAATGTTCCCGTAAAATAAATATTTTAAAATAATAATAAAATCCTTGACAACAAAAATTTTAAGTATTAAATTACTAAATGAGAAATATTTTCATTTAGTAATAGGGGTTAAACATAATGAAAAGGTCATGCGGAAGATGGGGTCACAGACTTAGAGGATTTGGATTGAAATGCACAGCAGGAAGAGAGATTATTCTCGAAATATTGGGTGCAACAAACGAACATTTAAGCCCCGAAGAGATATTTTCTAAAGTTAAACTTGATTGTCCCGAAACAGGACTGACTACGGTATATAGAACACTTGATGTATTAACAAGGTTGGGTGTGGTCTCAAAGCTTGATTTTGGCGATGGCAAATCAAGATACGAGCTTGCAGATAATTTTACACATAAGAAACACCATCATCATCTTGTTTGTACTTCGTGCGGTAAAATAGTAGATTATTCTGATTTTGTCGCGGGAGAAACTGAAACAATTTGTAAAATAGAAGAAAAACTTGGCGATAAATATGGATTTGCAATTTCAGGACATTTTATTAAATTTGAAGGGTTATGCGGTGATTGTAGATAAATTGATAAATCTTATAGAGAGATTTTTATTTTTCTGTCTAAATGAAAATATTTATCATTAAGAGTGAAAAATAAACCGGTTTATTAAGTATTATTTATAAGGAGGTATTTTTATGCCAGGATTTGACAGATCAGGACCCAACGGACAAGGATCAATGACGGGTGGTGGGTTTGGGCCATGCAATACTAATAATCAACAAGCTTTCGGCAGAGGACGGGGCGGTGTTGGTTTGGGCTGCGGCAGAGGCAGAGGTATGGGCAGAGGACGGTTTTTTTCGGGTTTTAATAATCAAACAGGAATAAATCAGACTCAAACTCAAAATAATTCACCGATAAATAACGATGAATAATTGAAAATTTAAGAAGTATCGGATTTGTTATAATTTCAAGTGATTTCTCCTGTATAATGACGGTTCGATACTTCTTTATTTTCTAATAGTTAAGGAAAGGCATGTTTGAACTAAAAAAGCGGGTTCATTTTGAAGATGTTGATTATTATGGAATTATTCATCATCCTAAAGTTTTATATTATTTTGAACGGGCAAGAAATTTGTTTTTTGAAGCCAATAATATTTTTCTTGATCGGGTAAATTATTCTATTCTACTAAAAAAGATTGAAATAGATTATAAGTGCCCTTTAATGATGTATGATGAAATAGTAATCAAACAATGTACTGATAAAATGAACGATTATAAGTTTTCGTTCAAATACAAGATATTTAAACAGACTAAACTTTCTGTTAACTCTACAATTGAATTTGTCGTTGTTGACAGTGAGACAAAAAAAATGATGATTCTGCCGGATGAAATAAAAAAAATATTATCCGCTGACGGAGTTGTTTAAAATGAAAAACCTAACTAATAAAAAACGGCTTAGACAAAGAAAAGGCGGGAATTCAATTGCATCAGGTGTTTTCTTAATGTTAATAAGTAAAATATTATACAATGATTTGAATAATGACAACGGTATAATTAAAACCGTATTTAAAAAAATATATATTTTATTTAATAAAAACAATAAATTACAATTAAGTAATTTTGATAAAAGAAATAAAAATCAAATATTTGAGGAGGAAGAAATTGAAAATTGTTATATCGACAGACGGTAGTCAGGTGTCAGAACATTTCGGACGATGTCCGGTTTTTACAATTGCTGAGGTAGTTGATGGAAAATGCTTAGGTAAAGAAGTTATACCAAATCCCGGGCACCATCCGGGGTTTCTGCCGAAATATTTCTATGAGAAAGGTGTAGAGTGTATTATTGCCGGCGGAATGGGTGGAAGTGCGCAAAATTTATTTAACGGTTACAATATTAATCAGATACTGGGTATTTCCGGAGAAATTGACAAGGTTATTTCCGATTTTATATCAGGTAACCTTACAAACAAAGGATCATCTTGTAAACCCGGTGCAGGAAAAGGGTATGGATTGGATAAGTCAGAATGCGATCATGAAAATCATAAACATGGAGATGAATAATGAAAATATGTGTGACATCTTACGGTAAAACTTTAGATACACAGATCGACCCGCGATTTGGCCGGTGTGCAAATTTTTTAATAATTGATACAGAAACACTTATTTGTGAATCTATCGAAAATATAGACAGCGATTCTAAGGGGGCTGCGGGTATTAAAGCGGGACAACTTGTCGCAGAAAAAAATGTTGAAGCTCTTATAACAGGTAATGTCGGCCCCAATGCTTTTCGGGTTTTAAATGAAGCCGGTATCAAAGTAATAAGCGGTGCATCAGGAATTGTAAAGGATGCAGTAGAAAAGTACAAAAAAGGGGAATTTCAGCCTGTAAATGAGGCAACAGTTAATTCACATTTTGGACAAAGTAAATAAAAAATAATAATCGGAGTTAGTAATGGCGTTTAATATTGTTATATCAAGCGGGAAAGGCGGTACGGGAAAAACATTTGTATCGACTAATTTGGCTTATTTATTATCAAAGCAGGGTAAATCTGTTACATATCTCGACTGTGATGTAGAGGAGCCTAACGGACATCTGTTTTTAAATCCGGAGATTACCAAGTCTGAGGAGATTTTAATTACATCGCCTGCCGGTGTTGATCCTGCAAAATGTATTAAATGCGGAGAGTGTTATAATAACTGTAAATATAATGCTTTAGTGTCGGTTAAAGAAAAAATATTGTTCTTTAGAAGCCTGTGTCATGTCTGCGGTGTATGTTCACTAGTTTGTCCTGCTGATGCAATCATTAAGCAAGACCGTAAAATTGGCACCTTAAAAAGCGGTAAATCGGGAAATATTGATTTCCATTATGGATTACTCGAAACCGGTGAAGGGGGTATGACACCTCGTGTAATTAGAAAAGTTAAAGAAAAATCGGGTAAGGGGACAACCTTACTAGATTCACCTCCGGGGACATCTTGTCCTGTCGTTGAGACCGTCAAAAACTCTGACCTATGCGTACTTGTAACAGATCCGACACCGTTTGGTGTAAATGACTTAAAACTTGCTGTTAATATGTGCCGTGAACTTGACAGAGAGCCGGTAATTATAGTAAATAGAGCTGATTATCTTGATAATGAACTTAAAAACTACTGCAACGAAGAAAATCTAAGCATTATTGGAGAGATCCCCGATGACCGTAAGATTGCTGAATGTTACTCTACGGGGGGGCTTGCAGTAGAAAAGTATCAGGAATATTTTGAATTGTTCAATATAATTGCGGATAAAATAATGTATTACGCAAATAACAAGCAAAAAGTGTTAAAAAAACCGCACAAAATTGAGCTTAGCACCTCTAATCCTCAAAATATTGAGTGTTCTGTTAAGCAAACCGCCCCAAGCGGACATAAAAAAGAGATCGTTGTTATAAGCGGAAAGGGAGGGACAGGTAAAACCTCGATTACAGCGGCTTTTTGTGCACTTGAGCGAAACATAGCGATTTCTGATTGTGATGTTGATGCATCTGATCTTTTTCTTGTGTTAAATCCACAGATTAAGCAAGCCGGAGTGTTTTCCGGCGGCGATAAAGCTGAGATATTAACTGGTCAGTGTATTAAATGCGGTAACTGTATTAGAATATGCAATTTTAACGCTGTATCGAG
>CAZSQU010000097.1:0-9543 GCA_964608985.1 uncultured Spirochaetales bacterium
GGATAATCAGCAAGATACGAGCTGCAGTAGAATTTTCGTGCATAATGCGGGTTAATGAAAAGATAGCATCCGCATCACCGGCAAGACTCTTGTTTACCTTATACTCTGTTTTATAAAGCATATCACGATAGAAAAATATATCTTCGGCGGTTAGGCCGCCTCTCAAATTGTATTGGGTTGCATCATCACTCAGCACAAAGAAGCTTAGCGTTTTTGCTTTGTCCGGAGCATTTTCTATTTTTTCGAGAATATCCCTTGTAAATTCAACCCTTTCAATAGACCTGGGGAGAGCACTAAAATCGGGCAAGCCCGCCTTTGCAAGGCAGGTAACCCATGAATTGTACTCAAATACAACATCTACCCCCATCTCATCGAATGTCACCTTTACCAATTCGCCATTAATACCCGATATATTATCTGCAACTCGATCACTTTCGTTTTCAAAGAATTCATAAGGGGCAAAACGGACAAAAACAACCTTTAAAGGTCTATCGCCTCCGTTTGAATATGCATTTTCAACAGTATTAGAATCTGCGGTTGTATCGGATGAACTGTTGTTCTTTTTATTACACCCCAATAACAAGAAAACCAACATCAATACACACAAACATCTCATGAATTCTTTCATAACAATCTCCACTAAATAAAGATAATAAACTGACATAAATAAATCAAAAGACAGCTCATTATACACTAATCTAATAAAACTGCAATTATTAATTACATTAATTTATCGCCTCAGTTAATAATATGAAATGCCTTTCTGCGTTATCAAGTCGCCATTCTTCCATAGATACTACCCCGTTATTGCAAACGGTCGGATAAAACGACCATGACAAAATTTGATTGCCTACAAGATATAAATATACTATCATTCCTTCATCCGCGCGGGGCTGTCTGCCAATATACAACATAAAGTCACCGAGTGAATAGGCAATAATTCTACCGTTATATATCTCAACACCATTGACCACATGCGGATGATGACCGATAATCGCATCGCTTCCCGCATCTATCAGCCCCCTTGCCTTTCGTTTGTGTGCGTCATCCGGACTCTGTCTGTACTCATTACCCGTATGAAGATTGACAATTATAGTATAACCGGCGGCTTTATACCTATCAAATAGTAATTTTAACCTGTTCAAATCATAGTATGCAATCCCGCCCTTATCATCGGTAACCTTGAAGTTGTCCATAAGACGGTAACCGCGGTATTCATCAGGGACATCGGCAATAGAAAACAATGCGATCTTAGAACCGCTTAGATCAAATAAAGCGGGACTAAAAGCCTCTTCAACCGTTTCACCTGTCCCCGAATACTTAAGACCGTTAACCTTGATCGTATCTATCGTATCAGACATCGCAATAACACCGTAGTCAAGGGCATGATTGTTAGCTGTTGCAAGATAATCTATTCCGGCTCTGACTATCATCTCAAAATCGCTTGTTCTTCCTCTAAACCTGAATGCCTTGGGCTCAGGGGATCCTCTGTCAGATATAGCACATTCGAGGTTAACTCCCATTATATCCGGTGCTTCTAATAACAGCCTCACCTTATCCAAGGGATAATCGATACCGAACCTGTCAATATTCTCTCTTGCATATTCCTCTAGAACCAGATCACCGGCAAATCCCAAAGTAACAAATTCAACCGGCTTGATAATAGTTCCGACATCAAAACTGATAATTGCTTGTTCCGATTTATCCGTATTTTCATTAAAATTGATTAGCTTATAAAACACGATCGGCTTACCATCGGATTTTCGCAATAATACCCGCTCATAACTCTGTGCATCAGTGATGTCTGCAAACCTGACACCGTCTGATTCAGTAACTTTTTGAAAAATTCTAAATAACTCAGCTTCCATTGATTCATCTAACCTGTTAATCTGCGAGTCGTATCTCGTTAAAGCAAAGAACCGCTCAATTATCAATGGTGTTGTAATAACGGAAATATCCGGACAGACAGATGAATACTCTACTTCTATTGTCCCGTCAACTAATGTACCGGTATTTTCAATTAAATATCCGTTACTTCGAAACAACCTGACAACATCGTCTCTGTACTGCTCTGCTCCGCTCTCAAATAAGACATTTAATCTCGTTGTTTGACTGTTAATCAGAACAAAAGCGGTTAAAAAAAATATGCCGGCAACAAGAATTGTTATCAATAAACAACTTAGCAATCGGCTTTTCAATATATTCAAATAAAACTCCTCATAACAAAATGATATTATTTAAATTTCCGGTTTTTAACAAATATTTTTTATTGATATTTTTTATTATTTGTTATATCTATTCCATATCTTACTTCAAGGAATAAACTTTTATGAAAAAAATGGTCTTAATATTATTGTCTTTTGTACTTACCGTTTCCTGCATAACCACAAATTCAAACAACTCAAATTCAAACATTAAAAACTCTAACAATTCAGAAGCCTCACAGCTACAATACGATGTAGAATTTTTTGTCGGTCAAGGATGGACAGAAGATACTGTCAGAGCAGGATTACCGGAATCAGTTGAGTATCTTTTGTTTAAAAACGGCACTACTATAGAGGACTCGGAAGTGGCATTGACTATCGCTCACAGATTATTACCTGCAGGTGTTACTCTTGAACAATTTGCAACTTATCAACAAACTCAGATGTTTAGAGCATATCAGAATGCAAATTGCAGATACACTCATGATAGATGGGATGCTTATGGTACTACAACACCATCAGGAACATTTGATCAATATCTATCGGCAAGAACAATAATAGTTGATGATCAAGGTCAAGAAACATTTCAAAAATTAATCTATATAAGAGTTGAATCTGATATTTTTTTAATAGCATTTGTATCACGAAACATTAATGAACTTGATGACGAGAAATTAAAATTAATAATCGGAACTCTTGTATTTTCAAGAAAAAGTTAATAATGCTCTATATAATTGCCCGTTGTTTACAATCTAACGGATGACAACAACCGTTCTGCGGCAGTTATGCTGATATTCTTCCTTTTTGCATAATCCCTGACTTGATCCTCACCGATCTTACCTAACACAAAATACTTCGAATCGGGGTGAGTAAAATACCATCCCGATACCGATGCAGCCGGTATCATCATAAAATTCTCGGTTAAAGTTATACCGGAGCTGTTTTGAGTATTAAGCAGTTTAAAAAGTGTTTCTTTCTCAGAGTGTTCAGGGCACGGCGGATAACCGGGAGCGGGTCGAATACCGCGGTACTTTTCTTTAAATAAATCATTATTGCTTAAATCCTCATCCTTTGCATACCCCCATAAATCCTTTCTGACAATCTCGTGAAGTTTTTCGGCAAATGCCTCTGCAAGTCTGTCCCCAAGAATCTTTGCAGTCAGCTTCTTATAGTCATCATCAGCAAAATATTCATCAATAAAATCATCTAACCCCACGCCTGCAGTAACAGCAAAAGCCCCGATATAGTCTGTCACCCCACTCTCTTTTGGAGCAATATAATCAGATAACGATAAATATGGCGGCTCAGAGACTATCTGCTGGCGAAGATTGTGTAAAACTGCTATTATTTCATCTTTTTTATCAAAAACAATAATATCATCCCCCGATGATTTTGCCTTAAAAATACCGGCAACACCGTTGGCTTTGACTATACCGCTATTTATCATCAAATCAAGAATTTTTTCTGCATCTGCAATTAATCCTCTAACAGTTTCACCTTTTTCGGGATCATTAAGAATTTCCGGATATTTTCCGACCACCCCCCACTCTCTTAAAAAATACGAATAATCTATCATATCAGCCAAGATTTTTAAAGAAAACTCATTGTATTCCTTAACACCTATGAAATCCGGTTTGCTGATCGTATTACCGTTAAATTCTAATCTTAATCGTTTGTTTCTTGCTTCTTCGATTGGAATAGGGTTAATAAGCCCCTTCATCCCGTTTCGTATATCTCTTTTGTGCTGTTGTAATTGCTTAATGCCTTCTATATATTGGGCACGCTCGTCTCCCATCAGTGATTGTATCGCCGGAGGAACAAGAGATGCGTCCTCAATATGAATTACACCATAATCATATAAAGGTGCAATCTTTACTGCTGTGTGCATCAAGGATGTTGCGGCACCACCGACCAATAACGGTATCTTCATCTGCTTTTTTTCCATCTCAGATGCAACGAAACACATCTCCTCAAGTGACGGGGTTATTAGTCCGGACAACCCGATAATATCTGCCTTTTCATCTATAGCTTTCTGAATGATATCAGCACACGGCACCATAACGCCCATATCAATTACAACATAACCGTTACACTGAAGCACAATCCCTACAATATTTTTACCGATATCATGAACATCCCCTTTTACGGTAGCCATTATGATCTTGGATTTCGGCTTGGCCTCATCACCGGCCGGCCTCTCTGCATTGATAAACGGCTCAAGATAAGAAACGCCTTTCTTCATAACCCTTGCGGATTTGATTACCTGCGGCAGAAACATTTTACCCGAACCAAAGAGTTCCCCGACGACTTTCATGCCATCCATCAATGGTCCTTCGATAACCTCAAGAGACCTATTGTATCCATTCCTTACCTCTTCTATGTCAACAGTAATATACTGATCTATCCCTTTGACAAGTGAGTATTTTATCCTCTCCACGGCACTTAGCGACCTCCATTCTTCATGCCTATCTGATTCCTTGGTTTCATTCTTCAAATTTATAGCCATTTCAAGAAGTAACTCGCCTGCATCATCTCTCCTGTTTAGAATCAAATCCTCAACCGCATTCCGTAGATCAGAAGGTATCTGGTCATATATGGCAAGCTGCCCCGCATTGACTATACCCATCTTCATACCGGCTTTAATTGCATGATATAAAAACACAGAATGGATCACCTCGCGAAGATAGTTATTACCTCTAAATGCAAATGATATGTTACTAACCCCTCCGGAAACGGGAGAAATCGGGTATTTTCTTTTAAGTTCTGACACTGCCTCGATGAAATTCAAACCATAGACATTATGTTCTGCGATCCCCGTTCCAACCGCAAAAATATTCGGGTCAAAAATTATATCTTCCTGTCTAAAACCGACCTTCTTTGTGAGAATATCAAACGACCTGCCCAATATCTCAACTTTACGCTCCTTAGTTTCTGCCTGCCCCGACTCATCAAAAGCCATAACAATAACAGCAAAACCAAACTGCTTGACTATTTTTGCCTGTTCTATAAAGCTTTGCTCACCCTCTTTCAAACTGATTGAATTAACTATCCCGCGCCCCTGTATATTTTTGAGCCCCGCATGAATTACCTTAAAACTCGATGAGTCAATCATTACAGGAACACGGGATATGTCCGGCTCACCCGATATATATTTTAGAAATGTCTCCATCTCAAGAGCCGAATCCAATAACGCCTCATCCATATTAATGTCTATTATCTGCGCACCGTTTTCTATCTGATCTCTTGCAACACTTAATGCCTTCTCATAATCTTTATTCTTAATTAATTCGGCAAATTTCTTTGAACCGGTAACATTGGTTCTTTCACCGACATTTACAAAAAGCGAATTGCTATCTATCTCAAATGGCTCCAACCCGCTAAGACAGGTTTTTGCTGTTTCATTTTTGGTAATACCTGCCGGTTTAACACCTTCAAGTTCAGTTCTGATCGCTCTAATATGTTCCGGTGTTGTTCCGCAACATCCGCCGGCAATATTAATTAATCCCGCTATTGCAAACTCTTTGATTACTTTAGACATCGATTCGGGGGTGTCATCATATTCTCCGAGATCATTCGGTAAACCGGCATTAGGATGAACACTGACGAATGCATCTGAGACACTCTTAAGTTCTTTTAAATACGGAAGCATATCTTTAGCACCGAGAGCACAATTAAACCCAAATGAAAACGGTTCTGCATGCATTAATGAATAGTAGAATGCTTTCGGCGTTTGTCCTGAAAGTGTCCTGCCGCTTTTATCTGTTATAGTCCCCGATATCATTAACGGTATTTCTTTTTTAAAATTTTCCTTGTATCTTGAATAAGCACAGACAGCGGCTTTTGCGTTAAGCGTATCAAAAACCGTCTCAATCATAAGAATATCTGCCCCACCGTCAATAAGCCCTTTTAAAGACTCAAAATACGCCTCTTCAAGATTATCAAAACTGATATTCCTTATAGATGGATCAGATACAACAGGAGAGATAGAGAGAGTTTTTCCGGTCGGACCGAGAACACCTGCAACAAATACTTCTCTTCCGCTCTTTTTTTTATATTCTTCTGCCGCACTAACGGCGACTGTGGCCCCGGCTTTTGCCAATTCATACGCTAAATCCGAGAGATTATAATCGGTTTGTGATACTGCGGTAGAATTAAAAGTGTTTGTTTCAATAATATCTGCGCCGGCATTGAGATATTCGAGATGTATTTGTTTAATAATTTCTGGTTTTGTTATATTGAGAAGATCATTGTTACCCTTTAATAAAACAGGATGATCGCGGAACCTTATGCCCCTGTAATCATCCTCGCTTAGTTTGTATTTCTGAATCATTGTACCCATTGCACCATCAAGAATCAGAATCCTTTCGCCTGCAATCTGTTTCAACCGGTCTTTAATTCCACCCATTATTCTCCCCTTAACAAACGGCATATCTCAACATGGCCGCCCTCTTCCGCAAAAAGACAAGCATCGCCTCCCTCTATATCAACAATATCTGTATCTGCACCAAGACAAACTAATGAGTTAACAACATCTTTTAAACCCATTCCTGATGCTGTCATGAGAGGCGTAATGCCAAACATGTCTTGGTGATCTATGCCGGCGTTATCCTGATTTATAAACTTAATAATCTCAGATTCTATATTCTCCCGACTAATGCCGTCAAAATATCCGTTCTCAATATTAACCTGCAGAATTGATCTTCTGTAAGGATCTTCAGCCCCTTTACTAATCAAATAATCGCATATTTCGGGAAGATCGCCTATCAATGACCAGCCGGCCGCAGAACAGCCGCTCTTGTTTCTTTTATTCATATCAACGCCGGCATTGATAAGCAGATCGATGATCTCTCTGTTACCCGAGAATGAAGCAAGCATTAGCGGTGTGTCTCCGTTATTATCCGCCGTGTCAGGGACAGCTTTGTGCTCAAGCAAAAGTTTAACTATTGCAATATTATCAAGACCCGCTGAGATATGTAATGCGGTCTTGCCTTCGAATAAATCTATATTAGGATCAAAACCGTCATCTAACATTTTTTGAATAGTTTCTATTTCATTATTATGAATTATTTTTTCGAAATCAAAAAGCTCCATTTATCAAATCCGCATTCTTTCTAATCCTTAACCAGTTCCCACTTCCATCTCGTATATCCGCCCCAGTTCATAAGTAATTTATAACCCTTGCTTTCAAGCATTCTGATTACAGCCTGTGCTCTTCCGCCGGTCTCACAATATACTATAACAAGTTTGTCAAGGGGTATCTCTTGGTATCTATCCATAACTTCCGATGAAGGGAAAGATAAAGCGGTAGGAATATGCCCATCTGCATAATTAGAAGCAGGCCTGACATCAATAATAATAATATTTTCAACCGGATTCTCAGTTAGTGCTTTCAGCGATTCGGGGTTAAGGTATGTTAACAGAACATTTGCCTCAGGTGAAGATAAGTAACCCTCATAACAACCGGAGAGAATGAAAGATAAAAACAATAAAGATATAAACCTAAGACTACGCATAAGATCCTCCTAAAAATGTAATTAGAATATAATAAAATAATTTTTAATTTTCAATAGAATAAAAAATAATTGTGAATTTACAAACACATATGTGCCTAAAAAAAAACACATATGTGCCAACATACTATAAGAAATAAATTCTACAAGCCACCCTTACTTTTCAGAACAATTGAGTACATTTCGCCTGATTTAACTTCATAAACTATGCTAATAAAATTATCTACATTGTCTGCAGGAATAATCGAGCCAAGGTTGTAGCCGATCCAATCTGAATCATTAACAACAAATGACAATACGCCGTTATCACCAAATATTGTGTCAGATGTACCGTCATTAAACTGTTTATAAATATTTACTCCTGCCGTAGAATTATCATAATAGCTGAAGACAGAGCTTCCAAACGCAATAAGCTTCTCGGTAGATTCAAACATCCCGCTTGTGATATAAGCACTATCTTCAACTACATTATCATTGTATTTATGAAGCTCATAGCCTGTCCCTGAAGAATAATCGTCAAATACAATAAAACTTCCATCGCTCAAAAAATATGGTTCAAGGTTATTATCGGTGTCGATACTGATGAAAAGCGTTCCTCCGGATTCAAAGCTCGTATCATTTGCTCCGTTGACAGTACTTCTGTCCATCTGAAAAAGTCCTTCTTCATCATCAATAGTCGGAGATGAGTTGTAACAATAAATATATGTATCGAAAACATGAATATAGCCGGCATAAATAATACTATTAGCTATAGTTACAGTTCCCGATGTCCCAAATGATGTGTCTTTAATTCCGGTAACCGCAGAAATTCTTTCGAGTTTAGAACCTTCATAGAAATAATAGATATAATCACCGGTTTCATAAGATGCAACGCCATTATAGAAATCTTCGGTGAATTTGTAGTAATCTTCCGGCAAAACAAATTTACCCTCTGTACCAAATTCGTTATCAATAATACCTGATTTTGTGTAGCAAATAATACCATTTTCAAAATATGGTGGCATATCTTCAAAATTTACTACCGAGTAACCCACCAACAATTTATTACCGCTGTCAGCCACGGCAAGTCTTGTTACATTTATATGGGGTGTGTTCAATACTAAGGCTCCGTTGTTACCAAACTCACCTATTACATCTCCTGACATATCGTATGCGTATATTGTTACTACATTTTCCAATGAAACATCGACCAGATAGAACCGTTCATTAAACTCATCATAAGTCAGATTTTGCCATCCTTTAAGATCAAGATAGCCATTTTTACCGAATGTTTTGTCAATAGCATCACCAAGGTCCGGTAAATTAACGCTGTAATCATCAGAGTCATCAGGGTTATCGGCTGGAGGCGGAGGACATGCAGTTTGAATTAGCATAACCGAAATAATAGCTGTTATAAATAGTAAGATTTTCTTTGACATTGTTAATTCCTTATCGTAATTTTTAACAGTTAAATACAATTATTCAATAAATCTGTCAATAATAATTATTAGTAAAGAACCGCGAGATGCAATTAAAAATTTAGGTTAAATCTTAACCACTACTAGCCACTTTTAAGAGAGCACATTCTTCATTAAAATCACTAAAACTCAAAAAATAATCAGTTTGTTCTGACAATGCGGAAACCCAAAAAGTTGATCCTGCCGTACGGGGCGATGCTGCTGCGATACGCTGACTCGCAGCCATCTGCACCATAGTCCCAGCTGCCGCCGCGATTGAGTCGTTCGGAGCCGCTAGCAGGTCGCCTCGGATTTTCTCCTGTTCCTACATTGCCCCCATACCAGTCCCAGCACCACTCCCATACATTGCCCGACATATCGTATAACCCAAGC
>CAZSQU010000098.1:0-9539 GCA_964608985.1 uncultured Spirochaetales bacterium
CCTATGGGTGCTGATAGGATTATTTCACACATGATTAGGCAGGCATAGGTTGTCCCCGCTGATTCTCAAACTGAATTAATAATACATATCCTTATCTGATTCTTTTGCTTATTTGCCAAAAATTAATTCTGCACCCCACCCCTGTTGAGCTAAATATTTATAAAGATATTTACCTTTTCTGAAATTTATATTATTTTGAACTCTAAATAGTTTTGGGAGAATAAAGAGATGGATGATGATAAAAAGTGGAGATCAACAACGGTTTTGGTAGTAAGGCATAATGGTCAAGTAGCAATGGCAGCAGACGGGCAGGTTTCGCTCGGTCAAACCGTAATGAAGACCTCTGCAAAGAAGCTTAGGCGAATATATGAAGATAAAATAATTGTGGGCTTTGCCGGAAGTACTGCTGATGCATTTAACCTTTTTGATAAACTTGAGGGCAAAGTAAATGAGTATCGCGGTAATCTCACAAGGGCATCTGTGGAGCTTGCTAAGGATTGGCGAACGGATAAGTACCTTAGAAGACTTGAGGCAATGCTGATTGTCGCTGATAAAGAAAACAGTTTTATCATATCGGGCAGTGGAGATGTCGTTGAACCGGATTTCGGGGTGGCGGCTATCGGCAGCGGCGGGAATTATGCTTTGGCGGCGGCAAGGGCTTTGATTGAGACAAATACCTCTATGACTGCATCTGAGATTGCTCGCAAATCGCTTGAGATCGCCGCAGATATATGTGTTTATACAAATAACTCCATATTGATAGAGGAAATAAAATGAAATTATTAAAAGACATTAATGATTTGACTCCGAGAAAGATAGTTGAAGAGTTGGATAAGTATATTATCGGGCAAAAGAATGCTAAGAAAGCGGTCGCTATTGCTTTGCGAAATAGGACAAGGAGGAGACATATCCCGGAAGAGATGAAAGAGGATGTTTCTCCAAAAAACATTATTATGATGGGGCCGACCGGTGTGGGTAAAACCGAGATTGCAAGGCGGCTTGCTAAACTATGTGGTGCACCTTTTGTTAAGGTTGAAGCAACAAAATTTACAGAGATAGGTTATGTAGGAAAAGATGTAGAATCTATGATTCGTGATCTGATAACAGTTTCAATCAATCTTATAAAAAGCGAGTTAAGGAATTCCGTTATGGATGAAGCAGAAAAAAGGGCAGAGGAACAGCTTGTCAACTGCCTTGTTCCTGATCATCCAAAGCCGGCAAATCCGTTTATGGCGAATTCGCCGGAGGCGACAAGTGTTCCTCCTAAGTTTACCGATATGACAGAGACCCGTAATAAATTCAGAGATCTTTTAAAGAATGGAAAATTAGAAGATCAAATTATTGAGGTTACGGTAACAAGCAATGTTTCTCCTATGGTAGAGATGTTTTCCGGGGCGGGCTTTGAGGCAATGGGAATAAACCTCTCCGATCTCGGCAATGCTTTTGGCGGCGGGGGGCAAGGGCGTCAAAAAAAGAAAAAAATGACCGTTCAACAGGCGCGGAAGGTCATACTTGAACAAGAGATCGATAAACTTATAGATATGGATAAAGTTGCGGATCTTGCTATAGAGAGAGCGGAGAACGAAGGTATTATATTTATTGATGAGATTGACAAAGTTGCGGTAAAATCAAAATCATCCTCTGGTCCCGATGTTTCAAGGGAAGGTGTGCAGAGGGATTTACTTCCGATAGTTGAAGGATCGCAGGTAAACACAAAATATGGGCAGGTTCGGACCGATCATATATTATTCATTGCGGCAGGGGCATTTCATATGTCTAAGCCGTCAGATCTTATTCCTGAGCTGCAAGGACGATTTCCGATAAGAGTTGAACTTGACAGTCTTTCTAAAGACGATTTCATTGAAATTCTTGTAAAACCAAAGAACGCAATTACATTACAGTATGTTGAGTTACTAAAGACAGAGGGCGTTTCTTTGACATTTACCGAGGACGGTCTTGAAACTATTGCGGGTTTCGCTTTTGATGTTAACAGTGAGACCGAGAATATTGGAGCGAGACGATTGCATACTATTCTTGAGAAACTGCTTGAAGATATTAGTTTTAATGCATCTGATATAGAAGAGAAGGAATTCCTTATTGATAAAGCATTTGTTGAAAAAACTTTGAGTGATATCGTTGAAAACCGCGATCTATCGAGGTATATTTTGTAAGAGTCTCTCTAATAAATTTTGAACTCTCCGATAATAAAACCAAATGAAAATTTTTTGGCGCCGGTTAATATTAATAATTTTACTCACAACTAACGGTTTAGTGCTTACTGTTCCGATTTACAGCGCTAACAGAACTAATATTAATCGTGCTAAACAGCTGATGACTCAGAAACTATATCGTGAAGCACTTGATATTCTTCTTGTCGAACTTGAACAGGATGTGTTCAATACGGAAGTTATGAACCTTATCAGACAGATACAAGAGGAAAAAAACACGGTTACTAACCAGATGTTTGCCGGACTTGAGAGTATAAGGGCTGGCAGAACAGTAGAGGCCGAAAATATTATCAGATCACTTCAAACCTACGGGGAGTTTGATCAGAGCATTCAGGACAAAATGGCTCTTTTTGCCGTTGAGAATGAAACCCTTTCCCGTAGAAACAGGTTCAATGCACTTGTGGATAGTGCAGAACAGGATCTGCTTGAATATAGGATCAGTGATGCTTTAAGTAAATATAAAGAGGCGATGGATATTTTTAGAGTCGCCGGAGATACTAATCAGGAATTCAACAGTATTATTATCAGTTTTAGGGAGCTTGAAAACAAAACGATCGGGCTTGGGCTTGATGCGACTTATTTAAAGTATAGTCAGCGGCGGAGTTTTGATGCAATTATTGAGGATGTCAATATACTTCAAGCAAAATATGGATTGTGGTCAAGTCATATTAATGATTTGTCGGCATTGATCCTGAGGATGGAGAGTTTACCGGAGAATATAAAACAAACGCTGACATTCCTTGCTTTTCAGTCAATATGCAATAAGTATATTAATTCTACGAGAAGAGGGGTTCACAAGATAGGCAGAGAAACTCTGAATAATACAATTGAAGAATCTAACGGTTATTATAACAGATTACAGGAAAGGGATAGATCTATTGAGTTTGCCCTTCAGAAATTGAATGAATATTCTGACACAGCATATCAAATTGCTTTTTATCAGGTTTCAGAAAGCAGAGCTGTAGAAACCCTTGGAATTATTGAGAGCGATAATGTTTTGAGAAGGGCAGACGCCCTTGATCTTGTCGTTGCAAATAAGCTTAGATTGCCAGTAAGGATTGCCGAGCTTGAAAAAATCAAGGTAAATAATGAATATCTCGAATTTAAGAGATTAAGCGATGCCCGTGAAGTTGAGCTCGCACTTAATATTTTAAGAAGATATGACAGACTGATTTCTGATTTAAGAAGCGTACTTGGTTCTGCAGGTGCTGAGATCAACAGGTTTAGAGCATTGAGCAGTCGTCCCGTAATAGCACCGATTTATCAAAGGTTTACAAAACTTACAGAAGAGGTTGATGAGATCTATACTCTGTTTTATACTGCAAACGAGAATTATAAAGACCTTAAGATCACAATTGACCAAATGACTCTGATTGCCGATAGAACATTCAGAGATGCTGTTGCAAGGTTTAATGCAAGACAATACGATCAGTCTGAAGAGATGTTTTTGCAGGCAAAGGAACGGTATCTGGAGGTTTCTGCACTTATCAGGTCAAGTTATGTAGAAACACAGCTCGAGGGTATAAACGGATATTTCGTAAAAATAGAAGAGATAAAGTATCTTCGTGATATTGAGATTGCCAATAATTATATGGATGCCGCAAGAACACTTTTTTATCAGGAGAATTATGACCGAGCAAAACAGGAGATAGATAAAGCAAAAGAGATATACGACAGGTATAATCAGACAGGAGAATATGTTTTATCGCTTTATGAACGGATATTGACTGCTCTTAAGGTTAAATCAGGCTCTGAATTGACCCTTGATGATCCGCTGTACAATATGATAACAGAGTTGTACAGACAGGCATTGATATCTTTTGATAACAGGGATTATCAGCGTGCTTTGAGTAATGTGAATGGAATTCTCCTTGAGAAGCCATATAACAGGAATGCCCGTGTGCTGGAAACGAGAATACTGAGAATGATAGATATTAACAGTTTTAATGAACGGTTTGAGATCTATTTTCAGAATGCAATGGGTAAATACAATGCCGGTAATTACACTGCGGCATTGACTGAGTTTGAGCAGTTATTAATATTTAATACGAGAACAGATCAGATTAACAGATACATTCTTGATTGTAAAAGGCGTTTGAATATTGTTAGAACCACGGTTACGACCGTTGATAGAAATGAAGCAGTCAGAATGGTTGCACGAGCCGAACAGTTATATATTGAAGGCAAGTATGCCGAAGCTCTGCAATCAGTTGAGTCCGGTTTAAGGATATGGGATGAGGTGCCAAGGGGCAATACTGTTAGAACGAGTATTCTTGGAAGAATGGGGGTAAGGCCTAATTTACTGAGTTCTGCAAATCAGATAAACTTTACACTTGCTCAGCAGGCTTATACAAACAATAATTTTGATGAAGCTATACGGCTTTGCAGGCAAATTCTTTCTTCTCAGGAAGATCCTAATGTTCAAAGACTATTGAACAGAGCTCTTCAAAGAAAGGGGCAGTAATGAAGAGATTAATATTAGTTTTGTTTACGGTTACTTGTTCATTACTATACCCACAGTCCGGTAAATTCTATTGGAACAACCCTGTATCTATAAACCAATGGGATAGCGGGATTTTTCAGTTGATATCCGGAACTGACAGATTAGCCGTTTTGTATGTAAAATCTGATCTTTCAGGACTAGTATTGGCAGTAAGTAGGGATGAACAAAGATGGGATAAAGTTGACTTGAATGTTCCCTATTATTCTACAAGCCCTATGATCAGGGATTTTTTTGGGATGATAACCGGTTCCGGTAAGTTTATTGCCGTTATAAGAGACAGTGAAAAAACAATGAAACTTATTAAGATCGATCTGTCAGATCCTCAATACAAAACGGAAACAGCAGTTACGCTGACTGCTAACGACTTTATGGGTACGCCGGTCTTTGAGGTTGATAATAACGGGAATATAATTCTTGCATATTCGACATTGATCAATCAGGATTACGGTTTAGAGGTGTCGGTGTTAGATGCCAACGGTAATCAATTAAGCAGATATCAACCCGGAAATATGTTGAGATCAACGGTTAATCCGGCAATAGGAACTTATAATGGTAGAATATTTCTTTTTTATCAGGCAAAGGATAGGACAGTTCAAGAGGGGTTATATTATAATATTTATTTTGAATACTCTAATGATGGCGGCACGAACTGGAGCGGTCCTTCAACAGCCGTTTTAAGCAGAGGTGAGAATAATCAAATGCCGTCTTTTGCAATCTCTGATAAAGGTATAGAACTGGTTTGGGAGCGCGAAGTAGAGAGCGTTTATTCGCTTATATTTTATAGAAAGATCGACTTATCCAATTTTAAACTTTCTGATGAGGTGCAGATATCATCTAATAATACACTTGATCACGGCGGTGTAATCAAGGTTATAAACGGGGATTCTTTTATATTCTGGTATGGTTCAAGC
This sequence comes from uncultured Spirochaetales bacterium, assembly GCA_964608985.1. Lineage (GTDB taxonomy): Bacteria > Spirochaetota > GWE2-31-10 > GWE2-31-10 > CAYYKD01 > CAYYKD01. Next base: position 5,643 of record CAZSQU010000098.1, read on the forward strand.
GGAGGGGTTTTCAAAAATTATTATACAGACATTCTCGATAATGTTTCAGGAAACAGACAGAATTTGCCATCAAACGGCAGGGGTGGATTTATTTCTGTTGCCGTATATAAAAACAAGCCGAATCTCTCTTGGCTGACAATAAGGGATAACGGGAACACAATCTATAACCTTTCTCAGGACAGTTTTGTTGCAGCACCGGTTATAAGATCGCAAGGGGATATCTTTAATAAAAGAGAGCTGACTGTAAACTGGGGGGCGCCGGATGATGTCAGTGGTTTGAGCGGTTTTAGAATACTTTTGACCCGTAATCAGGCAGATCAGATATCTGAACAGTCAACATTACTTTTGAGTACACAAGACACTAAGGTTTACGAATCATTAAACGAGGGTATATGGTTTTTTAAGATAAAATCTTATGATAGAGCAGGAAATGTCAGTGTTACGGCTGTTTATCGGTTTGAGATAGATGTTACGAAGCCCCAACCACCGTTATTAAATGAGCAAGAGTATGATAGCTACGGCTATCTAAAGAATAATAGTTTTAGTGCCTCAATAATAAGAGGTGATGAGGAGCTTTATGGCCACAGGTTCTATTACAGACATTTCCCGATCTATAATATCGATCTTGTTGCATCCGCCGATAATACCGCGGATAAAATTGTTGTGTTTGACCGTGCCGGTCTTAGTATTCAGATGGATAGATATGTAGCAAATGGGGAAATGAGCCAATTTACTCTTGTTAACGGTGAAACTCTCTCATTGAACGGGTTGTCTAACGGAGCACTTTTAGTTGGATATTTTGCAAGTGATAAAGCAGGTAATAGATCTGATATTCAATGGGCCAGATATTACTTGAATAAAGTAAAGCCCGTAACAGTTATAACAAGGGTTTCATCAGTTGTTAATGCATCAGGCGGTAGTCTCTTATTTATAAACGGATCGGGATTTACCCTTGGCGGCACAGTAGAAGAGATATATATATCAAAAAGCCGATCATCCGAAGAGGCAAATTACACATTGCGAGGCAACAGATTTAGTGTTGTAAATGATGCGCTTGTAAGACAAACTGTGCCCATTGAGATAGAGGATGGTAACTATTTTATAGGCATTAAGCACTCTGACCGCGGAGTGGTTTTCTCAGATTACCGTATAAATTTTACAGGACGATGGTATTTTAGGGATGGTGAGGTCGGTAGGGTGAGCATACGCTCAATAAGATCAAATTTAAGATACTTGAATATAAATTGGCTTTTTTGGATTATAATTATCTTATTGTGGGTATTATCATTTGGATTTATACTACGGACGATGTTTATTCATGTAACTGAAAAAATAACTATTGCAAGAATGTTAAGACAGATTGAACAGTTTAAACAACTGCAGAATGAGTCAAGTTATCCGATAAGGAGTGTGCAGAAAATGAAGAGAGGATTGGGACTGACAGTAAAATATACTTTCTTGATATTGCTGCTTGTTGTATTTATTGTTACGGCAACTGCGATCACATTAGGGTTTATATCATTGCGAAATGAAACGATAAATCTTGCAGAGGAGATGAAGGATAAAGCGAATCTTTCAATCAATTCATTTGCCGCAAGTATCAGTGATAACTATAAATATAAAGAGGAATTCTACCTAGCCGTAGATATTACAAAAATTGTACCGAGATCTGTACCCGATATATCTTTTGCTATGATATACAAAGATGAGGGGGCACAAGAGTACATCGAATACGGGAGTACCGAACGGCTATTTTTTGAAGCTGTTGATAACTTTGAGAATCTTACACCGGAGCAGAAGAATAATATAATTAATGATCTTGTTAAAACCGGAGAGGTTAATGAGATTTTAAACGGATATTCTGTAAATCCGGATTTGTATAATGATGAAAAATTTTATTTTCCCGAATTTGCAGCATCAGAACTGCAGAATAAGTATATAATTATGAAACCTATCATTTATACTGATACACAATCAGGAAACAAAACCTATGGAGGGTTTATTGTTGTCGGCTACTCTTTTGAAAGGATACTTGCAACTATTAGAGAGCAAACCTATTATCTTATAAGGGTAACAATATTTGTAACACTGATTGCACTTGTAATCAGCTTTTTTGGAGCGGTATTTCTTGCGACAACCACAATCCGTCCCATTAAAATGATCTCAAAACATGTAAATATTATAATATCTATGGATGATTATGAGAATCTTGAGGGTACTGAGAATGAAAAACTAATAATCAATACCCGTGATGAAATTGCAACTCTTGCTAATGCTATTAATGATATGACACATAAGCTTATAGAGAAGGCAAAAGCAGACAAACAACTCTTACTTGGAAAAGAGATTCAGAAGAAGTTTATACCGCTTGAACCTCATCAAACCGAGTATATTGATATTTATGGATTCTATGAAGGTGCTAAAGGGGTTTCCGGAGATTATTTTGATTATAAAAAAATTGATGACGAACACTATGCTTTTATTATGTGTGATGTTGCAGGAAAAGCTGTACCGGCCGCTCTAATTATGGTGCAGATATCAACAATATTTAATGCTTTCGTTTCAAACTTTAAATCGGGTAAGGATAAAATCGAAACAGTTAGCGTTGTAACACAAATCAACGATACTGTTGCCGAAAGGGGGTTTGTAGGGCGGTTTGCAGCTATTGTCGTTCTGATCCTCAATGTAAAATCAGGAAAGCTGATACTTACTAATGCCGGCTATACACAGCTTCTCACTTATAGTGTAAAAAGCGGTAAGACAGAGTGGTTAAAGCTTGACCAGAACTCAGGAGCGGCAGGTGTTTTCCCTTCATATATGCTGCCCAATCCATATAAACAGGAACAATACAAGGTAGAAAAGGGGGATATGCTGTTTCTATTTACAGACGGTATCGAAGAGTCCCGTAACGGTACTACATATATGAATGAAAACAATGAAGAGACCCCTGATGAGTTCGGTTTAAAACGACTTGTAAAAGTAATCGAATCATCCCCGGAGAAGTCCCCGCAATCAGTTATTGAAAGTATTGTTAAAGCAGAAAAAGAGTATAGAGGCAAGATTGAGCAATATGATGACTTGACACTGTTGGCAGTTATGAGAGTTTGATTTATAAGAGGGAATTGATTAATAAAGATGTTTATTACTCTATTGGGGGGACAAAGAGTTTTTTTATCCTAAAATTGTATGAAAGTGTGATTTCATACGGGAGGAAACTGTTCATATGTGTCGAAACACGATATTTATAATCTATTCTTTTTTTATTTTTAATTACAATTCTATCAAAATATAGTCTTATTATTCTTCTCAGTATAGTCGCATAGCTGAATGTTTTGCCTACATACTTCAGAAATCTTAATTTATCATAACTCTTCAAATTAATATTAACAGTTATATCAGTCTCCATCAATTCTGTGCAATTATCTGAAATTTTATTAGGAAATCCCTTTGATATTTCCTTTCTCAAGTATTTATCCATAAAATTCAGGATATAATTTATGGCCTTTTCTCTTGATTTTAATGAATTTGATAGAATAAAATCGTCAACTTTCTTTAATAAAGATTTGTCTAATACAAAATGGAATCTGTGTTTTCTCATATGTGTTTAAATACCCCCGGTTAAATATATAAACCGGAAAAGGCATTTGATTGATTGCAACTTGTGACTATAAAGTTAAGAATATTTAAACTTTAGAGCACTTCGAAAAACTTCATTCGGTGATTATCCTTGTGTTTTTTCATATTTCATGCCTAAACCCTCATATAACCAGGTATGGCAAACAATGTGTCGAATGTCGGCTGGGCATGAAGCACAAAAAACTGGCGCATACTTAAAAGGTTAAAAAAAATGCCACAGGCATTTTTACAGCTTTCTTTAGCTTATAAGCGAAATTTATT
>CAZSQU010000099.1:0-9538 GCA_964608985.1 uncultured Spirochaetales bacterium
ACTCTAAGCTAATCAACAATCTACTTCGCTTCGCTACGATTATCGTGCATAACGGGTTAAGGAAAATCTGAAAATAATTATTGATTTTTTATTGTTATAATTGTAGTCTTGCATAATGAGGTTTTAACATATGAAAAAAGCATTGATATTAATTATGATATTTGTCGCTATTACGAACTCTTTGTCTGCATATTCAGATGATGATGTCTATCGGGATTTTGAAAAAATTATAAACGAAACCATATCTATCCTTGATCATGTTATTGTAGAAACAAGGAATAACCCTGATCCTGAGAAGGTAATTGCGTTGCTTATGAATATTGAAACACTTGAGATGCAACGGATTCATCCATTAATTGATGATTTTAACAGTAAGTACACTGATTATAATCTTGATTTTGAGACACAAAACTTTGATGATATATTTATTCAATTTACCGGTTCACGATATATGGCATTACAGCAGCGGATGATCGAAAAGATGACTGAGTTTGAAAATGTACTTACGCCGATTATGATTTCCATTTATGGAGGGCGATAATTCGGTAGTAAAATATAATTACTTTATACAGGGGTTAACGGTATGAAAATAGTATATCTTGATTGTTCTTCTCTCGGAAACGATCTTCCTATGGAGTTGTTTGAACAGTTTGATGATTACAAAGGGTATCCTACAACAAAACCTGAAGAGGTCTTAGAAAGGATTAAAGGGGCAACTGTTGTTGTTTCTAATAAAGTCTATATCGGCGAAGAGCATCTAAAGGCTACACCTACAATTAAGCTTATTGCCGTAACAGCTACCGGAACTAACAATGTTGATATAAATGCATGCAAAAAAGCAGGAGTCGCGGTTTTAAATGTTGTTAATTATTCAACTGATGTTGTTGCGCAACATACATTCGCAATGATATTGTCGCTCTCCTCATCACTTTTTAATTATAAAAAAACCGTTGATAATGGCGAATGGCAGGTTTCCAAGTCTTTTTGTCTGATGAAGTATCCGGTTATAGAACTCCCCGGAAAAACAATGGGGATAATCGGGTACGGTGCAATCGGGAAAAGGGTAGCACACATGGCGAGGGCTTTCGGTATGAAGGTCCTAACCTTGAAACGCCCCGGTAAATTATATACCGATGATTGTTTTGTTGATCTTGACACCCTTTTATCTCAATCAGATGTTGTTACAATACACTGTCCTTTGACTGAGGAAACAAGAAACATTATAACCTTCAAAGAGCTTTATAAGATGAAAAAAACCGCAATTATAATCAACTGTGCAAGAGGCGGGATTATAAGTGAAGCTGACCTTGCCAAGGCATTGGAGGAGGATGTGATTGCCGGTGCAGGACTTGATGTATTATCTGTTGAGCCGCCGTTAAACGGTAATCCTTTACTTAATCTAAAAAAAGGCAACCTGATAATTACCCCTCATATAGCTTGGGCTTCTATTGAGGCAAGAACCCGTCTTATTTCTGAAACAGTAAACAACATTAAAATGTTTGCTGAAGGGAAGCTTGATAGAAACCTTGCACAATAAAAATTGAGTTCCTAAGGTCTGAAATTATTTGTGAAATCGTTCCACTCAAATTCTTGAGAATAATTTGGTGTAGGGTTACCAAAGTAGATGTCTTCAAGAAGAACATTGTCAATATACGACGGTTTTGCCGATGCACTTAATAAATTCAATACATCACTTCCAACGATCTTTCCTTCGTATGTTATTATGCAGCTTTCATCTCTTGATATAAAAGCATTGTCAAGCATTCTGCCTGATACAAGTGTTGTTCCGATAATATTATTAAAAACAACCCCCTGCGGTCTTCTTGTAAAAATTTCACCGCCGGATTCTTCAAACGATATCGATCCTTCCGTAAAAGTAAGCAAAACCTTGCTGACAAAAGAACCCACTGTTTTAGCATAGGTCATCATATAACCTCTTTCAAGTGTAAGTTCGGCAATGGCTTCATTCTGTCTGAGTCTTAGGTTGTCAAATCTTAAAACTGAGTTTTGATTAACTGTTATATGAATGCCGCCTGTTTCCATTGTGATCTGCGCTCTTAGGCCGGTTGCAACGGTGAACCCCGGCGCAATTATCTCACCTGTCTGAACATTTCTCCATGTTTCACTATTAGCGTCCTTTATATCCACCTGTCCTTTAACCTCAACTATCTTAATAGGCATCTCTTGACCAAAAACAGGGATAAGTATAAACATACTAAGGATACATATAAAAAGTTTCATAAGAACTCCAATTAACAACCGTTTAATCTAATATCGATTGATTACATTATATATCTTTAATATTTTTTTTTCAATTGTTTGATAAAATATAAGTTGTTTTATTGACGATTTTCTAAATATTTGATAATTGTATAAAACGGAGAATAATATGAGCGACAAACTTACAAACATACGGCTTGTTCTTTTTGATCTGGATGGAACACTCTATTTTAAGGGTAAACAAATAGAAGGCGCGGCAAAAACAATTAATTATCTTCGTGATAAAGGTTACAAACTTAGATTTTTAACAAACACTGATTCTTTGACGGTAAATGAAATTCATAAAAGGATAATTGATCATGGCATTGAAGCAAAACCGGAGGAGGTCTTTAGTCCGTTAGCGGCGGCAAGAGAATTCATTAAACAGAATAACAATTGTTCTGTTTATTTTCTCGGCAGTGATAGTGTACAAAAATCAGTCTGCGATTTAAATATTGATCCGGTAAAACCGCATTATGTGATTATCGGCGATTTCAGGGACAAGGTGTCATACGAGACAATTAACAATGTATTCAGAATGATTAATAATGGTGCAGAATTACTTGCTCTAAATAAAGGTAAGGTCTTCTTTAATGACTCGGGGATTAATATTGATACCGGTGCGTTTGTGTCTATGTTTGAGTACGCATCCGGAAAAACAGCCGGAACACTCGGTAAACCTAACAAACTGTTTTTTGATATAGTCTTGAGGTCGGCAGGAGTTTCATCGGAAGAGACGCTCATTGTCGGGGATGATATATCTGTGGATATTGAGGGAGCAAAGAATGCCGGAACATTAGGCGTCCTTGTCAAAACAGGAAAATTTGATGAGAAGACGCTAAATAGTTCATCAACAAAACCGGATATGGTTATTGATAGTGTTGCAGGACTGGCTGATATCCTATAACAGGTTAATTCTTTTTTTCGATTTTTACTTTTACAACCTTCATTGCCGCCATCTTGCTTTCCGGGTCAAGATTGCTTCCGTTTGTCAAGTGATTAACCGGCGATTCGATATAGTGAAATGTTGTGTAAACCGTGTCAGGTTTAACCTCAAGTGATATAACAACAGATGATTCGATCTCGCCATGTTCTGCCTTGATTGTTACGACATCTCCGGTTTTAACCTTTAACTTTACAGCGTTTTTTGGATTGATCATTATTGTAGAAGATGGTTTAAGATGGTTTATTCCCTCTGATTTTCGGGTCATTGTACCCGTGTGATAGTGTTCATATTCACGCCCAATTATCATCAAAAAAGGATAAGAAGCAGATGTTTTGTATGACGGAATAAAATCTCTGTAAATTAGTGATGCCTTTCCTTTTGTAAAACTATCTGTGTGGAGTCTTTGGATTGAAGCCCCCATTTCATCTGCAGGCCAAAAAAATTCTTTTTTCTCCAGAAGCTCGGGGTCTATATGTGCATATATGGGAGCGGCTTTTCTGATCTCTTGAAATACCGCAGTCCAGTCTTTATATCCCCAATTATGATCAAAAAGTTCAGCTAATCTTGTTATAATCATCCAGTCCGGCATAACACTATCGTTTGATGGCTCAATCAGTTTGTTTATCCTTTGAACACGCCGCTCGGTATTTGTAAAAGTACCATCTTTTTCGGCAAAAGATGCAGCAGGGAGGATCACATCTGCATACTTTGCTGTTTCGGTCATAAAAATATCCTGAACAACAACAAAATCTGCTTTATCAAGGGCATTTTTTACATGATCTGAGTCGGGGTCAGACATTACAGGGTTTTCTCCCATAATATAGATGAAATTTATATCACCTGAAACAATGGCATTAGTTATTTCAATAGCGGTTAATCCCTTTTTGTCGGGGAGTGTTCTTCCCCATAAGTCTTCTATGAACTTTCTTTCATCATCATTGTCAATGTTTTTGTAGCCGGGCAATATACCGGGAAGAACTCCCATATCACACGAACCTTGAACATTATTCTGTCCCCGTAACGGGTTTATACCGGTATAGCCCCTACCGACTTTACCGCATATTACTGCCAGATTAGAAAGTGAAATTACATTCGCTGTACCGAAAATGTGTTGTGTAATCCCCATTGCATAGAAAACACTTGATGATCCGGATATTGCAAACAGTCTTGCTGCAAGTGTAATGTCATCCTCATTGAGACCGGTCTCTTTTACCATATCGCTTAGGTTTTGAGACTCCAAAGAAGATTTTAATTCTTCAAACCCCGCTGTCCTGTTTTCTACCATATCATCATCGAACATTCGTTCTTCTATGATAATCTTCATCATTGAATTGATAAGAGCAATATCACTTCCCGGATTAAGCTGTAAATGTATAGTGGCGTATTTTGAAAGCTCACTCTTTTTGGGGTCAACAAGAATCAGAAGGGCGCCTTGCTTAATTCTTGTAATAACCTTCCATGATATAATCGGATGAGTAGAGGTCATGTTACTGCCGATAATAAAGAAACAGTCAACATGTTCGATGTCTTCGATGGGATTGGTCATAGCCCCCGATCCGAGTGTCATACTAAGCCCTACAACTGAGGGAGAGTGGCATATTCTTGCACAATGATCAATATTATCAGATGACAATACCGATCTGAAGAATTTTTGAAATACGAAATTATCTTCATTTGTGCATCTCGCGGAGGCAAGCCCTGCAAACCCGCCGTTTTTGGCTTTAATCTCATCAATTTTTTGTTTAATGAGGAATATTGCATCAATAAATTCGGCTTCTTCAAATTCGCCGTTTTTGTTTTTGATAAGCGGTTTGGTGAGTCTTTCGGGAGAGTTTATAAAATCAAACCCGAATTTCCCTTTTATACATAACCGCCCCTTTGAAACAGGCGATTTTTCATCGCCTCGAATCTTAATTACCTTGTTATTTTTGGAATAAACGACTATACCGCAACCGACACCGCAATAAGGACAAATTGTTCTTGTTTTTTTGATTTCGGGGATTCTGCCTGCTCTTACTGCCTGCTTTTCTGAAAGAGCACCGACAGGGCATACCGTTATACAATTACCGCAAAAAATACACTCATTATTTGCTTCAAGTCCTTTGTTATACGAAGTTGAAACTTTTACAATATTACCCTTATCGACAAATGACAACGCCGATCTATGTGACCATTCGTTACAAGCCCTTATACATCTGCCGCACAGGATACATTTACCTCTGTCAAGGATAATAAAGGGGTTTTTATCGTCTATTCCATGAATTTTTTCGTTGAATCCGATCTTACTGAAGTAATTGCCCGTACATCCGTAATCATAGGCATATTTTTCGAGGAGACACTCTCCGGATGCGTCGCAAGTCAAGCAATCGCCGTAATGTTGACTCAGTATCATTTCGAGTATTACGCGCCTTGCTTCTACAACCTTTGCTGAAGAGGTGTATATAACCATGCCGTTTTTGACCGGTGTGGAGCATGCAGTAAAAAGTTTATCCTCACCGGCGATCTCAACCGAACATATACGGCATGTTCCGGTAACAGAAATTTCCGGGTGATAACATAGTGTCGGAATATCAATTCCGATAGAGTTGGCGGCTTTGAGAATAGTCCATGTATCCTCACAGAAAACCTCTTTACCATCAATGGTTATTATTACAATCTCGTTACCCAAACATCAACTCCTGACAATAGCATCTTTAGGACATATTTTATAACACACTCCGCATCTGATACATAACTCTTTATCTATTGTATGATACTGCCCTTTGATTCCGCTTATAGCATTTACGGGGCAATTCAATTTACACGCTCCGCACCCGATACACTTTTCATTATCAATGGATAATCTAACAAGTTTCGGGCATACGCCTGCTCTGCATTTTTTATCGACAATATGTTCTTTTAACTCATCCTCAAAGTTATCAAGGAGACTTAAAACAGGATTGATTGCCTCTCTGCCAAGCCCGCACATTGCTGTCTGATACATTACAGTAGAGATAATTCGTATTGTTTCGATATCTATAAGTCGGCCGTTACCTTCGGTAATGCGCTGCAAAAGCGTTAATAGCCGTTGAGTCCCTTCCCGGCAGGGAACACAATAACCGCAAGATTCCTGCTGTGCAAATTCAACATAGTATTTTGTCATTTCTACGGCACAGGTGTATTCATCAAGTACAACAACACCGCCAGCACCGAGTTCGATATTGTTTTTCTTTAAATTCTCGAATGAAATCTCTTCATTTATAAATCTTGCGGGCAACATACTTCCCGATGCGCCGCCAATCTGTATAGCTTTTAGCTTAGAGGCATTTTGTATGCCGCCTCCTATATCGTTAATTAGTTTATCAAAGCTATTTCCGAATTCCATCTCAACAAGACAATTGTGTTTGACAGCACCGGACAGGGTAAAAAGCTTTGTCCCCGGAGAATCGGCAGTACCGAGCTTCTTATATTCCTCATTGCCCATGTTAACTATTTCTCTGATGTTTGCGAATGTTTCAACATTATTTATCAAAGTCGGCTTACCGTCAAGCCCGTTTTGGGTGGGATGGGGAGGCTTGACCCTCGGTGTGCCTCTTCTCGATTCTATTGCTTCGAGAAGAGATGTTTCTTCACCGGAAATATAAGCACCCGGGCCGAATTCAATTTTAATATCAAATGCAAATAGCTTGCCCATTATCGAAGAACCTAAATACCCCTTCTTATAAAGTGTATCTATTGCGGTTTGAACCCTTTTTGCGGCAATATCATAATCCTTCCTGAGATAAATGATGCCAATATTTGACATTGTTGCATAACCGGCAATCAATACTCCTTCGAGTATTCTGAACGGATCACCCTCAAGAAGATATTTATCCATAAAGGTTCCCGGATCTCCTTCATCGCCATTGCATATAACATATTTCGGTTGGGATATCTCCATTGCTTGAATCTTCCATTTCTCACCTGTAATGAAGCCGCCCCCGCCTCGGCCCCGTAGTCTTGAAGAAGCTATCATATCACATAAACTTATCTGTTCATACTCGTCGATTGCTTTTGTAAGTGCCTTAAATCCCCCCTTTGACTCGTAGTCTTCAAGACTCTCCGGGTCTGTAAACGGGCTTGACTTTAATAACAGACGGTTTTGGTGTTTGAAAAGCGGTATTTCATCGTATTTTGTTATCCTTGTTTTTAACAAAGGATCAAAATAACAGAACTTCTCAGCAACTATGCCCTTGATTAAATGGCTGTCCACAATCTCTTTCAGTTTTTTTTCGTCGAGTTTAATATAAAAAAACCGTTCATCTCCGACAATCATAGTTGGTCCGAGCTCACAAAAGCCGTGACAACCGCCCTTTTTAACAATCGGTTTGTATTTCAATTGATTTTTTACTGTATCAATATAAGCTGTTAAATATTCAAAAAGAGTTGCGCCTCCGGTACTGATACAGCCTGAATTAGCGCACATAATCATTTCACAAATACTATTGTTCATTGAAAGCTGCCTTTCTATAATCATTGATTATAGTTCGTAATAAAGCAGTTGTAACCCGTGAGTAGGTTTTTTCATTGATAATCATAGCCGGGGCAAGGGAACATATACCTAAACAGGAGGATACCTCTAATGTGAAGAGTTTGTCTTCGGTTGTTTCACCGGGTTTAATAGACAGAATCTTTTCGATCTCATCTATCAATCTCTTAGCACCTTTTATGTGACAGGCAGTACCTTTACAAACCTTAATAATATATTTGCCGGGTTCTTCGAGTGAGTAGATTGAATAAAAAGAGGCATAACCGTAAATCTCGGTAGTAGAGATGCCGAGATAGGTGCCAACCTTACTGATCATTTTTTCGTTAATATGTCGAAATAATGTTTGGAGTTCGGTTAATATCTTACCGAGATCATTCTTGTCTCTCGAAGGATACTTTTGTAAAACCTCATCAATTCTGTTGCTTAACTTTATATTGTCCTGCATCTGACAGCCCTGTTTTTAGTGTTAATAAAAAAGTAAGAGTAAATCTCGATTAAAAAGAGATAATAACATATTTAATTAATAAATTGTAGATTTTTTAATTATAAAATTTATCATCATGTTTTTAAAGCATAAAAGCAAACGCTGTATTATAGTCGATAGTCACGAGTCGAGAGTCGAAAGTTGGGCGTTTCCGCTCGTTTCTTTTATGCTTTATTAAACGGATAGTTTAACCCGCATTATGCATGAAAATTCTACTGTATCTCGTATCTTGCTGATTATCTATGAGTTACTTGATTTTTGATTCTCACATAGTGTTACTATGCTGCGAGTCTCAAATCGTCTTAACTCTAAGCTAATCAACAATCTACTTCGCTTCGCTACGATTATCATGCATAATGCGGGTTAACAAAATTACCAAAAAAACAAATGTCGCTTTTGTAAAATCGCGCCCCAAAATAATGTGGGGAATATTCCTGTTTTCAACTATAATCAGCGAGTTATTTGTTTTGGATTATATTAAATAAAAAATAAATGTTAAACGGATGATAAGAGAACTCGGTTTGCATTTTTTTATGTCTATTATAAATTTTTACAAAAAAATATATTTCGTTGCCATTCTATGAGTAAGTTGTACTTATTGAGAAGACCCTAACTAAAAAGACCGAATAGCACGCACTCGCAAATAAGATCCACTTCCGTCCTTTGGGTACCAATCCATTGTGCCTGTGATCATTAATTGGCACCTGGCGTAGTTTGTGCCACCCGGAGGAGAGTTTTCTGTGGATGACCAATACCACGAACAGTAAATCCCCGTAACATTATCTTTATTCCAATTAAGTAGATCCAACTCATTTTGTGACGGCAAGTACCAGTCATCATAAACCCCGGTACCACTGTCCGGGTTAATATAATCATCGCAAAGTTGAGCCGCATAAGCTCCCGGTCCTTGAGCGTCTACTATCTTTGTTGTATTTGACTGTCCGGTACCTACTTCTGTTCCCGTTGCGCCTGTCTCAGGACCAAACGCGCTATCACACCATTGTATTCCATCGCTCTGATCAGCTATTGCTGCGATAAGTCCATGAGTTTCTCCGGAAACATATCCGGGTGTCCCTTCTTCGAAAATAGTGAAAACTATACCGCCCTGATATGGCATCCCTGAGTATGGAGTTGTTTTAGAATCACCATCAATATCGTCAATGTTATCCGGTCCGAATAGTGAAAATAGGGAACACCCGAAATTCATCAGTAATAAAGAAAATGCCAATCCAACTAGAAAAGCATTTTTAATCTTTTTTAAAGCCATCTAAATTCTCCCCAATATTTATTGAAACAAAAATAAAAACTTATTGATAATCCCGACTCTTGAACCGGACCAATT
>CAZSQU010000100.1:0-9474 GCA_964608985.1 uncultured Spirochaetales bacterium
TTTTAAGTTTTATTAAACTTATAGTTTAACGAAATTACCCAAAATTTAAAATCGCACCCCGTTATATAAAAAAATAAAAAAGCGCTTGACAAATAAAAAATAAACAAATAATCTTATTAAAAGAAAAAAATTGGAGGATATAGAATGAAGAGACTGGTAAGAATTTTAATGTTTATTGGTTTGGTTTCTACATTAGTTGGTTGTTTAACACAACACACAGGGATCGACCCTGCGATATACAAACCATTTACAACACCTACACCCAGAACAAAGGGACTTGTGATAGTCGGCGGTGGTTTAGAGGGCAGTAATGTCGATGTTTATAGTAAATTTGTTGAGATGGCAGGTGGAAGCAGTGCAAGAATAGCGGTTATACCAACAGCCAGCGGTAGACCTGTAAAGTATTCCAATATGTTTATTAATGAGGTAAGCGGATACGGTTTTCCAAGAAATAATATAGTAGTTGTACCTCTTGCTGTTGCGAATGACAAAGGAACTAAAGATTTTGATGAATCTACATGGGCAGAAAATGTTAATAAACCTGAGATAGCTGCTATGATCAGATCTTGTAATGCGATCTGGTTTGTGGGTGGCGATCAGAGAAGAACCACAGGACTTCTTTACAATGAAGATGGTTCACAATCGTTATCTCTTCAGGCAATTTGGGAGGTTTATAATAATGGCGGTGTTATCGGCGGTACAAGTGCCGGAGCAGCAGTTATGTCTGATCCTATGATTGCAGGGGGAGACGGTTGGGGTGGTTTCGTTCAACCTACATCACAAGATGATATGGTAATTGAAGAGAACCTTGGACAAGTTGGAATTATGAGAGGTATCGGCTTTTTTGATAAAGGTATGGTTGATCAGCACTTTGATAAGAAAGGCAGACTCGGAAGATTATATTCAGTAATGTACGATTATTGCGACAGATTTGATTTAGGATTTGGCGTTGATGAAAATACAGCAATGATCTATTATCCTGAACTGAATGAGATTCAAGCAATAGGAAGAGGTTCTGTTGTAATTATGGATGTTTCACATATGGTTAAGACTACAAATCATGGTGCAAGAAATCTTCTTATAAGTGTTATTGAAAAAGGGGACAGATATAATCTTGAAACAAGGGTTGTAACACCTGATTTCAGAAAGGTTGATCCTGCAACTGATGCTCTTCAAGTTGTCGGTAATGAATACAACGGTCACTTGGCAAAACCTATAACAGGTCTGTCACAACACCCCTATTTAAGGGATTGTTTGGGATGGGATTTGCTTGATAACAAGACTAACGATCAGATTAGATACTATATGATTGATGAAAACAGAAACGGAGTAGAAATAATTTTTACTAAGATAACTGATGATACATTGATTGCAGATGAAATTGATAATGGTGCTTACTTTGGAGGATATGCTTGGGATGGTGTTAGGTCTCAAGGTTGGTGGAATCTTCTTGATGGAACACTTGATCAATATACCAGTGCAAATGTAGCAATGGAAGTTAAACCTGTAAGATTTACAATAACTCCCAGAAATAATTAATAAATAAGTGATTATTATAACTACGGTTATCCATATCGGATAACCGTAAATTTTATTAACGGATATAATTATGAAAAGAATTATTGCGGTTTGTTGCTTTGTTTGGGCTACTTTTTTTGTTTATTCGGCTGCCAGAGGCGGATTGGTGGTTGCCGGAGGTGCAATTGAGGCAGATACTACTAAAATTTACGATAAAATGATTGAGATGGCAGGCGGAACAAATGCCCGCTTTGGTATTATTCCTGCCGCTACAGGAAGACCTGTAAAATATTCAAGATGGTTTATCAGAGATCTTGTGTCTCGAGGTGTACCGGAACAGAATATCATAATTATTAAGCTTGCGGTTAGTAATGATAGTTTGACGCCTGATATTAATGAATCAGAGTGGGTTAATAATGGTGATAATGATGAGGTTGTTCAACAGATATTAAGTTGTAATGCCGTTTGGTTTCTCGGAGGAAATCAGATGAACATCCTTAAGGTACTAAAACATGAGGATGGAAGTAACACAAAGGCGATGGATGCACTAAACACTCTTTATCGTAATGGCGGGGTAATAGCCGGTACGAGTGCCGGTGCAGCTGTTCAGAGTGAGATAATGATAGCCGGCGGTGATAGTTTAAGCAGTCTGACTATGGATATGTCAAATACTTTCGGTTCAATGAATGATCAGGAGGTTGGTCCATTAGTTTTGAAACAGGGATTGGGTTTTTTTACACATGGAACTATCGATCAGCATTTTGACAGGAAATCAAGACTTGGAAGACTAATAAGGGTAGCGGCTGATAATAGAAATAAATATCGGTATTCTTTTGGTGTAGATGAAAATACTGCAATGATATATTATCCTGATAATAATACTATTGAGGTAGTAGGCACGGGGTCTGTAACAATAATTGATGTTTCTGAGATAAGATATCGAATGGTTAGAGGTATAGCTGACATTCAAAATATTAAATTAAGTATAATTGAAGAAGGCGATTCTTTTAATATAGGTACGGGTGAATTCACAATTGCAGAGTACAAATCCTCAACTTTTAACGAGGAGTTTTTTAATATTACAACGCCGATAATTAATTCGGGTGTTTTTAGTCCGAATGGTTATGTTAAATATTTTGCATCATTCTTTCTTATGGATAACAAAGGCACTGATTCTATAAAGAGTTACTGTGTTAATGAAAGAGGGGTGGGTGTAGAACTTGTATTCAGAAAAGCTCCTGATTCAATGGGATATTGGGGATATCGTGGTACAAGTATAGTGGATAGATACTCTGTCGTTAATATAAGACTGGATATTAATCCGATTAGTATGTGGATAAATAAAATATTATGGTAAAAAAAAACCGGCTAAAGCCGGTTTTTTTAATTTAGTTTTTTGCTATTTAACAAGATCTGCGATAGCGTTGTATATATCACCAACGGTCTTCATGTTTTTAGCTTTTTCTTCTTCAATCTTAACATCTTTTCCAAATTTTGATTTGATCGATTTTTCAAGAGCTACAATCAGATCGATGCTGTCAAGAGAGTCCAGCTCAAGATCCTCAAATATTGATGAATTCTCACTAATTTCAGATTCGTTTTTTTCAAACTCTTCTATGAGGATTGAATTAACCAGATCTTTCACTTCTGCTGAATGTCCCATAGTACCTCCATTTCAAATAGTAGCTTTAACAATATAAAAAAATTAAGAAAAAATCAATACCTAATTTTCAAAATATTTAAGTATTATGCTTGTATTAACTCCACCGAAAGCAAAGTTATTAGATATAACTGTTGTAATTGGTTTATTAACTAATTTGCGTATAACATTTAACGGAGCGCATCTCTCGTCAAAATCTGTAAGATTAATTGTGGGATAGATTACAGAATCAGACATCATAAATAAAGAATAAATAAACTCGTGGACGCCGCAAGCACCTAAAGTGTGGCCTGTATAGCTTTTGGTTGCAGTTACCGGTGTTTTATTGCCAAATATGGCATTAGTTGCATGTGACTCTGCAATGTCGCCTGTATCTGTTGCTGTTGCATGCGCATTTACCAGATCGATTTCATTTGGTTTGATTCCTGCATTCTCTAATGCAAGTCGCACCGTTCGTTCCATACCTTCCCTTTCAGGAGTTGACATATGTGAGCCATCACATAGAGAGCTGAACCCTATCACCTCTGCATATATCTTTGCTCCTCTTTTTTTTGCGTGTTCCAATTCCTCAAGTACAACTATTCCGCCACCTTCACCAACTACAACGCCGTCTCTATTTTTATCAAACGGGGCAGGGGTTTTATGCGGGGTATCATTAAAATTCTTGCTTGCTACATTAAGAATATCAAATGTTGCCGCGGTCGTGTGGTGAACCTCTTCTGCACCACCTGCAAGCATAACATCTTGAATACCGAATTTAATAGTTTCATAAGCAAGACCGATTGACTGAGAACTTGATGTACATGCACTGGAAGGTGAGAAAACTCTCCCGGTTATTCCGAAATTTACAGCAATATTAGATACTGTTGTGTGATTCATAATTTTTAGGAATGTCATTGATGTTATCTGTTCAATCGAATTTGTCTTAAAAATTTCATAAAAAAACTCTTCATAAGCTTGCGGACTTCCTATAGTAGAGGCCGCAGCTACACCTAATCTTCCGGATTTAAGCAGGTCTTCTGTTATGTTTGAATCTTTTATTGCTTCCATAGCTGCTATCGTCGAAAAAATAGCAACTTTACCCATAGATCTTCTTGCTTTACGGTCAATTATCTTTTCGTCGAGGTCTTTTACTGTTCCTGCAACCAAAGATTTGAGACCTTTGATGTTTTTCCATGAATCCATACTGACTACACCGCTGTTGCCTGCAATAAAATTATTAGTAATCGTTTCTCTGTTATTTCCAATGGGGCTTAATATACCATAACCTGTAACAACGACTCTTCTCATCTATAAACTCCAAAATTTTAATAATATGGTAAATATACTATAAAAGAATGATTTGATCAAGTAATAGAATGATAATCTATAATCAGGATTTTTTAAGATCCTTAATTCTGAAATCAATAATAATATCGTTTATATAATTGCTGATTTTTTCGAATGATTGAGTGTAGTTAAGACCATTAAAGTTATCAATTAGTGATTTGTTGGTCTCTGAGTATTTAAAAGTATCAAGTGGGATCTTTTTTTCGGGCATTCTAAATACATTGTTGGTTGTAATTTCTGAAAGTGTTGCAGAGATGTTATTTATTAAAAATGCAGTTTCTTTAAGGATGTTTTGGTGTTCAACATCAATTTGCTTGAAATCTTTAGGATTCCGGCTGCAAACTTGAAAAAAATGTCTTGCAATGGGCATATCACCTTTAAAATCGTATTTTGATATAAGCTCATTATAATAATGATCAAAGGTTATCTTATATGCAGAATGATGGTTTTCCCTGACAATTAGTTCAAGAACCGGCCAGTAGTCTTTTAAAAATGATCTTACAGCTCCTAAGAGGTGCTCGAGTTCATCATCAGCATCTTTAGGTAAAGGAAATGGCTGGTATCTTAGATATCTATCTCGATTTTGTTGATAAATTCTATCTGCTACAGTTGTCTTTTTTACAGGAGGAGTCTCAATTAGTTCGTTTGCATTTTTTTGTTTAACTGTTTCATTCTTAAATAGTTCCTCAATAGCTTCAATTTCAGCCATAATAAAAACTGCCATATTTGTCTTTGATCTTAGAGCATTAATATATCTATCTTCAAACGCATCAATGAGAGTTCTTGACTTTTTAAATTTTGTGCAAAATTCCTCGTATCTTATTTTGAGTTTATTCACTGCTTTTTTTAGTTCATCCGTTGTAAGATCCTTAATCATCAATTATCTCCGTCATTTAATTGGTTTTCGAGTAACGATTGAAGCGTTTTGAATTTGCGTTCATTATCCGAACAAATTTCACTTAACGATTTATGTGCATCATAAACAGCTTGAGTTTTTTCTTTTTCTGTCAATAAAAACTCTTCATTAAAAACACAGAATAAAATATTATCTGGAATAGTCATTTCATTGATATCGAGTAATCTGTCTAAATGAAGATTTTTAAGGTACTGCAAAGATTTATCCGAAATATTAATCAATTTTAAATGTGTATTGAATTTTTTTGTTGTTTTTTTTTCTACACCTACAAGAAGTCCCATAAAAGTAGAGTCCATATAGTCTGTTTCAGAAAGGTCAATATAGATCTCAATTTGTGAAGAACTTACATCAATCAGATGATATAAATACTCTCTTATTGGAAAACTAAGATTAGCTGTCATGCTTCCTTTTGATATAATAAAAGCTTTACCGTCAAGAGCGCCAATAAGTATCTTGCTCTCTTTTACGGGATTATCCATCAGATTATCCTTTAAATATTGTTAAATGTTTACAATTATCAATATTACACAAATTTTCACAAATTTCAAATACTTTTATCCATTTTTTTATTGAACAAAGAATATAATAATGATAAAGTTTGCTTTAATAATTCTCATTATTCAATAATATTTATAATAGGAGGATATGTGGAAATAATTGATATTAAAATAGATCCAAAAATAAATGAAGAGTGGAAAAACCTCCTTGGCGAAGAGTTTAAAAAAGATTATTTTTTTAGTTTAAAACAATTTCTGATTGAAGAAAAAATGAGTTATAAGGTTTATCCGGCAGGATCAAAAATATTTAATGCTTTTGATCTTACACCTCCCTCAATATTAAAAGTTGTAATAATTGGGCAGGATCCGTACCATGGGGAAGCTCAGGCGCATGGATTGTGCTTTTCTGTGCCGGATGGAATTAATCCGCCACCCTCTTTGGTGAATATTTTTAAGGAACTTTCAGACGATATTGGTGTTAAAACTCCTCTTAAAGGTGATCTTACAAAATGGGCATTACAAGGTGTTCTTTTATTAAACACAACGCTGACTGTAAGGGCACATTCACCACTTTCTCATAAAAATAAAGGTTGGGAGACATTTACAGATTCTGTTATATCTGCAATTTCAAGTAATTTGAAAGGGGTTGTATTTATGTTATGGGGAAGACATGCATACTCAAAGCATACAATTATTGATACAACAAAGCATTATATTTTGACTGCGCCACATCCTTCACCATTGTCAGCATGGAATGGGTTTTTTGGATGTAAGCATTTCTCAAAGACAAATGAAATATTGAGATCATTAAATAAGGAACCGATCGACTGGTCGTTGTAAATATTTGTTTATAAGTCGGAGATTGCTCTAAGAATTCCGTCATAAGAGAAGCCAAATTCTTTTAGAATATTACTTCTTGTGTCATGTTCTATAAATCTGTCCGGCAGATTAATTGAACTAAATTTCGTATTAGTATGATGATGCGTTATAAGATAAGCTATCCATTCTGAGACTGAACCGTTAAAAACTGTTTCTTCAACAACAATCACTTTTTTGTATTTTTTAATAATATTAATAATTAAATCATCCGGTGTTGGTTTGATAAATCTTAAATATACAACACCGATCTTACCTTCATGGTTTTTTGAAATTTCTTTTGCGATAGACACATATGGACCGATAACTATTAAAAGAATTTCTGTGCCCGATATAATCTCTATTAACGGATTAAATTCAATAGGCGGATGAGTATCAATTTGATTATAATCTGCTTTATCACGGGGATATCGTATTGCAACAGGGCTATTTCGTGTGTAAGCATATTCAAGCATCAATTCCAGTTCTGTTCCATCACATGGAGCAAGGACAGTTATATTCGGCAAAATACGAAGGTAGTTTATATCAAATTGCCCCTGGTGAGTTTCGCCATCTGGACCGACAATGCCTGCTCGATCAATTGCAAAAATAACCGGAGCGCTACTGATACATACATCTTGCGTCAGCTGGTCTAATGCTCTCATTAAAAATGTAGAGTAAACAGCAAAAACGGGTTTGAGCCCTGCATGAGCCATAGCACCGCAAAAAGTTACTGCATGTTGCTCTGCTATACCCACATCAAAGAATCTTGAAGGAAAGTCAAGTTTAAATAAATTCAATCCTGTACCGGACTCCATTGCGGCAGTTACTGCTATAATATCTTTGTGTTTTTTTGCGATTTTTGTTATTGCCTCACCAAATAGGTCAGTATAGGTTGCAGCTGCCGGTTGAATGTTATCATTAGTTGTCATTAGTGACGGAGTTACTCCATGAAACTGCGTGGGATCACCTTCAGCAGGTTTATACCCTTTACCTTTAACAGTTTTAACATGTATCAAAACAGGCTTTGTTATGTCCGGTTTTATTTTTTCCATAACATAGATTAATTGATCAAGATTATGGCCATCCAGAGGTCCATAGTAATCAAAGCCCATTTGTGTAAAAATGTTGTCTATACCTATGAATCTTTTAAGTCCCTTTTCAAATTTTTTTGCAATAAAGAATAAAAATCTGATTATCCCTTTTCTTTTTTTCATAATTCTTTCATATAATCGTGTGAGTTTAATATATGGTTTTGAGAGCAGAAGTTTACTGATGTGTGTTGAAAGTGCCCCAACATTCTTGCCTATAGACATCTCATTGTTATTAAGTATAACAACAAGTGGTAGATTCATAGATCCGGCTTGATTAAGCCCCTCAAATGCTTCCCCTCCTGTTAGTGAACCATCGCCAATTATAACTACTGTATTATAATTTTCCTGTTTAATTTTTGAGGCAACTGCATAACCGACAGCGGAACTAATTGAAGAAGATGCGTGTCCCGAATCAACCGGATCATATTTGCTTTCAAAAATTCGCGGGAAGCCGCTTATCCCGTTTTTTTTTCTGATTGTGTCGAATTGTGGATTCCTACCGGTTAAAATTTTATGGGTATAGCACTGATGCCCCACATCAAATATAAGTTTATCTTTATTAAAATCAAATACGAAATGAAGAGCTACAGTTAATTCGATAACCCCAAGATTACTTGCCAGGTGTCCCCCTGTCTGGCTCATAACTGAAATTATTCTTGATCGAATTTCATCACATAAAGGTTTTAAATCATTTTTATTTATTTTTTTAAAGTCATTTAGAGAATTAAAACTTGAAAGCATTGTTTCTAACTCTTTGTCTATATTTATTTAATATATCATATTTAGAATATTGTTGATAAACCTCAGCAATAGCTCTTTCTTTCTATCTTCAGAAAGACTAACTGTTCGCATTATATCACCGGTATTGTCATTATTCAAGATATTTTCTATAATGTCAGTATTATTTACAAAGTTTGTGTTATTTTGACTAATTGTTGTGATCATGATTCTACCGGATCTTAAGTTTGAAGTAAGAACAGTCCCTGCAATAATACTACGCATATCGGCATACCCCTCAACAATAATACCTGCTGTTTTTTCATTAAGTCCGATAGTCTTTTCCGCTTTGATCTGAACCGTGTTGCCATTGATGTTAATGATTTCTCCGGCAATTCTCATTTCCATGTTTAGTATATCGCCCAATTTATAGTTTAATGAACTGTCTGCATTGCCTGTTGGAATTAGTTCAAATATCGTCGAAAAATCATTTTCTGAAGTTGAGAAGTTCGTTGTTCTAAAAGAGCTTTGTTCTGATTTGTAGCTGATAACGGATTCCTCGTTAACAACAACTATAATTGTATCGCCTTGTTTGTAACTAATATTATTTGAATAAACCCTTCCGAGTGCATCATCCCATAGAGATACTGCCGAGAGATTCAAAACTGTCATTATAAAACTTACAATTATATATTTTCTGAAATTCAACATTTAAAACTCTCCAACTTTATTTTACTGAATAAATTTCGGAAATTTGTCGAATAAAATTGAAGATTTTGCGTCTTATGTATAGTTTTTAGGATAATATTACTTAGAGTATTTTTAGATGAAGTTGAGTGGGGCTTTAGTTGAAACCTTATAATAAAGAAACCCTGCCGTATGGCAGGG
>CAZSQU010000101.1:0-8712 GCA_964608985.1 uncultured Spirochaetales bacterium
AATCAGCAAGATACGAGATCCAGTAGAATTTTCGTGCATAATGCGGGTTAAGCCTGAGTTTGTAAATGATACTATGTGATTGTTCCAGTAGTCTATTGATCTCTTTATTAACATATGTGCCCCCATGACAGGCAATATATATGCTCAATTGCTGAGAGTCAAGATGGGGTTATTGAAGTGGTTACGTAAAGATAAATACACATCGAACCAAAAAGTAGAAAATAACCAACTATACTCAATGAATATGCATTCAAACCAATTCCATGACTACCCAATCGATAAGATATGAAGGGGGTTACTATCAATGGTAATAAAATTGACGAGACTCTATAAATAACACTAAAAACATAATTTTTTGAAAACTTTTGACATATAAAAACCTTTTAATCAACTATGATGATATCTTGTTCTTTATTTGATAAAAAACTTGCAAAATCACCAAAACTTGATTTTGGAGTTAAAACAAGTTTATCGCAAGAGGCAAGATCAAGTAGATCGGCACACGCATTTTTAATTGAATCTTTTTGTTCTCGCAAAGTGTGAAAATTATTCCAAATAACATTGTATTTATTGTATCTTTTTTTAATTTCATTTTTTATTTCAATAGAATCGTCTGTAGAAATAAAAATTGTTATATTTTTGCACATAGTGTTTTGAATCATTTTATCAATTGAATTATAATAGCTCTCTATCGGTCTTGCATAAGAAGTGTGGGTTACAAAATCTCCCCGTCTTATATGAACGCCGATAGATAACTCACAACTCTTTTTTAATTGACAATTTTGCATATCAATAATTTCTTTTTTGAAGTTAAGTTTATCAATGACAATTTTCTTTAAATTCTGTTTCTTAATCCATGAAAAAGAGTCAAAAAACTGCCAGCTGTAGTGGAGAATATTTAAAGAATCTTGTTGTAATTGATTTAAAAATGGTTTTTGTTCACTTTTTTCAACTAGATTAATCTTTGTAAAACCTAAAATATTATTGTTACTTGTATCATCAAAAATATCTAAGAAATTCGCGCCACACTGCTTATTAACTTGCCAAATTGGTACAACCGGAAGTGATGAAAAATGTGAAAAAATAAGTGCCGCCGTATGAGCCCTCATTCTATTGGCCAGTCCAGCAAAGGCGGTATATCCAATAAATCCTGAAACTGTATTTTTATTGTTAATATATTTATATTGATCTATAGTCCATCTTTGCCGATTTTGATTTTGATAAAAATACCAAAATTTTCGTAATTTTTGTTTTAGATTCATAAATCATCCCAATTTTATTTATAAGCTATATGAACTTCTCTCATTCCTGCTTACCAATCTTCACTTTCCCGTGTATAGGTACTTTTTTTAAATAAAACATGATTTTGTATTACCATATCTTATTAATTGATTGTTTATCACTTTAGAGGAAAATCTCAGAATAAGGCTTTTATCATAAGGGTACTTATCCTGGTCGGATACAAAAGGCCATCTTATTTTAGTACAAAATCAAATGCTACAATAAATGGTAACACAACAGAATTAATTTTTAAATTTTTTCTGATAATTCTTATGACATACTCTAAACTGCGCCCTTTGTCAAATACATTTTTCTTATGTGATTAAGGTGTACTCTATACTTAAGCTTTACGCTGCCAGTTGCATATTCTGAAATACTGAATATTATACCTCTTCTGGAGTTTAGTACCCCAATATATTCTATGAGATACCAAAGTGCAAAGAAAAATCGGAACTTGTGAAACTTTTACCGGCTAATGTTGATCGCAGTAAAATCAACCCCTATGAAGTACCGGTATAGGTGCGGTTAATGAAACGGTTACGATGAAGTGGCCTCCGGGCTATAAATACTTTTTGATTAACCATTATTTGACCAGACATAGCTCCATCTGATCTCGATGCCAAACTTTAGCACTGCGCTGAATTGTTCCGGAAATAGTAAATCAAACTGTCTTTCGTACTCTGCTAATAGGGCTGGATTTTGAGCCTCGGCCATGGCAAAATTAAAGTACCAGGATGACATTACAGTTGAGTTTATAAAACTAAAAACATCCCGAGAGTAGCCCATCAGCGCCTCAAACACAAATCCAACACTCACTGCGAAGTTATCAACTATCCTCTCATTTCCAATTAAAAAGCTTGGGCCGGCATAAACTGAACTGCACACATACGGATATGGAAACCCCATAATCATAATCGGATTAACAAACTTTGTTGTTACTGCTATACCTGCTTCAAATATTGATCTTCTACCATAGCTTCTTTGTCCAAACTTCATCAGAAAGCGGATGTCACTTGCAATATCATGGGTCATATAAATCACAATAGGTATAGGCATAATTACAAGATTTGTCAACCCAAGTCCCACACCGCAATTATAACTTGTCTTGGCTTGAAAGCCAATTCCGATATTGCCGGTATGGCCATAAAACACAAGTGAAAAAGGTACTCCTGTCCCGAAGTAAGTCATAAATGCAGAAGTTATTGGAATCGTAAAAGACGGCCCCTCACCATCTTGCCCCAAGCTAACATTTGAAGAAGGAACAGTAAGGGTAAAGTCCCCCGGAGCTCCCAGGTTAACGCTTACTCCAAGGGTCATCTCATAGAAATTTTTATTTACTTCAAGCTGATAAGGTGCATTTTCTTCAGAGCCGGGATCAACAACGGATGAACCGGTAAATTCATCTGAGTATATAAAAACACTTAAAGTCAACAAAATAATCATAAATATTACTTTCTTAAACATAATTTTATCTCCATTCTTTTTTATCAATAAATTTCTATAATTCCTGAGACCAGCAGTAACTCCATCTTATTTCAACACCAAATCTTAGTATCGCATTAAATGATTCAGGAAACATCGTATCAATCTGCGCCTCCATCATCTTTAATTGAGCTACGGGGAGGTTTTGGTCAAGTGCTGATAAGTACTGTATATATTGCGACAAAACCATTGGATTGAAAACATCTCTGGCATAACCGATCAAGGCTTCCATGGTAAAACCGACACTTACTGCAAAGTTCTCTGCAATCAGCTCCCTTCCAAACAAAAAGCTTGGACCTGCAAAAAATGTTGTAATAGCAGGCAAATCTGCTGTTGGTTGCATTGTAAAAATAGGGTCTATGATCTTAGCAACTACTGTAAAGCCTGCCTCAAAGATCTGATGACCTGCCATCTCTGATTTGCCGTACTTAACAAGAAGTCTGAAGTCATTTGAAAAATCATGTGTGATGTATATATAGTAAGGCATAGGCGACATCATCAGGCTTGTCAAGCCTATCCCACCTGTACAATTATAGCTTGTTTTAACTGTAAACCCTACTCCAAACTCTCCTGAGTTATTGTAGAATGCCATACTGAATGGCACTCCAACACCGGCATAGGTTAGAAAGGCCGAAGTAAGAGGTATCGGTGGCATTGCCCCCGGTCGTATGGTTATATCTCCGGGAGCGCCAAGGTTTAAACTGCCGCCAAGAGTCATCTCATAATAATTTCTATTTACCTGTACTTCATAAGATTGATTTATCTGATTATCGTTCGGGAAAGCATCGATATCAGATGTTGTATTGTCCTGAGCGATCAGAACAAATGATACTAAAAACATTATTACAACAATCAATAACTTTTTAATCATAAACGCTATCTCCAATTTACTATTTAAAATAATGGGCACTTCTATTTACCCATATATATTGCTTATGTTTTTTGATTAACATATTTTTTTTAATTTGTAAATATAAAAATTCACAATTCTCAGGGTGCAGATTTAATTTTTGGCAAATACCTTAGTGCAAAATAGAATTTTTAAACAAAACAAAAAAATGCGGTACGCATTTTAACCTCTTTAAAGCTCTCTCAGTGCAGAATATAGTTTTTGACCTTAAAGCGAGTTAAAAAAGGAAAACGCCTGTGATTCTCAGAACCGAAGTTTTACTTTTTATAACTCGCTTTATTATAAACCTGCCAAAAATTAAATTCGCACCCAATTCTCACATTATTTTTCCTTAATAAACCCCATTTTAGTGCCTCAAGTCCCTATTTTACAGCCAATCATGCACACTTGCATCGGTTCATTTGTATTTAGTTATCAATTTACTTTCACTGTCAATTTTTATATGGTCTTTATATCCAAAATATTTTTACCGCTTTTTATATCATCATTCTCATCTTTTTTGTTTCTTTGTTTCGGTACTTCTACAAAACTCGCATCAATAATTGAACCCCGATGCGCGATCAGACTGTTCTTTTTCTTTTTTCTTTTCATAACAGACTTGTATCATATTTTTTAATTCATGTAAATTCTTTATAGGTTTTTAGAAGTGCTCCATAGTAAAAAGCTCCAAACAAACGACTCTGGAGGCTATGAATTTTCATGTGATTGCCACTGCTTCCCCCATTCGCCGGTTAACTCGATTTTTTGCATAACTGTTTTTTCATCACAACCTGTTAAATAGGCATGGGCTAAAGTAAATCCATCATCCTTAAATCCGCTTATTCTTTTCTTTTATATTTCCAACCTATAGAATTATCATTTTCTAATATTTCTAAAGCATTTTTTGATAATCTTATTTTAATCAGTGGTTTATCTTTTACAGATAATTCTACGAATCTATAAAATATTATTTCTTTCTCTTTTGCAGTAATATCTTCCAATGGAATAAGCAAAGCCTTATGTCCAATTTTAAATATTGCCATTACATCTAAAAATAGTTTATTTTCTTGTAATCCAATTTTTATGCAATATTTATAATTGACTATTCCTATTGTTGCAGAATGACCATTTTCATAAATTCCGGTATATTTGTCCTCAATTGCATAATTATTTGAAAGAGAGATCCAACCACTTGTAATGGAAAGAACTAAAGAAACAAAGCCCCACAAAACAATGAAAAAAATTGGGACAATAAGAATAATTATAATTGGATTCATAAAAATCTCCATGAAAAAAATACTGCTATGTCAAAAATTGTAGCTTTGCTATAACTTTATTTACAAAATACTAAGAAATAAAACTACACAGTGCACAGAGAACACTGAGGTTTTAGATATTTCTAATGGGCACTTCGAAAAAGCCCGATTTTTCGGGTTTTTCACCCTTCGGGTACAAGCGAACAACTAAACCCATTCCACTCCCACATGGGTGCCAACATTATCGTCGTCAGACTATGTGGATCGTAACATTCGTGCGCAACACCGGTTTTGTCAGAAATATGGGAGAGCCCTACAAAAGTGTTTATAGAAAACATATATTTCAATACTAGTTTTTTGTATAGTCAGTCATCTAAAGATCGCAAAAAAAACAGTAACTAAAAAATTTATAATCAAAGAAATTTTACATAAATTAGAATTCATTTTTATAAATCTATTTATATTTTTTATTTATCAATATTACTTGTTACTAAAAAATATTCAAACCAAGTTTCTGATGTAAAAAAATCAATCCCATTTTTATTTTTAAACAAAACAGAATATTCAGATCTAAAAAACATTTTTAAATATTTTTTAAATCTTGAAAAGTCAAGTGCAAAGAATATACCTACCACAGATGAAGATAATATATAATAAAAAAAAACACTCCAATTAGGCAAATCAAAAAATATTTTGGATAACAAGAAAACAATAATCATGCCAAAAAAAAATATTAGATTAAAATAATAATTTGATTTAAACATAACATCCTCCTAATATTTTGGAATCATACTATCAAGTATTTTATTATACCACACCCCCCTGTCGGGTACATGTCATAAAACTTTTGACACTACCAAACATACTGCTATGTATTTAAGTAAAACTGAATAATTTTGTCTAAAGGAGTGTTTGTCGCACTTACTTATTAATAATATCATAATTAAGACCTGATTTAAAGCGAGAATATTATTAATTTTGAGCATACTTGATTTATTACCACCATTGACAACATAAATTTAAACTAATATAATGCGTAAATTTTTTGGTAAATAGGCGGCTGTGATGATTAAATTTATTAATATAAATAAATCCTTTAGTGATCAACTATTATTTGAAGATCTTAACTTAAGTATTAATACGAGTGAAAGAGTTGGGTTGGTCGGCCGCAACGGGCACGGTAAATCAACACTATTTCAAATAATTCTCGGCAATACAGACATAGATTCCGGGCAACTCTCAATACCTAAGAATTATAAAATCGGACATCTCGAACAACATCTCAAATTCTCTCAACCGACTGCATTAGAAGAAGCATCATTAGGGCTGTCCCCGGAAGATATATATGACACATGGAAGGTTGAGATGATCCTATCGGGACTCGGCTTCAGTGAACAAGACATGTCAAAAGACCCCAATCAATTTTCGGGCGGATACCAGATCCGTTTAAATCTTGCAAAACTACTTGTTTCAAATCCCGATATGCTTCTCCTTGATGAGCCTAATAACTATCTCGACATTGTTGCGATAAGATGGCTTGAAGATTTTTTGAAATCATGGCAGGGAGAAATAATCTTAATAACACACGACCGGTCTTTTATGGATAGTGTTGTTACTCATACTGTTGCAATCCACAGACGAAAAGCCATAAAAATCGCAGGCGATACCGATAAACTGTACGACTTTATTAATAAAGAAGAAGAAATCTATGAAAAAACCCGTTTAAACGAAGCGAAAAAGCGGCGGCAGGAGGAAATTTTTATTGCAAGATTTAAAGCAAGGGCAAGTTTTGCAAGCAGAGCACAATCAAGAGTAAAAATGCTTGATAAACAGGGCGAGATGAAAAAATTAGAACGAATTGAAGATATGGAACTTTTTTTTAACAGTGCAGAGTTTACCGCAAATAAAATGATGTCCGTTGAAAACATCAGTTTTTCGTATGGCGAAGGATTACCGCTAATCATTAATGATTTTACACTTTATGTCGGCAAAAGAGATCGTATTTGTATTATCGGTAAAAATGGCAAAGGCAAATCTACACTCATCAAAATCATGGCGGGGCTTCTTAAACCCGTTCAAGGTACTGTTTATAAAAACCCATCACTAAAAGAGGGGTATTTTGGTCAAACAAATAAACTCGATCTTGATGATCAGAAAACTGTCTTAGAAGAGATAATAAGTGCAGACAAATCATGCACCGATATTAAAGCAAGAACTATTGCTGGCGGTTTGATGTTTTCCGGAGACAACGCCCTAAAAAAAACAAAGGTCTTATCAGGCGGAGAAAAAAGCCGTGTTTTACTCGGCAAAATACTTGTTACACCGAACAACCTTCTTTTTCTTGATGAACCGACAAACCACCTCGATATGCAGTCATGTGACTCGTTGATGGAGGCAATTACAGAATTTGAAGGCGCTGTTGTTATGGTTACCCACAATGAAATGCACATTCGAAATATTGCAACAAAACTTGTTGTTTTTGATAAAGATAAAATACTTACATACGACGGAACTTATGATGAGTTCTTGTCAAGTGTCGGATGGGCTGATGAAGAATATTAGTAATTATAACCGATAAAAATCTTTTAATTTCTAAAAATATTTATATAAAGTTTGATTTTTCTATAATTATTGATATAATAAATCAATAATCATATCGGGGGTTAATAAATGAACAAATTTTTTTTAAAAATTGCAGCGGGCATATCAATAATTACGGCCATTGTTATGATAAACAGCTGTGTTGTACCTGAGACAGCCGCAGACACAAGAAAATTCTGGGTGAATGATCTGGATGAATCAGAAACATGGACTAAGATTGAAGCAACATTGACTTATCAGACCTCAAAAGCAAATGTTTGGATAAGAACCGCAGACAAATCATTGATGAGTAAGTCACTACTGAAAGAATACGGAGATTATTTTACTTCAGAATCATTTCCTATTGTAACCGATATGGTCTATAAACCGACAAGATATTTCGGAGAAGATGGCAATCGTATAAATATTCTTTTTTACTATTCCGAGAGCAATAGTGCAGGATATTTCTGGTCAAAAGATTTTTATAATGATGAGGACACATTTGCAAATTGGGACGGCACGAGATCCAATGAAACAAACATTTTTTATATAAATATTAATTCTGCCGTTTCTGCAAGCAATCAGACCTATGCAACAGCTTTTACTAAAGGAACACTTACACATGAGTTCCAGCACATGTGTCAATCCCATTACTTTACATTTGATGAAAGTGCCGGTGAATCGTGCGATTCATGGGCTAATGAGATGTGCTCTGTATTAATTGAAAGTGTTTTTGCAGATCAGGCAGATATTTATATTGATTCATATAATGCTGACAGTAACGATAATTTTAAGAATGGTAACAATCAAATATTAGATTGGGGCGACGGTTTTGATCAATACACTGCAATATCACTTTTTGGTATGTATCTCTATTCCAACATTGATTCTGACAAAAGAGACAACCTTATAAAGACACTTTTAACCTATTCGGGGGACAGTCATTCATCTGTCCATGATCTTATAGTTGCTTTGGGAGACGAAGATGTAGGTTACTTTACGCCACAAATTACTGAAATAACCGACAACACCCAGGTTAATGAAAGATGGTGTGTTTTGTTACAGGATATAATAACAGGGATTACAGGAAATAATGACAATTTCAACAGTTTTCTGACTGACTTATCTGCCGGCCCGATAGCCACAGTATATAACACAACACTCGGGGTTAATAATTTAGACCCGTCTGCATATATAATAAGTAAAACCAATGTTGCTGATATT
>CAZSQU010000102.1:0-8453 GCA_964608985.1 uncultured Spirochaetales bacterium
CCGCTTCATCAACGGTTTCCGCTTCATCAACAGTTTCCGCTTCATCAACGGTTTCTACTTCATCAACAGTTTCTACTTCATCAACGGTTTCTACTTCATCAACAGTTTCCGCTTCATCAACAGTTTCAACTTCATCAACAGCTTCCGCTTCATCAAGTTCATCGAGCTCTTCGGCTTCATCAAGCTCATCGAGCTCTTCGGCTTCATCAACTTCATCAAGCTCTTCAGCTTCATCAAGTTCATCGAGCTCTTCAGCTTCATTAATGGTTTCAACCTTTTTCTTAGTTACAATATTATCGCTTACAAATCTAACCGGCGTTTTTACCTGAATCCCTTTTTCTGCTATCGTTGTAACAAAATTTTCAAGAAGTTTTTCCATCCTTTCCATGTTCTCTTTGAACATCACACCATCAAATCGCTCCGAGAATGCATTCTCCAATTTACTTACAACGAGATCAAGTTCACCTTCAAGCTTATTTTTATCATCCGCTTTTAACCTTTTATAATTATTAAAAACTCTTTTAACAAGAAGTGACTTCTTATTATCAAACTGCGATCTTATTCTTTCAAATTCCTCTCTTGATCTTACATTCATCATCTCTTCAACTAATGCAGTTGCAAATAACCCCAGCTTATCTCTTGATCTCTGAAACTCACTTTTAGCAGATAAAATAAATATTAGAATTAGAATATATAATGAACAAAGTAAAACAACAAAAAGTATGATTGAGTTTCTTCTGTCTGTCTTAAACAACTCATTATCTATTAGAAATGATACCGAAAGATCAACTTTATCAGATATTTTATCCGAAAAAACACGATATAGTTTTTTTCCCGTAACAAACTCATCCCCGACTTTTATCGAGTACTGATACTCTAAGAATCTGCCTGCATTTTGTAAAGAAAGACTCGTTATATCAGTTATTTCATCAGGTTTATTTAATAAAATATTATTATTCCCAATAAAATCAATTCCCTTAAAATCAAATAAACTGATGTTTCTAAGTTTATCATTAAACAGTTGCAGATTATAAAAAAAGAGAACAACTCCTTCGACCTTATCATTATTTATTATATTTCTTTTAAATATCAAGTAATTATTATCTCTATCAATAATAAATGATTGAATATCGGGTAGAATATCAAAAAAACCCGAATTGCTCTCAATACTATCGATAGATTTGAATGATATGTACCCGCCGCGCCTTTCTATCTCAGCTTCATCAGTACTGAAAATCAGTCTCTTAGAGTTGTCATAAAGTTTAATTTTAATCAGATCACGATCGACCAACTTCAGGGAATTAAATAGTGTTATCTCTTCACTAATATCAGTATTTCTTGATCCTGTTTTATCGATAATTCTTTGTATATTTAACTTACCGGTAAATTCTGTTATTGTGATATCTTTGTCCTCAATAACTCCGGCTATCTGAGCTTTAATAACAGTAAGTAGTTTATTTTCCCTTAATTCAAGTCTTGAATTAAAAACCTTGAGTACTGCTAAATCAATAAGATCAGTATATACAACGATATACAGTGAAAGTGATGTGATTATAAATACTATTAAACTTATAACAAATCTCTTTAAATAGTTCATACTAATCCCGGTAAAAATTTAAGCAAACTGCCGTACAAAACATATACGAACAAACAAACAACCTCAATTATAATAACAGTAAAACCAATAATATCACCTGTTACACCGCCAAGTTTTATTTTCATGTATAAAGAAATAACAATGACAACAATTAGCATAACCGGTATCGGATATAAGTATTTTATACCGGATACCGCAATAATCAATACAACCGATAACACTAACGAAATAACCGCTTCAATTAGACCATTCTCTTCTACAACACTTTTTCCAAATCCGGAACCGGCTCTTGCATATTTATTGAATGCACACAAACAGACAATACTGCATCTTGAAATCACATATACCCCGACAATCGCTCCAAATATTAATTCACTTTTAAGAGAATATAATAAAACAAACTTAAAAATCACAGCAAAAATCAATCCGAGAACACCATTTGTTCCGGACCTTGGGTCTTTCATTATTTCAAGAATCCCATCACGATCCCTATAACTGAATAATCCGTCACAAGTGTCCGCCATCCCGTCGTAATGCAATCCACCCGTTATAACAAGATCAATAAAAAGCGCAATTACTATCGATATTAGGTTTATTGATCCGAATCCGCTCAAACGGTACCCCCAATAAACTATCGTTGCAATTATTAAACCGGTAACAGGCGCGAACAATATACCTTTTCCAAGTAAATCACTGTTATACCCGACTATCCCATGAACAGGTATTCTTGTGAGAAAACCGAGTTGTACAATAAATCCCTTTAACCTTTTGTTCACAGTTATTTTACCTTTACCGGCAATCCGCAGACCACAAGAAACACCTCGTTTGAATAGCCCGCTATCTTAATATTTGCCCTGCCTACCGTATCACGATATAACCTGGCAAAACGGTTTTCAGGAATTATACCCGATCCGACCTCATTTGTAACAATCACAGCTGAACCTTTTGATTCCTTAAGAACCACAGACAGTTGATCTATCTCTTTAAATATTCTACTCTCAATATCATTATATTCCGTCATCGATATTGTATTATAATCACACCCTTCATCAAAAAAGAGATTGTTTATCATTAAAGTTAAACAATCTACCATAATTACATCATTATCTGTTATTCCCTCAAAATCCTGCTTAGTAAATTTTTTATATTTCTCTATTGTTTTCCAGTTTGACGGTCTCCTTCTTTTGTGGATCCTTACCCTATCTTCCATCTCTTCATCAAAAACGATCGAGGTTGCTACATAGACAACTTCCACTCCTCTAGAAGCAAGTTTTTCCGCAAAACAACTTTTACCTGATCGTCCGCCGCCTGTAACAAGTGTTATCTTTCCCAATTACTCTGCTCCAACCCCAAATATCACATTTGACTTAATTGAAGATTGGTTTATCTCAAACCCCTTACTTAAGTTCGTTAATATAGATGCTTGTCCTGCAAGATTATCTATTGCTGATTTCATGTTTTGGGTATCACTATTGATATTCTTCGTTAATTCCTTAATATTCTCAATATTTGATTTGAGCGCATTTGTTGTTTCCGACTGCTTATTCATAGAATTATTTATCTCTGACATAAGGTCTTCTGTTGATTTAATAGAAGAAACTATCTTTGCAAGCGCCTTTTTTGCTTTTTCACTGGCAGATACACCTTTAGAAATAGAATCTACTGTTTTCTCAATAATCTGATAGATTGACTTGGTTGCCTGAGAACTCGATTCGGCAAGATTACGGATTTCTGATGCAACAACACCAAATCCTTTACCTTCTTCACCGGCGTGTGCCGCTTGTATCGCCGCATTCAGCGCAAGTAGGTTTGTTTCATCAGCTATCTCTTCGATAAAGTTCATTGTTGTAATAATCTTATCGGACATCTCATTAATTGTATTCATCTCCTCTATCAGAGAAAATATTTCAACAGAACTGTTATCTGCCTCAATTTTTGATGTCTTAGAGATCTCATAAGCAGTCTCAACATTTTTTCGAACATCCTGCATTGATTCGTTAAGATTCTTTGCAGAAAAATCTATCCTAATAATGTTTGACGCCTGTTCATCCGTCTTATTAGCCATACTGGTTGCAAAATACGATAAAGCATCGGAGTTACCCGCCATATCTAATGCAGATAATTCAACCTTAGTGACCATATCAGATATCTCTTTAATAACTCTGTCAACACTAAGAACAAGCTCGCCCAACTCTCTTATCATATTCAGATCATGAACCGGATCTATGGCAAGTTTACCTCGAGCAATCTTATCCAACAAACCATCTAAAATCCCTGATCTATAGTCCCAATCATAATTTTTTAAAAAAATAAAATATAATCCACCGATGAAAATCAACGGAACAGGAATAATTATTGTTAACCACATTGAGTTAAACCGGTGCAACAGATAGAATCCGCCGGACAAAACTAAAGCCGGTAAAATAAAATAAGCAATAATCAATAACAGAATCCCAATGAACTGAGATTTAACTTTTTTGGGTTTTTTGTTTTTCTTTTTTAATAATTTTGAACTATTAAAATTTGTATCGTTACTATTATCATCGGGATTATAATCTGTGGATTCATTATTTGAATTACCGGATGATATTGATTCTCCGGCATTCATCTTCTCCTGCAGACTTCTAATAAAATCCTCTTCCGAACCCGCAGAAAAAGACCCTCCACCACCTATTGAACCGTCATATTCTGCTAAACCTTTTTCTTTATCATCTTCACTCATATTAACTCCGATAACGATTTCATATATATCAAAATGGGGACTCTAATAACCTGAAAATTACTAAATCAAGGTAGTCAGAAAAACCCTATTGAATGTATCGGAATGAAATGCAGATAGGTTAACGAATTATTCTAAAATAAGGCCTGAGAGGTAGCCGGTAACAATATTTTTTTCATCGATATGATCACCTGTGTTTCCTGATTTAAGCTGTCTGAATTTAAAAACCTTATTCTCTTTCTCAATCAGTCTCAATGCAGAAACAATACCGGCACCGTTATCAGCCGATATTACTCTCATCGCTAATTGTTCAGCAAGATGATCCGCTTTTATTATGCAACGTTCCAATACTATATTTGAATTTAAAACATCAACAAATAAAGAATCCATCCTCTTTGCATCCTCATATTTCAAGCCGGTACTGAGAATAGTAGGCAATACAATCAATATTTTTTTATTTGTAGCAAAACATATTTTATACAAAGCATTTGCAAGAACTGTAGTAAACTTAGTTGTCTGTTCTCCTATGAGTATAGGAAGTATTTTTGGTTTGTTTTTAAAAATATAATCCAGCATAGGCAATTGTGTCTCTATAGAAAATTCCTCTCCATGATAGTCTGTTTCAACGATAAAACTCCCCTCAAACATTTCAGCTATCATTCCTGCCGCTGATTTTTCAACCTCAAATATATGATCAAAATACCTGAATCCCGTGAAAGCGGGAAGTGCAATCCCTTTAAAAGCAATATTATGAACTGTAGAGATTATTATCACAATATCAGGATCGATATTCTGAACAGGATCGTAACTTGCGGCATAGTAATCGCTTGCTACACGATAGCTCTCGTTTGGGACAATAATCATCCTCGGAGAAGGCACCTTAACATCAAAAACCCTATCCATCGCCTCGTTGATTATTTTCTTTGTTTCATTATAGTTATCCGGATACAATATGCCATTAAACCGCTGTTCTCTTATCATCTAAATACTCCCTCCCACCGTAAAATAAAAAACCGGATCCATACCTTTAATAAAGGGAGGATCCGAATTTATCAATATTGCTACTTCTTCTTGTCAACAGGTAAAACTTTGTTTTTTTCAGAACTTGCACCGCTTGCGGCACTCATTAGTTTTGATTTCATTTTTGCAATAGAACTATCAACAGTTTTTTTATTTACAGTATTCCAGAACACAGAGCTTTCTGTATGTTTTCCTATGTATATTTCATCTTTTCCTTTCATAAAACCGGACAATATTCTTTCTGCAACAACCTCAGGTTTATCAAAAGTCATAGCTCCGGCACTCAATTTTTCTTCGGCTTCACCCATAAACCCCGTACTAATACCTGACGGATATACACAACAAACCCGCACTTGTCCGTTTAACTCCCTTCTCAAAGCCTCACTCAAACCTGCAACCGCAAATTTTGAAGCAGAATAGATACTCATATAAGGCATCCCCACTTTTCCGGCTATTGAAGCAATATTAATAACTGCCGGCTTTTTTGCAGATCTCATTTCCGGCAAAGCAAGTCTTGTCATATTGATAACACCCTTGATATTTGTATTTATCATATTTTCAATATGAGCGGTCTCACTCTCTTCAAATTTTCCTGAGTAATAGACACCTGCACTGTTAATTAATATATCAAATTTACCAAAAACCGATCGTAATTTATGTATTATTTTATCACATCCATCGCTTGTTGAAACATCACCCTGAATAACGACAAGTTTGCCGCCTTTCTTTTTTTGAGACTCTATCTCTGCGGCAAATTCTGATAACAATGCAGGTCGTCTTCCGATAACAGCTACATTAGCTTTGTTTTCAAGTAAAATTTTTGCCATCTCTTTACCTATTCCGGAACTACCGCCTGTAATAACAACATTCTTATTTCTTAACTCATTAATAACCATAACAATCTCCCTTACTATAATTAAATTAGAAAACAAAATCAAAACACTAAACAAACAATTAAACCGCCACCTAAAAAATATACACAATTCTATAAAATATTTTTTTATATTGCAATCATTAAATAAAAAAACTACATAAAATGGCGCGAATTTATTTTTAGGTAATTTAAGAAATCATTAGTTCATATATTAAAGCATAAAAGCAAAGGTTCAAAAACGCCGGTGTCCTAAACATAATCCTGAAATTTCCTCAAATATCAAAGGTCTTATTCTTTTTTTATTATTCTTAGTATCCTCGATAAACGCTGTTAAAAGATTACTGTATTTAGTGTAATCATCACTAGCCGCCGATATTAACCACTTTGAAAAATATTTCTCGGCAAGTACGGATTGCACCGAATAATCATTGTAACTGCCAAGTAATGTCTGAAGTTTCTTGCCTTTTGTTGTTATCTCTTTTTTTTGTTCATTATCTATCAAATATCCGAAATAATCAGTTGAATATCTTATCTCTTTACAAATTATCCGTAAAGAATGAAATTCGGCATCAGTGCTTTGATCATTCAGCATAGTTCCTTTGTTACATATATCAGATCTATGAGAACCGATAATATCATTTACAATAATTTGGGATTGATCCCTATCAACTACATTCTGAAATCC
Organism: uncultured Spirochaetales bacterium; assembly: GCA_964608985.1. GTDB lineage: Bacteria > Spirochaetota > GWE2-31-10 > GWE2-31-10 > CAYYKD01 > CAYYKD01. Next base: position 6,896 of record CAZSQU010000102.1, read on the forward strand.
GGTTTTATTGATATTATCTGCCATTTCAGTAAGGTAATAACGGATCGAATCTAAGAATCTCGCAGACTGCCGATGCGCTTTATTTCTCATTGTTTTGAGGTAATCAATAAATTTATTACTTAGTTCTTTCTGATCATCCGGTAAAGTTTTCATAAAATCTAACCAATCAACAATAAAAACATCAAGATCACGCTGTTTGTTGGTCTTTCTTCCAATCATTTTAAGAAAAACTGTAATATCATCTGTAAGTGTTAATCCCGAATATACCCCGAATAGTTTAATCAATGATCTTAGCTTTCTTGCACCCACCCTTAAATCATGCATAAACTCAATGTCGATATCTGAAACAGCACCGTCAATATTTATCTCGATCAGATTGAGAAGTCTGACAACTATCTCTTTAAAGACTAAAATTAAATCCTTATTCTCTTTATTCTCAATATCAGATGAATATAACTGATTAATTCTGACAAACGATTGACAAGACCTTATCAAAGCCGACAAACCTGAAACAATATGATTTTGATTCAACTTATTATTGCATAATTCCTTCAAAGGTAACTCTAACCGGTCTTTTAAATTGCTTTCAACCGTAACAAATTTTAAAAAAATGTTTCTTTCTTGAGAAAGATGGATAGTATTCACCATTAAGTCAAAGGTTAACCGGTTTTGCGTTTTATCACCAGCATAATTATTTTTCTTAACATATCTTGAAGTCCTGACAATGAGTTTATTCTTAAGTAAAAGTGCCCGCTTATCAATAACAGTATTGATTAATTGAGAAATGTTTTTATTTTCAACTAAAATTGTGTTACCGCGCTTATATGAACCGGATATTACCGAGCAATTATTATTTTTTTCTTGAAACAACAAAAGGGTACCGTAATTGTCCCCAAAAAGGAGCAACCCTTTATTTAACAATAAATATTCATTCGTATCTATCAGATAAACAAACCTTTCTGACTTACCGTTCAGTCTATAGCCGCTCCGTAAACAAGTGTGATTTGTTATATCATAAAATTTGTTGTTCCGTAAAAAAATCGAACTTAGTATGGAACTGTCACTTTTGTTTTCCGGCATACAATATTACTTTTATTCCGGCTTATTTACATTGGTATCCGTGTTTCTCTTTGTCACATTCTTGACAACAGGCGGCTTATTGCTTTTTGAAACAGGCGTTTCATTTTTCGGGTGTACCCCGCTCTTAACCGGTTGATCAGGATTTGCCGGTTCTTTTAAAACAGGCTCTTCCGGCAATAACTTATTCAACTTACTAAGTTTTTTCTTTAATTTAATATCGATTAAAAGTTTCTTCTCAGCAGCTTTTTTGGTAAGTTTAGCTCGCCTTTTTTCGACAAAATCCTTCAACATTTGTTTATCTTTAAGTACCGATTTATCAATTTTCATTATTTTTTTCCCCTTTTCATCTGCAATCCGTATTTTTTTAATTATAAAACAAATATCAGCGTTTGTAAACAATAAATAACCGAAAACGCTTTATAGGGGGTGCGAATTTAATTTTTGGCAGGTTTATAATAAAGCGAGTTACACAAAAGTA
>CAZSQU010000103.1:0-8356 GCA_964608985.1 uncultured Spirochaetales bacterium
AGATTTTGTGTTGTAACTATATATATATCAATAAAATGAGGATTACTCAACACTTGTTTTATATTTTACATGCATAATTCGGGTTAAATATCGGGTCATTTCGCAAAGAATTTGCATCAATGCAATCTTCATATCCTGCGATAATTTGATACATTCTTTGTTTTATCAAGTCTTGAAATGTATGTTCAATTTTACTTTGATTTCTATAGTCAACAATAGAGTTTGAGACTTTATTTGATAATTCTAAATGTAAATCTATCTTATTAATTAACAACAAACCGGCATCACTTGAAATATTTCCGCCTTTAAAATCAGTCGAAATTTTCTTTTTAATTTCTCTTGCCAATCTTCTTTTATTTTTGCATACTGTCATAGTTGAGTGTCCTTTTTTGATATAGATTTTGTGTTGTAACTATATATATATCAATAAAATAAGGATTACTCAACACTTTTTTTTATATTTTACATGCATAATTCGGGTTAGAAGCGTTCCCCTCATACCCTTGTATTGTGTTTCTTTTTTCATCAATAGTGCCGTTCACATCCGTTATTTTTATTATATACTGTCTGATTTCATCAATGATTTTCTCAATCTCGTTTGCCTTAGATGACCTTTTGTGCAGATATGTTCCGTAACTGTTGATGTATAGATCCATACTTTAATCCCCAAGTAAAGATTTTAACTAAATTACTCCAAAAGCCAAGTAATAGCATTTATCTGTTTTATACCGTTGTGATCGGTAACCGGTTGTTCATCTAATGTCAATAAGTATTTCGGGTTATGATCGCTTATTTTACTAAATACAGAGAGTTCTCTTTCCAAAACAGTTTGATCGACAACTGTTTGCGCAATCTGATAATACTCGGTAAACCCATTTTTTAAAACAATAAAATCCACTTCTTGCGTATCTATCTTACCTACAAACACATCGTAACCTCTTCTTATCAATTCCAAATAAATAATATTTTCAAGTATAAATCCGAAATCTACATTTTTACTGCCAAGCAACAGATAACGAAGCCCTATATCTACAACATAATACTTCTCACCTGTTTTAAGATACTGTTTCCCTTTTATATCATACCTTTGGGCTTTATAAAGAACATAACTATTAATTAGGGCAGTCAAATAATTTTCAACTGTATGAGTTGATATTTTACGGCCGGCAGAGGTCATAGTATCACTAATCTTCTTTATAGAGCAGAGATTCCCGATGTTATCAAATGCGAAACGAATAACACTTTCTAACATAGATACATCCGCTATATTGTTGCGGGCAACTACATCTTTTAAAACGATGGTGCTGTAAATCCCCTTCAAATATTCCTTAAGAAGCTCCTTGTTGCCTTCCAATTCAACTGCATAAGGAAAAGAACTATTTTGCAGATAATTACTGTACTTACGCGAAAGATCGGTTTTATCCTGAAAAGTGGAAATGTACTCTTTAAATGAAAGCGGAAGCATTTGAATCTCTACGAATCGGCCTGAAAGCATCGTAGCAATTTCACCGGATAACATATAAGCATTTGAACCGGTTAAAAAGATATCAGTATTTTTTTTTATATATAAACTATCGACGACTTTTTGAAAGTCTCTGACATTCTGTATTTCATCAAAAAAAGATAGCTCATTTTATCCGGTAAAAGTCTTTCTTTGACATAATCATACAATTTTTTAGGATCTGTCAATTCTTCAAAGTCAATATCTTCAAAATTAATACTCAGTATTTGCTCTTTGACTATCCCGTTTTCGAGCAAATATCCCTGAAACATCTCCAATAGAGTTGACTTGCCACACCGTCTGATACCGGTAATAATTTTAATCAAGTTTTTATCTTTGTATGATATCAACTTATTTAAATATGACTCTCTTCTAATCATTAAAGACCCCTTGACTTATCTGAACATCATATCTAAATATTCACCAAAAGTCAATCTTTTAGAACTGCATTTCTAACTTTATTCTCATCTGCGTTGTTAAATAAAAATACACCGCGACTATGTCGATCTCATTTTTATTACCTTTTTCCCAATAACGTTCGCCAGTATGAGATGTTTTTTGTTTTGCAATAAAGCGAGCGAAGCGCAGCAGCAAAACAAAAAATACCCCCGAAGGGCGAAATGAGGAGACAGCCGAATGCAGTCATACTGGCTGTTATCAGCATGTACAGATTGCCTTTTCTCAAAGAAATCTTACACCACCCAACTCTTCAAAGCCGTAGCTCACGGATGAGCGAAGGCGTTATTCACTTTTATCTCCTATCTATTTGCACTCAACATAATGCAAATACTCAACTACCGAATTTGCTGTATGATTTCTATTTTCTGTTTTATCTGCTTTAAATCTACTATATTCTTTTTTGTATATTCCGTATTTACCTCTTTTAGACATAATAGTTTTAACCTCTTCTTCTGTCATTAAACCTTCATTGTTATAGCTTAAAAAAATATATTTTACCTTTGCTTTTTGAATAATATTTTCAAAAGATTTTAGCACATCTCTTTTTTGTGAAAATTTTGATTTTTGATGTGAATAATCTCTAAGTCCAGTTTTACCTTTTATTTTTGGATTATCATATTTAGCAATAGTCTCTAATAAGTGATAATTCGGTGCATATTGTCTATGATTATATGGTGGATCAAGATATAAAACATCTCCTTGTACTGTTTCTACTAAAGTTTCAATATCTTCATTATAAACATTATGTTCATTTTCATTGAGTAAAAAATTTGCAGGTTTCATTATAAAAGTTTGTTGTGCTGATCTTTTTAATTTCTTCAAAAAAGCCCCATAAACAGAAGCTGTATTCGCAACCTTATCTATATTTTCAATAAGAGTGGCAAGTAAAAAATAATATTCATTATTATTTATTTTATTTTCATTTTTCCATTCTTCAATTTTTTCTCTTATTGTATCAACTTTTTTACCGTTCTCATCAGAAAAATATTGTCTTTCAAATTCTTTATTTTTAGTTCCTCCCAAACAATAATGTTTGTAAATAAAACCTTCTTTCAATTCTAAATTATCCAAGAAACTACAAATAAAATCAGCTCTTTTTTCAAAATCTAAATTTTTCAAATTTTCTAGCACATTTTCTAATCCTATAAATTTTAATACTTGGTGATTTTCAATATAATTCTTATTAAGAACAAAACTATAATATTGTAAATCATTGGCAATGACTTTGTGTCCATTGCTTTTAAAATGTTGTCCGACAATTCCAGTCCCTGCGAACAAATCTAAAAAAGTAAAATCTTTTTCACCAACTACTTGATAAATTGATTCTTCTAAAAATTGTAAGAGTGATTTTTTTGATCCAATATAATTCATAATTTACCTCAATTAAAATTTAAAAGATAACTAATCTTCGGGATATAATTTTTTAAATACTACATCTACGGCTTCTTTTGCTGATAGTTCGCTAATTTTTTTAACTACCACCTTTCTATATTCAACTGGATCGTATTGATAACAGCCTTTACATCCCAATTCTTCTGAATAATTTTCGTCTCCAACATAAAAATCATATGGATTGCCTTTTATGTTTTTTGCACTCCATCTTTTATTTGTTTCTTTACATCTTTTACAAATCTGTCTTTTAATATCGTTTGCTGCTTTTGTAAGAGGTTGAAAATCTGACAGTTGTTGATTTTGAGGATCGGAAATTCTATGATCATCTTTTCTTCCGTCTTTATGATCAATTTCAATTTTTGTATTTTCAGAATTCCCATTAACACCCAACATTACACACTTTTGTGTTTTATAAAAATCCTTAATATCTTTTCTAATATTTTGATTAAAATGCTTTTTGTCGTTTAAACCGATTAAGCGAATCCTATCAATAGAATTTCCTGATGTAATACTTTTATCAAACTCAATTTGATATTCTTTGGCTAAACTTGAACTAGCTCTGCACCAACTACCTCCATTTCCAAGTTGAAGCACTTTATATTTTCCAACGAACTCAGAAGATGAAACCCATCTACTTTCTCCGTTTTGATTCGGTTTTGCGAGCTCTATAAATAAATCTTTTTTTGTCATATTAATTACCTTTAAAAATAAAAATATATTCGTGTTTAAATATGTAATAATCACTGGTTAAAGCTCTGTATCTCCAAATACCTTCTTTATTCATTTTTGCCCTATTCCCTTCCATATTTTTAACTACAACTGACTTTAATGTTATTCCGATTTTTTGAGCTTCATTCATACAATAAAATCCAAGCGGAATCCATTGTCCTGATGAATATTTATCTCCAATCACTATTGCTAAATACCCATCTTTCTTCATTATATCTTTAGTATTCTGCAATACCAAACTAAAACTTTCTAAAAATTCATTCAAAGATTTTTTATTTGATAAATCATTCTCTAAATTACTAAATTTCAGAATATCTGCATAAGGAGGGTGTAAAATAGCAAGTTGTACTTTATTTTGTTTTTTATCTTTCAAAAATGTGTTTATTTCTTCATAAGTTTCTTTCTTTGTACTATCTCGACAAAATACTTTGGAAATTTTATCTGTTTTATCTAAGTTATTTTGAACTTTCTCAACTAATTCATTTTGAATTTCTACTCCAATAAAATTTCTTTTTAGCATTTCACATTCATAAGCTGTTGTTCCACTTCCTAAAAATGGATCAAATACTAAATCGTTTTCTTTTGAATATCTTAAAATTAGTTGATGAGGTATTTGAGGAACAAAGTTTCCATGATAAAAATTGCTGTGTTTTCCGCTTTTATCTCTTTCATTAATTATCCAAAGACTATCAGTCCAAATATCTGATTCTTTCCAGTTTTCTAAATCAATGTCATTAAATTTTGGCATATTAGTTCCTTATTAAAATAGAAAAAATCAAATTACCTTTCCTTATTGTTGCTTGAAAATAACCATTGTTCGAGGTATGTATATAAAAACCTCTCACACATATATTCATTTATATTTATTTAACCTCATTCTTATTATCTTAGCCCGTCAAGGACGACGGGCACCCTCTTCTTGGGCGGTGTAACTATATAATAAATAGTTAAAATTGTCAAAAAGTAAATCTTGGCAATCTGTATTGCTGATAACTTCCGATTAGTCCTAATTCTGCACTCTTGATTTAGTGCCTGATAGAATCGGTTTAACTTTTTCTATAATATCATATTCTTTTTCAAGCCGATCAAAGTTCCTCATGAGATTTTTTCAAGAATAGACTCAATCTCCGGTCTTGAAGTTCGTCCGGTTGCAATAAGCTCAAGGATAGAAAAATACTGTGTATAATCCCGTCCGAACTCTTGTATTAAAAGATTTTTTCCTTCAGTAATAAAAAAAAATCCCGTTCAAAAACAATATCCAGTATTTTATCCCTTTCTTATCGCAACCGCTGTTACCGTAACCAAAATTGCAATAATAACGAGAACTATTTAAATTGTCAAGTTATATCTGTTTTTCAAAATATATAATCCTCCGCCGATTGCGAGCGTTTGAAACCAGGTTTGGGGGGTGTAATTTTTATTGTTCTAATATGAAATACTTTTGCGGATAATTGACAGTAAGAATAAAATCGCATAAAAAATTTCTTACTCCGAGAAGAGGTGTTTTTAAGGTCTCTGAAAAATCAATTAAAATATCTTTTGTCATGTAACCCTCTATATATATTCTATTAGTATGACTATATACCTCAGAAATTCCATTTGCAGACATTATCTTTTTGCTATTACCCTTTTTAAAATCATGTCCTAGGATTTGAGCATACTCAATAGGAAAACAGCATTCATCAGCACCGGTATCAATTAATGCATAAATACTCAAAGACTTGCTATTTTCAGGATTCATCACTGTTACAAAAATATATGGCCGTGAAATATTGGAATTATCGATTTGTAAAAATGGTATTTTTTTCATAAAATATTTACAATATCCCTTTCAGGAACATAAATAAGAACAGGTGATTTTACACCCTTTTTTTTAGCCTCATTATAAGCAACTATTGCACTAACATCTGAACTTATAACAAAATTACTATTTTTATTGTCTGTGGTTACATATTTACCACCGTAACTATTATCAGAAAGCAGAATATTATTTTTTACCGCCATTTTATAACCTCCGTAACTTCCTATAAGACACCTCGAAAAACCTACTTTAGTTGGTTTTTTTTAAATGCCATATATATTTAATATATCAAATATTATAACACTTGTCAAAATATATAATCCTCCGCCGATTGCGAGCGTTTGAAACCGGTAAGAGGGGAGTAGAATTGATCTATCATAGATTTGTCGATAATAAACAACCTCTCAGAGTTAGCACTCTGTTTCGATTTAACAGTAGCTTCATCTTTTTTTGACATAAACAAGGATTCAGGCATAACTTCATAATCAGTATTATTTCCTACTATATGATTTTTAAACTTTCATCGCCGGTCAAAAATAGTCATTCTGTTAATTCCAACTTTACGACTTAAAGCATTAATTCCAACTCCATTTGACATAAGTAGTTTCTCTACTACTGCCTTCTTAAACTCTTCTGAATGTCCCGTTAATTCCTTTTCATGCGACATCTATCCTAACATATAGTGCCACAGGCGTGGGGAAAATTGAAAAAGTCAATGCAAACAGGTCACCGTCAACGGTTCACCCCCACAGGCGTGGGGAAAATTACAACATCAATCATTTAGAGCTTCGGTGAGTTTATTTGTCATTTAATTATTTGCCTCATAAATACTAAATATTTCATCAGAATACAAAAATGTCATGTTCTCAGATTTCGCTTGTGAATAAATAAATCGATCAAAAGGATCTCGATGATGAAATGGCATATCAGAAAGCGCCGAAAGATGTTCTTTTGTTAAACCCAATAGTGAAAAATAGCCATTATCTCCTACCAAATCAAATATTTTGTTTAATGCTACAGGTAAAGTTAATTTTCCCAGAGAAGTTATTACCGCAATTTCCCATAACTCTTAGGAAAGTATTTTATACGATAATAAATAAAATATCAATAAAATATTAACCATAAGTTTAAAATAATTTCCAAGTTGGCTGAAACCGAACTGTCTTTGAAACATGAGATTATGTTATGTCTATGGAGTTTCTATTTAGATATCTTCTTTAGATGTTTTTTAGGTTTATGATTAGCGCAAGATAATTAACAAAGGATTTTTTGAATAGATAATGATTTGCAATTATTCTATGTATTTTCAAGAAAAAGCATTTATTTCTGATGATTTTAACAGTCAAATTAATACACCTCTCCTTTAGTGTTTGTAATAAATGAAAACTGAAGTAAAATGGAACAAATTTATCGACTATGAATTGATGCAAGACGGTCCCTCTCTGGCTTTATTCCCAATAAATCCATAGCTCTTTAAATTACCATTACTACAGCATGAGCACAGATTAGGATCATTACCACTAATTAAAGCATACAACTCATGCCATGTGTTTTTTTGATACTTTTTCTTTTCAAGGTTATAGTATTCCCTACAATCATTGATTCTATTTTTGGCTGTCGAATTAGAAAGTAATCCATAGTATCTGATTCTAACAAATCGCTTTGGTACTATATGAGTTATAAATCTTTTGATAAACTTCAGTACAGGTAGCTTCATTACCTTCTCTTTATTATCATCAACATAATCTCTGTATTTAAATGATACTATTCCATCTGCACATGAAACAATACGATAGTTTGAGATTGCTATTCGATGAGTATATTTTGACAGATATTCAATAACACTATCTGAGTTCTTAAAACTCTCCTTTATATATACAACCCAGTCTTTCTCAAACAATTTGTTGATTAAACCTTGAAAACCTTTGACACTATCAAAATCTGTATTCTTCAGATTTAACTTCTTCTCATTCCTTAATTGTTTGAGTTTTGTCAGGAATATTGACCTGAATCTTGGCATTACCACCTTTACAGGCACAAGATAATTTGCAGGGGCAGATATCCATTTCTTCTTAGACTCAATGAATCCGCCGCCAGGTACAACTGTGTGAATATGTGGATGGAGATTTAACTTCTGCCCCCATGTATGAAGGATTGAAAAAAAGCCGATCTTTGCACCAAAGTATTTATCATCCTCTGCTATAGTAAGAAGAGTTTCTTTTGTAGCATCAAACATTAGTTTATACACAAGCTCTTTATTTCTTACGACAATCGGATTTAACTCTTCCGGTATTGTAAACACTGTGTGAAAATATTGAAACGGCAGCACATCACTCTTCTTCTTTTCTACCCACTGCTCTTTTTTGATAAACTGACATTGCGGACAGTGCCTGTTTCTGCACGAGTTATACAATATGATCTCATGTCCACAGCTATCACACTTCTGAATATGCCCACCCAGAGCTTCTGTTCTA
>CAZSQU010000104.1:0-8166 GCA_964608985.1 uncultured Spirochaetales bacterium
AATACCGGTTTTCAGGATTGTACCATACAAAAAACAGAATTAAAACTATCATTAAATAAATTGCCAAAAATTATATTTGCACCCATCTGCACCCTATCGGTTACAAATTACTTTAAATATTTCATTATTTATGTTATACAATCTACCGCTGGTAGAAACATACGATGAACTTAGGATGATAAAGATATAAATGGACAGTAATCATATAATTTTAAAAAAGAACAAAGATATACTTATAAGAAACGGCCACCCGTGGATATTCTCCGGCGCAATTCAAAATATTGGCGCAAATATTGACAACGGCTCAGAATGTTCAGTATTTAATGAGGCAGGGATATTTATCGGATACGGATTATACAGTTCCAAAAGCTCAATTGCCGTAAGGATTTATTCTGTTGACCGTGAACAAAAATTGGATGAAAAATACTTCTACAGTCTGATTAAAAAGAGTATTGACTTTAGAGTTGCTCTATTTAAAAACACACTTAATACCGGAGCGATCAGACTTGTAAACAGTGAGGGGGACAACCTATCCGGATTAACAGTTGATTGGTTTGCAGGTTCTATTGTAATGCAAATTACCTCAAACGGCATATTTAAAAGAAAAGACCTGATTACTTCAATAATCGACAACATACTAAACCCTGCAAATATCATTGTTAAAACTGACCCCAATTTCTCGAAACAGGAAGATTACCCTGAAATTTATCAAACTTGTAAAGGAACAGACGAATTTACTGAAGTAAAAGAAAACAACATTCTATACAGAATTGAGTTGAAAAAAGGTCAAAAAACAGGATTTTATTGCGACCAGAGGGAAAACAGAAAACTATTAGGTTCTATCGCATTCGGAAAGAAAATTCTCGATATATGTTCATATACAGGGGGGTTCAGTCTTAATGCAGCGGCAGGCGGAGCAGTTTCGGTAACCGGCGTGGATTCGTCAAAACCGGCAATAGATACGGCTAATATTAATCGCGATATAAACAGTTTCAAGAATATCGAGTTTATCAAGGACGATGCGCTCAGCTTCCTAAAAAAGTGCAATACGGGTGACTATGATATAATCGTTCTTGATCCTCCCAAGTATGCGGCAAATAGTTCAGCAATTAAAAAAGCAATTAAAACATACATATCGCTTAACTCGACAGCCTTATCCCTGTTGAACCCCGGCGGAATACTTGCAACCCACAGCTGTTCGGGTAGAGTCTCCCCTGATGAATTTATGGATATAATTAAATATGCTGCTATCGATGCTGACAAAAAAATTCAAGTTTTTCACACCGGTGCTCATGCGCCTGACCACCCGTTTGTTGTTCCATGCTTTGAAACCCGCTACCTCAAATCAATATTCCTGAGGGTTTTATGACAAATATGCGACGATCTGAAGTATTTAAAGCATCAATTGTAACAACAATACCGGTTTTCCTCGGATATATGGCAATCGGAATGGCATTCGGGTTTATGCTTGTTTCAGCCGGATACTCATGGCTACTGGCTCCGTTAATGAGCATAGTTATATATGCGGGAGCGTGTCAATATGTTGCAGTCCCGATGTTTGCCTCGAATGCGGCATTCTCAGATATAGTAATCGTAACACTTCTAGTTAACTCAAGACATGCGGTTTACGGACTGTCACTTTTCGGTAAATTCAAAAATGCAGGCATTAAAAAATACTACATGATTTTCGGTCTAACCGATGAAACCTACTCGATATTAACAACGGTTGAACCTCCCAAAGGTGCAGATCCGTCGCTTTTTTATTTTTTTATTACTCTTCTTGATCATTTCTACTGGGTACTCGGGGGAACAATAGGTGCAATTCTTGTTAATATCTTCCGTTTTGATACAAAAGGGGTAGAATTTGCCCTTACTGCGCTTTTTATCGTACTAATGATCGAACAGTTCAAAAACAGCAGGTCCAAAATTCCGTTTGTAATAGCTGCAATAGCAGCCCCGGCAGCGCTTATCTTTACCGGCCCCGGCAATATGCTTATTATATCAATAGTCATATCAATAGCAATTCTTATAGTATTAAGAAGGATAATAGAAAAATGATGCCCTTAGAAAAAGTGTTTATCGCAATCATTCTTACTTCTTTTGCAACATATTTCACGAGAATATTTCCGTTTCTTTTTTTCATTAACAGGGAACCGCCGCCGCTTGTAGTTTATCTGGAAAAAAACATCCCGCCGATGATAATGGTTATATTGATATTGTATTCGATAAAAGATATATTATGGACAACTGCACCATTCGGTTTACCTGAGATATTATGTGCGGTAATTGTTTTCATCCTGCATATCTGGAAAAAAAACCCGCTCATAAGTATCTTTCCGCCTACTATTCTTTATATGTATCTGATTCAATCGGGTGTAACAAAAGACATATTGAGTTCTATAATACAATTTTTTTAATTAACGGTTGAAAATTTTTATATAAAATTCTAATATTAAGAATCAGCATAAGGTGGTTAACATGGATTTTTATACAAAAAACATAACTGATTTTCTAAATAAAAGTGATGAAATAACACTAAATACACTGAATTTCGGTATAATCGGCTTTAACAACAATGGTATTATAACAGTTTACAATAAAACAGAAGAAAACATGTCCGGACTTTCATATTCAACAGTTATCAATCAACCGTTATTTACACTTGTCGCCCCATGTTTAAATAACTATCTTGTAGCACTTCGATTTGAAACAGAACCTGTAATTGATGAAGTTATACCTTATGTGTTCAGCTTTAAAATCAAACCTTGCCGTGTAAAACTCCGTTTAATCAAGTCGCCGGAATCATCGGTTAATTATATCCTCGTCGAAAGACAAAACAATGGATAATTACGAATCGCTTCTACAGTTTCTCTATCAGATACCGATAGCAGTTGCCCGTACTGATTCTGACGGGAACATTGATATGCTCAACCCTTTTATGACCAATATGCTGCTGGTTTTAAACAAGGGATTACCGTTCGGAGATTCAATTTTTGATGTGATTACTACTTACGACAAAGCAATTAAAAATAAACTCCTAAATGAAAATAAAAAAAATACCATTTATATAAATCTGCCCGACACTTCTCCAATCAAACAAATAAAAATTACAAGTAGCCGGCTATCAACTGATACCCTAATGGTAACAATAGAAGATACAAGTACAGATTTTGAATTTGACAAGCTAAAATCAGATATTGACAGAATGTTCAAACACGATCTGCGAAACCATATTAATATAATAACAGGCTATTCTGATCTCATTAAATTATCGAGTTCCGATGAAAACGCTGATTATGCAGGAATTATTATTGAAAGTGCAGACTCAATATTAACAATGTTAAATAACTCGCTTGATTATTTCAAGATGGAAACAGGACGATACAAACTTAATATTACAACTTTTGATCTATATTCCCTTCTTAAACGGATAGCCGCCGGACTTTCACAAAAATCAAATAACACTAAGCAGTATTTAATTAATCAGAATCCTCCTGAGACTGATCTAAATATCGAAGCGGACAGACCCCATTTAGAAACACTTTTTTCAAACCTGATAAAAAACGCCTTTGAAGCTGCCCCGCCGCAGACACGGATTACTATTGATATAAATAAAACTGCCGAATCAATCTCAGTTACCATCAATAACATGGGGGTCATCCCCGTTGAAGTCAGTAAGAAATTCTTCACAAGGTACAACATCTCCGGCAAACCCGGAAGTAACGGTATCGGCACATATACAGCCGCACTGATAACTAAGGCTCACAACGGAAAGATCAGCTTTATAACAGACGAGATTAACGGAACAACACTCATGGTAACGATCCCCTTCCGGAGATAAGCTTATAAAAGCCGGCTTTCCCCCTCACCGCTTCAAAAAAAACACTCTAAATATCCTTTACATAAATCAATTTTTTTTATAGAATATTCCAAATTCAGCCGGAAGCAATGCGGCTATTCATCTTAAGATTAAAAAACGGAGATATTAAAATGGATCAACTACAAAACCTAAAAAAATTTGACAAGGAACTCTATGGTGCAATCACTGACGAACTTGACAGACAAAAGTACAAACTTGAGATGATAGCAAGTGAAAACATTGTTTCGGAAAGAGTTCTTGAGGCACAAGGCAGTGTTCTTACAAATAAATATGCAGAAGGATACCCGTCCAAAAGATACTATGGCGGTTGTGAATTTGTTGATGTTGCAGAAGATCTTGCCAGAGACAGAGCAAAAAAACTCTTTAACTGTGAATATGCCAATGTTCAGCCACATTCGGGTAGTCAGGCAAATATGGGAGTGTATTTCAGCATATTAAACCCGGGCGATACCATACTTGGAATGAGCTTGTCACATGGGGGACACCTTACACATGGTGCACCTGCAAATTTCTCGGGTAAATTATTTAAGATTGTAAGCTATGAAGTGTCTTCAGAAACAGAGATGCTTGATTACGATGCGATAGCGGCATTAGCCAAAAAAGAAAAACCAAAGTTGATTATTGCCGGTTACAGTGCTTACCCCCGTTTTATTGATTTCAAAAAGTTTAGAGAGATTGCTGACAGTGTCGGCGCGTATCTTATGACAGATATGGCACATTTTGCAGGTCTTGTAGCTGCAGGTTTGTACCCTTCACCGATAGAACATTCACACTTTGTTACAACCACCACACACAAAACACTTAGAGGTCCCAGAGGCGGTATGATCCTAATGGGCAAAGACTTTGAGAATAAAATGGGACTTGTAGCACCCAAATCAGGCAGAATTAAAATGATGAGTGAGATTATTGACAGCAATATATTCCCCGGCATTCAAGGTGGCCCTTTGATGCATGTAATTGCCGCAAAAGCAGCAGCTTTTAAAGAGGCTCTTGAGCCCGAATTTGTAAGCTATCAAAAACAGGTGCTTGCCAACTGTAAACAGCTTGCCAAGTCATTAACCGAAAAAGGTTTCAGACTTGTATCAGGCGGATCCGATAACCACCTCCTGCTTGTTGATCTTTCACCAAAGGGTGTAACCGGTAAGCAGGCAGAAACAGCGCTGGATAATGCAGGTATTACAATTAATAAAAACGGTATTCCATTTGACAAGCAGCCGGCAACAATTACCGGCGGTATCAGAGTAGGTACACCGGCTTTAACGACAAGAGGAATGAAAGAAGAAGAGATGATCAAAATCGCCTCATGGTTTGATGAGGTTCTCTCTGATCCGGAAAACAAAGATATTCAAAAAAGAGTTGCCGCTGAGGTAAAAAAACTCTGTGAAAAATTCCCTATATATAAATAACAAAAACAAGGTTAAACAATGAGTGAACAAAAAGTTTATGATTCTTCCCGTATTCAAATATTAGAAGGTCTTGAGCATGTAAGAAAACGACCGGGTATGTATATCGGATCAACCGGTATTGACGGCTTACACCATCTGATATGGGAAGTAGTTGACAACTCCATTGACGAATCACTTGCCGGTCATTGTACTGAGATTACGGTTACTTTAAACAAAGATAACTCCGTAACGGTTATTGACAACGGAAGAGGTATTCCGGTTGACATTCATAAGGAATTAAATGTATCCGCTCTTGAGGTCGTTTTGACAAAACTCAATGCAGGCGGTAAGTTTGACAAGGATTCTTACAAGGTCTCAGGCGGTCTTCACGGGGTAGGTGTCAGTGTTGTAAATGCCCTTTCTTCAATATGTGAGGTGTCAGTCTTTAGGGACGGCAAGATATACTATCAAAAATACAACCGCGGGGTCCCTGCAGAACCTGTTAAAGAGGTCGGCACAACAGACAAAAGGGGTACTCAAGTAAAATTTATTCCTGACACAGATATCTTTACCGAAACGGTAATACACTATGATGTTGTCGCACACAGACTTCGCGAACTATCATTTCTTAATAAAGGTATTTCAATCCACCTAATCGATGACACTAATGAAGAGAATAAAATTCAAACATTTAAATTTGAAGGGGGTATTGTTTCATTTATTCAGTATGCGGATAAAAGCAAGAAACCCCTTCATCAGCCTATCTATATCCATAATGCGGGCGAAGATATTGAGATTGAGATAGCTATGGAATATACAAGCTCATATACAGACAACATATATACTTTTGTAAACAACATTAATACTCATGAGGGTGGCACCCACCTGAGCGGTTTCAAAGCGGCACTTACCCGAACTATTAACGATATAATGAAAAAGATGAAACTTCAGCGTAAAACAGTTGAGAAACTTGAAGGTGAAGATGTCAGAGAGGGCTTAACTGCAGTTATTTCTATTAAGATCGCAAACCCTCAATTTGAAGGACAAACCAAAACTAAACTCGGGAATAGTGATGTAAAAGGGCTTGTAGAAACAATAACAGGACA
Source organism: uncultured Spirochaetales bacterium (assembly GCA_964608985.1). Lineage (GTDB taxonomy): Bacteria > Spirochaetota > GWE2-31-10 > GWE2-31-10 > CAYYKD01 > CAYYKD01. Next base: position 6,372 of record CAZSQU010000104.1, read on the forward strand.
AGAACTCACAAAATTCCTCGAAGAAAACCCCGAAGCGGCAAAAATCATAGTAACAAAAACTATGGAGGCTTGTGAAGCAAGAAACGCAGCAAGAAAAGCTCGAGAAACAGCAAGACGCAAAAGCGCGCTTGATACAATGGGATTACCTGGCAAACTTGCCGATTGTCAGGAAAAAAACCCTGAAACAACGGAGATTTACCTTGTTGAAGGTGATTCTGCAGGCGGATCTGCTAAGCAAGGGCGAGATAGGAAATTCCAGGCTATTCTGCCATTATGGGGTAAGATGCTCAATGTTGAAAAAACTCGAATTGATAAGGTTATCGGGAATGATAAACTTCAACCGGTTATTGCGGCAATCGGCGCCGGTGTCGGAGATGATTTTGACTACTCAAAGATCCGTTACGGCAAAATAATAATTATGGCAGATGCGGATGTTGACGGTTCTCACATTCGAACTCTCTTGCTTACATTTTTCTTCAGATACATGAGACCGCTTGTTGAAAACGGCAATATTTATATAGCTATGCCGCCGCTCTTCAAAATTGAAACAAAAGGGCAAAAGAAAGAAGTTTATTACGCATACACCGAAGAAGAAAGAAACATGATAATTAAGGAAAAAGGGCTTGACAGTAGTTCCGTGATTATCCAAAGATACAAAGGTCTCGGTGAGATGAACCCCGAACAGCTTTGGGAAACCACAATGAACCCGGACTCAAGAAACATCACCAAAATAAGACTTGAAGACGAATACCTTGCAGACGAGATGTTTTCTACACTTATGGGGGCAGATGTTGAGATAAGACGGGACTTTATCAACAAATATGCTACTTATGTAACAAATCTGGATATTTAGAAGATGACCGGAAGGAATTTTTTACTGTTATTAACCATTTTAGTTGTTTCCTGCACAAAACCTCCGTTGACTTTTGACGGCAACAACCTTTCAAGAAGAAATTTTTCTAACGAAATGCTTAATAACAGCTCATTTAAGGATGCAATTCTCCGCGGTTCAGTTTTTGAAAACTCAACACTTCGAAAAGCGGATTTTACCGGTGCAGACCTGAGCAACTCGATCTTCAGAGGCGCAGACCTCAGAGGAGCGAAGCTTGAGAACGCAGACCTTTTTTCAATTGATTTTACAAACGCTAATCTATCCGGTCTTAATCTCAGCGGACTTGATTTAAGGCGGGCTGATTTTAGTTCAACTAATCTCTACAATGTTAATCTTCAGAACGCCAAACTTGACGGTGCCGTTTTTAACGGAGCAAATCTCGAGGGTGCCAATTTAAAGGGGTCAACGGCTACACTTGATTCAATCTACAATGCCAGAAATCTAAAAAACACAATACTACCAAACGGCTCCAAATTCGTTAAACTAAAAGTAAATAACTAAAGGACACTGTTTACAGTTTTTTTTGTGGTAATTTTGTTAGATAATTATTTAGAACACTTCTAATTACCCCAAAAATAAATTCGCACCCATAAGCATAATTTAATTTTAATAAACCTAAAGTTATAAACTAAAACTATTATTCAGTTTAAAAAAGGGAAAAATGCCACAGGCATTTTTAACCTATTTCTACTCAAACAGATATTTTTCTGGGTTAATTTAATTCTACCACAAGTACAGTAAAGCATAAAAGAAACGAGCGGAAACGCCTTATAAGTCTTCGAATACAGCGTTTTCGAGCGTTTGCTTTTATGCTTTTTTAAATCAACGATAGATCATTTAAATTTACCAAAAATAAATTCGCACCCATAAGCATAATTTAATTTTAATAAACCTAAAGTTATA
>CAZSQU010000105.1:0-8143 GCA_964608985.1 uncultured Spirochaetales bacterium
GAAAGAATGAAATTTTATGAAGTCGTGAAATAATTGTGTATGTGCATAATTGGGGTTAATGGATTCAAGTTCTCGATTGTTTTTTTTCTCAATTTTCTTAAAAAACAATACACTAAAAACATATAGTACTATAAGTAAAATTAAAGATATTGTTATATTGACGAGTATATTATTAATACTTAGTAAATCCAATAAAACGAATAAAATAGATAGAACAAAACCTCCGGTAAAAAACATTATAAACAATTTTTTATTCACAAAATAACTCCTTTTGTTTTAATTTAGGCCAATAATTATCATATTTTTTTTGCATATATCAACTCTTTAAGATAAAAATATAATCAAGAATAATATATAAAGTCAAGTGTAATTGATAAATCCCAAAATAATTCTATAGATTTAATTATGCAAAGATTAATTAAAGCGTATATATTTTTGAATGTTGTATTCCCGATCACTATTTTTTTTAAGTAGTGATTATGGATCAAAAAAAAATTCAAATTTATAGGGGATGGATGAACTCATTATCCTCGATCAGAATTCCCTTTTCAAGAAACATTAAATTCTAGTTGTTGCTGTTGTCCCAGTCTTTCTTTTCCCACATACCGGCCCTCTGCACATACATGTCTTCAAAATCATTAACCCGCTCGGCTTTTTGGAACCAGCGGTTTCCCGTCCCACGGAAGTCCCCGGAAGACCTCTCATCGGAAAAAAAACCATGAAGGGTGTGATAGACAAAACTAGTCTCATCCGGGTCCCGTGATGTGTAGAACCTCTTTTCTTTTCCGGTTTTCATCACCGCGATGATGATATAGTCAGTCACATTTCTATCGTGAGAGTCAGTGTAGGTGTTCTTGGATTGTTTCAGATCCTTAAGTCCTGCAAGATTTATCTTTCTATTATCTACATTTTTTATGCTAAAACCATCGGGTATGTTCGCCATAGTTTTCCACCATTTATTAATAAAGCAAATATGAATGCCGGAGTTAGAAAGTTTTAGACACCACGAATAATCTAAGTTGAAGGTCTAAATTCTACCTATTTACAAAAAAAAATAATATCACAAAAAAAAATAAAAATCAAAAAAGATTTGTTTTTGGTAATTTGGAGGAGCTCGGAACACCACCCAAACTTCATAATCACTATTGTAATTGTAGGAAAACTGTGTATTATTATTTAGGGCTTGCCGAATAAATGTCTTTGGGTTTTTTTGCAAACATTCAAAAAACTATTGTACTTGTTTATTGTTAAAAAACAGTGCAACTCGTAGAAGAACATTTAAATTTTACTTATTCAGCAAGCCCTATGTCTTCAATCCAACCACTGAACTATTTGCTCTGTTGAGAACACTACAATTTGCCATTCAACGGGATTCTGAACAAAAACACAATCGCTTACACCTGCTTCTGTATTATTTACATCAAGTCCGGCATATGTAGCTGTCTTATCTTTCCAAAAATCTATTGCCACCTGAACTAAAGTATCACCGGTTATTCGCATTTTTGCTTCGACAAATACATATTCGATATCATCGGGAATAAAAACTCTTTCAGAAATCCACCAATGAAACACCTTTTCTTTATGTTCACTCGGAAATATTGTTAAACATCCATTAATTATTTCTGCAGGCATGGCCGAACAATTGTTTTCTTCATCATAGAAAAATGGATATCGCAGATATAACCCTCCATGATCATAACCGGTGTAAATTTCATCAATTGAATAGTCTTCTGAGAATAATAAAACATCACCGGATAAGTAGTGTGCGTATAAGCGAATATAATCGACTTCAACTTTACTTGCACTATTTCCGTCTCCGGTATACAGAGCATGCATCCAAGGTAATATGGCGGTGAAACCATTTGGTGGAAGATTATAACGGCAATAGTTATGATAAGCCGGAAGCTCAGCCGGTATTCTAATGTCAGGATCCCATCTCTCACCTGAACCAAAATGAATACTTGATTTTTTTTTGATAAAAGAAAAGGCTGCAGATGGTTCTTCCGTCGATGAGACTAAAACACCGGTTTTAACCAGGTAATCTGTAGTGAGCAGACTACCTAATATCGAAATTTTTTTTGCATCAATACCTGAAGCTTTACCTACCCATAAAGCTCTTTCAGGATACAAGTCAGAAACAAGTTTAATATTAAAAAGATAATTAATATCATCAGTTAAATTAATATCTATTCCGTATTTATTAAGAGATATTTTTTTCATTTCGTATTCGAATATTTCGGCTCCATTTTGAATTATTAAAAATGCTTTTGATGCAAAGGGATGTTTTAATTCAACGATTATTACATCGTTATTTACATTCAAGGCGTTGTTAATACAAGAAAATGATAGTAAAGTTATAATCAACAAAAGTATAATGTAAAGAATATTTTTATTACTTGTCATAAAGATGATCTTCCTTTATACTAAAATTGCCGGACTTTTATAAATTTTTCTTCTTCAAAATATATTATGTTTTAAATTATATAACAAAAGTTATTATTTGTCTTATAAATTTTTCAAATTATTTCTATGGGGCAGTCCATCCGATAGTATTTCTTGGGCAGACCACTTTGGAAGGAGTATATTCGCGAAAATTAATGTGTTGCATCCCGAAGCGGATCTATTTGCTCAATGTTTTGTGAAGGTAGAACGCTTTTGCTTTTATGGTAATTGATTTAATTCAATAATATTTACTTCAGGATCTTTTAAATAAACAAACTTATAACCTTTAACATTTTCGGGTTCCATTACAGTTATTGGTTCTGAAATAAAACTAACATTTTCATTGATCAATTTTTTATAAAAGCTTTCAATATTATCTACAATAAACGCTATGTGCCTATAACCGGGATAATTAGCATATGATAATTCATTATTTCTATTATATTTGTGATTGAATTCAAATATTTCAATTTCAAAATCATTATATGTTAAGTGTGCCATTTTTGCTTTTGCGTCTTTAATATCTATTCCCTTTTGAAAATCACTTGATGATATTTCAAATATGTTTTTTACTTTGAAATTTAACACCTTTGTATAGAAATTGATCATCTTCTCTAAATCATTTGTTACTAATCCTACATGTCTGAATTTTAAAATCATATTTTTTCTCCTTTTTTTAAAATAGTATTCTATGTATTAAACAGATAGATGCAACTTTACATAATGTTTTAAGGTTGTAATGTTCGTTGGGTAGTAAAGAAAACCTCGCTTTTGTATAAAGTTTCGTACTGTTCTTTCATTATTTAGGTTTTTAGTTCGAAAATAAAATCACATTCATTCTTTCCGTATGCCAAAGTGTTTTCCCATGAACTCCCTCTATGCACATTGAAGTTTGGAAAGGCCGGAATAAAAAAATCCTTATCAACTTCACAAAAAAGTTTTGTGATTTCCGGTATTTTTAAAGAATCAAAAAAGTCTTTGTAGACGCATCTTTTTATCTTGAAATAACAAATATTATCCTCTTTTTTTACATACTCTCTTTGATTGAATTGCGTTGCTCCCTTTTTATCCATCAAATTATTGAAGGCCATCAACTTTTTCATGGATTCATCATCCGAAGTATTCGTTTCAGCTAATAATGCATTTTGTTGAATACATCCCACAGGAACAACGATATCTCTCATTATTTTAAATGCCTTATCTTGGTCAAATATTTCTTTTAGTTCTAAATAAAGCATTGCAACAACAGCATAAGATTTAAGAAAATTTGATTCAGAATTCTCTATTTTTCCCCATTTTGATTTCCTGAATATTCCTTTGCTTCGTATTGAACATTTAATTAAAAAAAACAACCATTTGAAACCTAATTCTTTTTTTAAAATGGTCTTTACAATTAAACTTTTTTGCTTTTTTATATTCATAATTAACCCCTTATCAATATTTTAAATCCAGCGTCTTACATTCTTCTTGTAATTTTCATAATCTGCTTTGAAAGCAGTTTTCATTATCTTTTCTTCTACCGGGATGCAAACGAAATTCATAATGAGAAAAAAGACTATTATGATTATAAAGGAAATAGTATTTCCAATAATAATGCTAAGCCCGATTAAAAACGACAATCCACCCAAATACATCGGATTTCTGCTGTATTTATAGAATCTGTCTTTTACAAAAAATGAAGGCTTTGTGTTTTGAAATGTTGTTTTTTTGCTTATAAAAACCAATGTGTATCTTACAATTAAATAGGCACCAAGAAATAAAAATAACAGCCCGATTAAATTCAGTGGAAAGTATAAAAGATTGTATTCCGGCAATATGAAATAACATGAAACCATCAAGACTATACTTGCAAAGAAATAAAATGGAGGAAAAGCCAGTTTGGATATTGTGTTGTTTATTGATCCCATCTAATTTTATTATACACTCCTGTTTAAATATCTTAGGGGTAAAATTTTATGTTGTCCTGCGAGGATGCAATATTTTGTTTCCGAAAAAGCAAGTGAAAGTATGCAAAACAAATAAAAGACCCCAAAGGTGGCGCAACTCGCAAGAGTTGCGAAAATATATCGGCTGATATATGCCATTATCTTTTTTCTAAAAAACCATCAATAAGACTTTCTTTGTTTTTTATATAATAATCAATAAAAGCATCTAATTCACTTGTTGAATAATTTGACTCATTTTTTTTTCTTATGATTTCTAAAAAGTTAAAATACATATCAGCAAAATTAATAATCGGAGGATCCTCATCAAATGAAACCAAAACATCATTCTTATCAAAATAGTTTAATGAATTATTTTCTTCTTCTGTTTTTAATTTATTATAGTAATAATTTGCTTCGATCGAAATAAACATTTTTTCATCTTTAAGTAATATTTCAAGATATTGACAAGTTTTTATAAAATCAAGAGTATAATCACCTAAAATATATAAAAAAGACCATCGGACAACAAAATTATTATGTTTTACGGTTTTTGAGATTATATCCCAAGGAATGTCGTCTGATAAATTTATGATAGCTATTATTATTTGAGGAATGTTTATGGGATCTCTAATAAAATAATAATCAATTGAATCGATTAGATAATTCAAACAATCTTCGTATTTAAAATAGTGAATTTTATCAATTATAAGTTGGCGTATAAAAATATTTGGTGATCTTAGATGTTCATTAATCATCTCAAAGACATCAAAATTTTCTTCAATAATACTAAGCAATATATAATGTCTTTTCCCCGGAATTTCATCTGAATTATTAATTAAAAAAGTTATAAAATTTAATGAATAACTAATACTTTCTACATCGTTTGTTTTTAATAATTCTAATAAAGAAAAATAAACAAAATTCAAATCCGAATTAACTTTAAAAAAGTCCTGCATATAATACTTAGGTAATGTTTTTTTTTGTGTAGAAAAGTCTATTATTTCTTTTATTATTTTTTCGTTTATCATGTTTTCTCCAATAAATTTAAACAAAAAGACACATGACTTTTAGGAAATTATTTTACGCGATAATAAAATAAATTTCAACAAAATAGTTACTCTAAGTATGAAATAATTTCTAAGTTGAATTTAACCGAGCATCGATACGATGATTTAAAAAATTTAAAGTAAATACGATAGTCTTGTTTGTCTGAAAAAAAATAAAACCGCTTTCAAAGTCCATAGATGATCCATTACCGTCAATCAATTAAATGCCTTGTTTTTTCGTTCAACTGTTTATACCCGAAAACTATACAGCTTAATTTTCGATATTAGTATTGATGGTGCGAGTTTTCGGATAGAAACCAGTTAGTTTGTTCGATGCCTGATTGCCATTTTTCATTAATACGCCAATTAAATCCTTTTATCTAACTGATTTACAGGCGATATATGCTTTCAATACTTTTTTCTTTTCATTCTCATTGATTTCCGAGATCAAGAATTCCAGCTCGTGAAGTATTTGAAAACCAGTATTTTTTGTGTATTCCTGTATCTGCTCGTAACTATGACGATACATCTTATGGCATGAGCCGGCATGTTGTATTTCAAATATGGCATCTTCATCATTTTTTCGGTCAGCTACTATGAATCCAAAGATGCCCTTGTCTTTGAGAATTCGAGAAGTCTCTGAAAAAACAGGTTCAATATTGTCAAAATGATTCAATACTCCAACGCATATAGCATGATTAATTGAAGACTCATTAAAAGGGTAAGGCGTTTTAGTTAGGTCTTGAATTTTCAATTCCTCTGAAATTCCTTTGTTTTTGCAAACTGCAAGCATTTCCGATGACATATCTATGCCAAAGATTTTCAAACCGGCTTTATGGAAAAGTAATGAACTAAGTCCAGTCCCAATTCCAATATCAAGAATCGATTGTCCCGGCTCAATGTAACTAAAGGAAAGCCCAAATATTACATTAGGACCATTCCAACGATGCGTTTCTTTGTCTTTATCATATTGTTCTGCCATTCGTCCACATTTCTCTGCCAGTGATTCACTTGTAATTTTATTCATTTTCTCTCCAATTTATCCCCAATTATGCACATAAAATATAAAAAAAAGTGTTGAGTAATCCTCATTTTATTGATATATATATAGTTACAACACAAAATCTATATCAAAAAAGGACACTCAACTATGACAGTATGCAAAAATAAAAGAAGATTGGCAAGATAATTCTCTGTTTTTTAAATAGATAAAACAATATTTACTAAAATCTAAACAATTCATCTGGTTTGAATACAGAGAAACAGCTCACTATATATGTTATAGCCAATATGTATAATAATATTCATAAGAAGCTTTTGCAAAAAATTTAAAATTTATTTTTGCAAGAGCCTCTTAAATTCTAAATATTTTTGTCTTTATATATAAGCAATTCACATTTAAACAAAATTTAAATATTATTCGTCAATCTATAAATTATTATAAGTATAAATCAAAGTATATATAATCATAACAATAAACATTTTTGTACATCGGGTTACATATAATCACACAAATTTGTTTTTATAATTCATTGCAGTCACTTTATAATAATATTATATTTATTTATATGTACCACCGTGTTACTTTAATGCATACTATTTTTAATTATTTTATTATTTATATTCTTTAAATGCTTGACTTAGATTTGTTTTTGTGTTATAAAAAGCCAAATTAAAATTATAATTTTTTGGAGGAATTATGGCTAAGAATATCAGAGTAGCGGTATGCGGTACCGGACACATGGGTGAAGGTATTATAAAACTTCTTCTTGAAAAAGAAGGTATTGATCTTGTTGGAATTCACGGCAAGAGACCTGCAAATCAAGGCAAGGATGTTGCAGATGTTATTGGTTTAGACAAGAAAACAGGTGTTAAAGTTGAAACTGACCTTAACAAAATGTTAAAAGATGCTAAAGCTGACATCGTTATTCAAGCAACACACTCTAAAGTAAAAGGCGACAATCTTGGCGCCGGTGCTTACAACGACATGAAAACTATCCTAAATTCAGGATGTAATCTTATCTCTATCGCTGAAGAAGCGGCTTTTCCATGGGTGGGATCACCGGTTGAAACAGCAGACCTTGATAAGATATGTAAATCAAAGAAATTAACTATGCTTGGAACCGGCATCAACCCAGGGTTTGTTCTTGACCTACTTGTAATTGCATTGACAGGTGTTTGTTACAAAGTTGACCATATCAAGGCAACAAGAATCAATGACCTTTCTCCATACGGATACAATGTTATGAAGACTCAAGGTGTTAATCTTCCTGAAGCTGAATTCATCAAGGGTGTTAAAGACGGTACAGTTGAAGGACACTTTGGTTTCAAGGAATCAATAAACATGATTGCAAGATCGCTTAACTGGGAGATTGGCAAGATCGAAGAAACAAAGGCGCCTATCGTTTCTAAAGTTGAAAGAGATGGCGGAGAAGCCGGAAAAATTATCCCCGGAAATACTGCAGGTTGTGACCACAGAGCAAAAGCTTATGACAAGAACGGCAAACTTCTTATCGAATTGGTTCACCCACAACAAGTTAGACCTGAAGCTGAAGGTAATGGAACTCAAGATATTATCGAGATTTTCGGATATCCGGACATAAAGATTTCTACAGGACCGGAAATACCGGGCGGAAAGGGAACTATTGCACTTGCAGTTAATATGATACCTCAAGTATTAAACAATACAAACTTTGGTGTTGTTACTATGGCAGATCTTCCTGTTCCACA
>CAZSQU010000106.1:0-8050 GCA_964608985.1 uncultured Spirochaetales bacterium
GCACAAAAAAGGTAATTTTATTACCTTCCATTTATAGATTATGTCAAAGAACTAATGTTAATCGAATTGCTTTACCTGAAACAGGCAAAGATACGGATGTGCAATATATACAATTGCCATCATTTTGTCAAGTGTATTTTAGAGGAATCCGCCGCAAACATATTGTCGTGCAGAAGATTGTCGCATCTAAAAAGCTTGTGTGTTATATCACATCGACAATTAAATGTCAACTATTATTTATATTTATTTTTAAATTTTTCGTTTTATAATCTAATAAGGAATAAACAATATTAAATAATTTTTTTTCTTCATTATAATGTTCTTTTATACATAGACTCTGCTATGTTTAGTATTTTAAAAAAACAAAGTATTGATTTTACTATATTTTTTAAAATTATTAAAAATTATAATAATTTTATTTGAAAAATATAAAATTATTTGATAATGTTTTATTACATTCTGTTATGAGAGGTACGAAATGGAAGCGAAATTAGAAGAATTAACAAAGAAGATATATGAAGAGGGTGTGCAAAAAGGGCAATCACAAGCAGATGAAATTATATCTAAAGCAAAAGCAGAAGCAGACGCAATTATTAAGAATGCTAAACAACAGTATGACCAAATAATCTCCGATGCAAAAAAAGAACAATCAAAAATGGTAGCGAAAGGTGCTTCTGAGATTAGGATGGCAGGTGAACAAGCTGTTACAAGCCTGAAACAAGAAATTTCATCTATACTATCCAATTTTATTGTATCAAGCGGGATTAAGAACGCTCTATCAGACAATGAGTTTGTTAAAAACCTGATTAAAACAATGGTGGAGAAATGGAATCCAAACACTAAAACAATCGACGCAGTTCTCACCCTTCCAGGAAATGACAACAGTGAATTTACAAATTTCTTTAAAGCACAGGCGTCAGACCTTCTTACCAAAGGGCTTGAGATAAAATTTGAAGAAAGAATGGATGGTGGATTTAAAATCGGACCAAAAGACAAATCTTTTATTGTATCCTTTACAGACAAAGATTTTCATGGTTTTTTTCAATCGTTCCTTAAACCAATGACAAAAGAGATCCTTTTTAAGGGAGAATAGTGTGGGTAAACAGTATTATTACCTTATATCGGGACTTAGAGACCTAATTAATGACCCGGGAAACAGGACAGTTATAATAGATGAATTCATAAGATTTTGCGAGGAAGAGCTTGATAGTAAAGATTTTATTGTTCTAAAAAAACTATTCCTTTTTAATGATATTAAGAACATAATAGCAAGAAACAGCGGAATTAAAGATTTTGTTTACCCTTCTTACTATTCTATAGAAGAATTTAATGAAAATGAGAAGGATACAGATTCTTTTTTACCTTTCATTGCGGAATATTTTAATAACAAACGATCAGATAAACGAATTTACCCCGATCTTAACGAAACAGATGAATTGATTCATTTATTTTACGATCACTTGAATTCCGACGACTCTGATTTTGTCAAAAAATATTTTGAATTTGAATTAAATTTACGGAACATATCTAATGCAATCTCAATGCGTATTAATGGTAAAATTGATCGTGAAAAACTGATTTATCATGGTGATTATATCGAAAACATAATAAAAAGTAATACACTTGATATGGGGCTTGCGGATGAATTTACATTTATTCCAAAACTTATCGAGGCATACAACACCGCAGATCTTATTAAAATTGAAAAAACCATAGATGAAATCCGATGGAATTGGATTGAACAGGAAACAGACCTTGATTTTTTCGGGGCTCCGGTTGTTTTCGGCTATATGATCAAACTTATTTCAGTTGAGAGATGGCTTTCAATAGATACTCCAAAAGGCAAAGCCGTACTTGACGAATTGATTAATAGAATAAGAGAAAGTGTGAAATTTTCAAACGAATATATAAATGGTGGAGGTAGTAATAATGGTTAAAGGAAAAGTAACCGGTGTCATATCCAATCTGATAACAGTTCAGATAGAAGGCGCGGTTGGTCAAAATGAGATATGTTTCGTAACAGTCGGTAACGAAAAATTAATGGCTGAGGTAATAAAGATTGTAGGCGAAATAGCATTTGCTCAGGTCTTTGAAAGCACAAGAGGCCTTACTGTAGGTTCTGAGGTTGAATTTACCGGACACATGCTTGAAGTTGAATTAGGGCCCGGTTTACTATCAAAGAATCTTGATGGTCTTCAAAACGACCTTGACAAGAAAAAAGGTGTATTCCTCCAACGAGGGGATTACAGTGAACCACTTGACAGCAATAAAAAATTTGATTTTACACCGATTTTAAAAGTTGGTGATACGGTTTATGCAGGTGACTGGATAGGACAGGTAAAAGAGAACTGGATAGACCACAAAATAATGGTTCCGTTCAAAATTGCCGGTAAATCTACTCTAAAAAAAATTGCTGCACCCGGATCATACCTTATAGCGGACGAAATGGCTGTTGTAACTGATGAAAACGGGGTTGACCACAAGGTTACAATGGTACAAAGATGGCCTGTTAAGGTTCCCATCAAATGTTACAGAGAGAAACCGAGACCATTTAGAGTAATGGAAACCGGTGTCAGGATAATAGATACATTTAACCCTATGGCAGAAGGCGGCACAGGTTTTATTCCGGGGCCATTCGGATGCGGTAAAACAGTTTTACAACACGCAATAAGTAAGAATGCCGAAGCTGATATGATTATTATTGCGGCCTGCGGAGAACGGGCAAATGAGGTTGTTGAGATTTTCACCGACTTTCCTGAACTTATTGACCCGCGAACCGGCCGTAAACTTATGGAACGAACTACAATAATATGTAACACATCAAACATGCCGGTTGCAGCGAGAGAGGCGTCTGTTTATACAGCTATGACAATAGCGGAGTATTACAGATCGATGGGGTTAAAGGTTCTTCTCCTTGCCGATTCGACATCAAGATGGGCGCAAGCGTTAAGAGAGATGTCAAACCGGCTTGAAGAATTGCCCGGTCCTGATGCATTCCCGATGGACTTGCCTGCAATAATCTCAAACTTCTACTCAAGAGCAGGTGTAGTATATCTAAGAAACGGTCAAACAGGATCAGTTACATTTATCGGTACAGTTTCTCCTGCCGGAGGAAATTTGAAAGAACCGGTAACAGAGTCAACCAAAAAAGCTGCAAGATGTTTTTATGCGTTATCACAAAACCGTGCGGATTCCAAGAGATATCCGGCAGTTGACCCGTTAGAAAGCTATTCAAAGTATCTCGAATACCCTGAAATTAAAGAACAATTGAATAAAACCGCCGGCGAAGGTTGGGTTGATGATGTTCTCTATCTGAGAAACTGGTCATTAAAAGGAAAAGAAGCATGGGATCAGATAAATATTCTCGGAGATGACGGAGTTCCGGTTGAATACCATATAAATTTCTGGAAGTCTGAAACAATTGACTTTGTTTTGATGCAGCAGGACGCATTTGATAAGATCGATTCAATTACTCCAATGAAAAGACAACACTATATGCTCAAACTTATGAAAGAGGTTTGTTTAACAGAATACAAGTTTGAAAGTTTTGATAAGGTAAGTCCATACTTTAAATCACTTATCAATACTATGAAACAGATGAATTACAGCGAGTTTAAGTCAGACAAATTTCTCGGATTTAAATCAGATCTCGACAAACTTCTCGATGAAAGGAGAAAAAAATAATGCAGACACAGGCTTTTCAAAAGATATTTACTAAAATTACAAGAATAACCAAGGCGACCTGCAGTCTAAAGGCGACAGGTATTGGCAATGAAGAGATGGCTTTTGTTAACGGAAGACCTGCTCAGGTCGTTAAAATCAACGGAGACGAGGTAACTCTTCAGATATTTCAAGGTACAGAAGGGATTGGCACTGATGCTGAGGTTGTATTTACCGGCAAACCGCCGTCAATTAAGGTTTCTGATGCACTTTCCGGGAGAATTTTTAATGCTTACGGCCAACCAATAGACGGCGGACCGGAGATAGAGGGTAAAGAGGTTGAGATCGGAGGACCATCGGTAAATCCTGTAAGAAGAAAACAACCATCTGAGTTGATAACAACCGGTATAGCAGGTATCGATTTAAACAACACACTTGTAACAGGACAAAAAATACCATTTTTTGCAGATCCCGATCAACCCTACAATCAAGTTATGGCTGATGTTGCGCTAAGATCTGAAGCTGACAAGATCATTCTTGGCGGTATGGGATTATCTAATGACGATTATTTATACTATAAGCATCTTTTTGATAATGCAGGTGCACTCGAAAAGATAGTTTTCTTCGTTAATACAACGGAAGACCCGCCGGTAGAAAGGCTTCTTATACCTGATATGGCATTGACAACCGCTGAATATTTCGCGGTCGAAAAAAACATGAAGGTTCTTGTCCTGCTAACAGATATGACACTTTTTGCTGATGCCCTTGCGATCGTATCCAACAAAATGGATCAGATACCGTCAAAAGATTCAATGCCGGGATCACTATACTCTGACCTTGCTAAGATTTATGAGAAAGCGGTTCAATTTCCTGAAGGCGGATCGATAACAATTATTGCGGTAACGACCCTTTCAGGCGGTGATATTACACACGCAATTCCGGATAACACAGGTTATATTACAGAAGGTCAGCTCTTCCTAAGAAAAGACTCAGATATAAACAAGGTTATCGTAGATCCATTCAGATCACTTTCAAGACTAAAACAACTTGTAATCGGCAAAAAAACAAGACAAGATCACCCGCAAGTAATGAATGCTGCAGTAAGATTGTATTCTGATGCTTCAAATGCTAAAACTAAAAGAGACAACGGTTTTGATTTGTCGGATTATGATGAACGGTCTATCAAGTTTTCTGAACAGTATGCAGAGAAACTTCTTGCCATAGATGTAAACATTGAGGTTGATAAGATGCTTGATACAGCATGGGAGCTCTTCGCAGAGTATTTTAACAAGAGTGAAGTTGGTATCAAACAAGAGATTATGGATAAATTCTGGAAAGGTAAATAACCGGGGGACTAAATGGCTATAAAATTTCAGTTCAATAAAATCTCCCTCCAATACCTCAGAAGTCAATTAAAAATCAGAGTCTCTGCTCTGCCTACTTTAAAAAGCAAAGAATCGGCATTAAGACTAACAGTTAAAAGGCAGAAAGAGGAACTCGATGCGCTTGAAGAAAGATTTGAGAAAAAAATCAAGGATATGGAAAGTGCTATGAGACTTTGGGGTGAATTCTCAGAAGAGATTTTTGCGCTTAAAGAAGTGATTCTTGGTATAAAAAAAGTTGCGGGTATTAAAATGCCTCAACTAGAAAAGATAAACTATCAATTATCAGAATACTCAAGATTTATAATGCCTGCGTGGATCAGTAAAGGTATAGAGATATTAAAAGAGGTTACAACCCTCATAGTAGAGATAAAAGTTGCTGAAAAAGACCTTGAAATTCTTGAATACGCACGAAAGAAAACCACCCAAAAGGTAAATCTCTATGAAAAGGTTCAAATACCCCAATTCTCTGAAGCTATCCTCAAGATAAAAAGATACCTTGAAGATGTTGAAAACCTTGACAAGGCGGCACAGAAAATAACTAAGCAAAAACAGCATGCCGCAGAAGGGGGAGTTGTATGATAGAAAAAATGAAAAAGCTCTCTCTACTGATCTATCATGGATCAAGAGATAAATTTTTTAACGGACTTCAAAACTTTGGTGTAGTTCACTTAGAGGTCAGTAAATCTATCGTTAATGATGAGATTATTGCATTGAAAGATCGATTAAACAGGGTCTCACGAGCTATGAGAACACTCAAGTTATATGAAGGTTCCAACACCACAAAATCAGATAGATCATTTACCGGTACTGCTGATCAATTAATCGAAAAAATCGAGACACTTAACGGTACTATAGAACACATCAATTCTGAAATAGACATACTTCAGAAAGAGATTGCTGTTTTATCTTCATGGGGAGATTTTAACCCCGATAACATAAAGAAACTGCAGGATGATGGTGTTTTTATTAAATTCTTTACCATATCTAAGTCAAAATTCAAAAAAATTAACTTGGATAATATGATTTATGAGATTATCAGCGAATCAAAAGGGTCTATTAACTTTGTTGTTATTACTAAAAACGAAGAAATACCAGCGGACTTCCCTTTGACAGAAGAGCGGATTCCAATGAAAAAGCTCTCGGATATTAACAAAAATATATCTGAAAATCTTATAGAGATTTCTTCCGTAACTAAAGAGATCACAGAACTTTCTTTATCAAAAGACATTCTTAATTCAGAGCTCTCCTCAGTTGAAGATAAACTTAACTTTGCTTTAGCCGCATCCTCTGTTTCTACAGAAGCCGAGGGTAAAGTGCTTGTTATTAATGGATGGATACCGGCAAGATCCTTGGAAAAGGTTACAATGTATCTAAACGGCGAAGATGCCGCTTTTATTATCAGTGAGCCGTCAGCAGAGGATAATATACCTATTTTGCTAAGAAACAATCCGATTGCTAAACTATTTGAACCGATTACTAAGATATTTAGTTTGCCGAGTTATGGAGAACTTGACACTACTCCGTTCTTTGCACCTTTTTTTGCCGCTTTCTTCGGGCTTTGTCTTGCAGATATGGGATATGGATTAGTTGTTTTTATCTCTACTTTAGCCGCATTAATTTTGATTAAAAACAAATCAGCAAGACCAATAATTTTACTTGGTTTGGTATTGGGACTTTCAACAGCTGTTGGTGGCTATATTTTAGATTCTTTTTTTGGAACCAATATAACTAAAATTGCAATTTTGCCTGAGTCATTTAAAAGATTTGTTGTTTTTAACAGTGCCGAAGGTGTTTATGGACCGATGATTTTTTCCCTTATGCTGGGTATATTACAAATATCGCTTGGATTTATCCTTCAATCAGTAAATAAATTCAGATCAAGCGGATTTTTCGGGCTTTTACAACCGATTGGTAATATGCTTTTTTTAATCGGTATGGTTATATGGATTTTTTCCGGAAAATTTGTTTCTACTCTTGGCGGTAGGGAAGTTGTAGTAGGTCCTATGCATGTAGGAGAATGGATCTATATGTTGAAACCTTCACCAGATATTTTTGGCATAGCTACGGCAATAACAGGAATATTACTGATACTGTTTTTCAACAGTCTTGATAAGCCTATTTTCTTGAGACCCTTGCCGGGTTTGTGGGCATTATACAATGCAATAACCGGTTTATTAGGTAATATATTATCCTATGTCAGATTATTTGCGCTAGGATTGGCTGGTGGGCTACTTGGAACTTCATTTAATACAATAGCTTTTATGACAAAAGATGCACCGGGCGGATATATTTTTATGATACTAATAATGGTTGTAGGGCATACACTTAATTTTGGATTAGGGGCTCTAGGTTCTTTTGTTCATCCATTAAGACTTACTTTTGTTGAGTTTTATGGCAGTATAGATTTTAAGGGCGGCGGTGTTCCGTTTACCCCTTTTAAAAATAGAAATAAATAATTTTAAGGAGTCAGTAATATGGAATTATTACCTTTGATTTTAGGCGGAATAGGATTGGGTTTGATGATTGGTTTGTCAGGAGCAGGTTCCGCAATTGGTCTTGTAATAGGCGGAAGTGCAGTAATCGGAACTATTAAGAAAAAACCGGAAGCATTTGGCGGATGTATGGTTCTATCCGGTTTACCTGCTACACAAGGTCTTTACGGCTTTGTAGCTTACTTTATGATTTCACCAAAAGTAACAGCAGAAATGTCTTTATTTGCAGGTACCCTTGTATTTGCTGCAGGTCTTGCAGTTGGTTTGGTATGTCTTATATCAGCAATACAACAAGGTAGAGTTTGTGCTGCAGGTATTTCTGCAATCGGGTCAGGAAACAATGTTTTTGGTCCTACGATGATATTAGCAGCTTTCCCAGAATTTTATGCAATACTATCGTTGGTATCTGCAATATTAATGTCAGGTAACATTAAATAAAACATAATATATTTGTCTACCCCTGCCATACGGCAGGGTTTCTTTATTATAAGGTTTCAACTAAAGCCCCACTCA
>CAZSQU010000107.1:0-5036 GCA_964608985.1 uncultured Spirochaetales bacterium
TGAGACTCGCAGCATAGTAACACTATGTGAGAATCGAAAATCGAGTAACTCGTGTATAATCAGTAAGATACGAGATCCAGTAGAATTTTCGTGCATAATGCGGGTTAAGTTTTAATCTTTCAATTCAACAAAAAAACAGCTCCCCACCCCCTCCTGCGATTCAACCCATACCCTGCCTTTGTGTTTCTCGATAATCTTATTTACAAGATTAAGCCCGATCCCTTCGCCCTGTTCTGATGATCTCGGATCAACCCTATAAAAAACCCCCCATATCTTATCAATATTATTATCTGATATACCAATACCGTTATCTTCGATCATATAAACAACCCGCCCCGCTTCTTTTCTACCGCTTATTTTTATTTTAAGAGGTCTGTTTTTATCTCTATACTTAATAGAATTATTGATAAGATTTGAAAACATCTGATCAAGGAGGTTGTAATCACCGTTGCAATCCGGCATATCCTCAAGCTCAACAATCGAACTCACCTCATCAAGCTGATATTGAAAAGACAACAATACCTTTTTTATCAAAGCGTTAACATCTACCTCTTGAATATTCATCTGAACTGAGCCTGTTCGTGAAATACGGAGTAATCCGTTAATCAAAACATCCATCTTTGCAACATTATTCAGAATAAAAGAAAGCGCTTTAGGTATATCATCTTCAATAAGACTTATTATTGACTCTTTGTTATCTACTATATTATAGCGCACAATAGCTTTCAACTCATCCAACGCTTTAGAAATACGCACTGAAAACCCCTGAATATTGACAAGAGGGGACCTGAGATCGTGCGATGCAACATAAAGATAATTCTCAAGCTCCTTATTTTTTGATATCAATGTCTTTTCGGCATTTTTAATATCTGTAATATCAAGTGTTACCGTAGCAAAACTCCCCTTTACAGGAGAAACAACTGAGATCAAGAAATGCTTATCCATAGGCGGATAATAGATACTTATCTCCTCGTTTACGCCGGTTCTTGCAACCCGCTCATATATATCCATATATGGTGGCGGATTAATGTTATAGACCTCGGTACCGGACTTGCCGATAACAAGCTCCTTTGTTAATCCGGTAACCCTTGTATATGCAAAGTTACAGTCTGTTATCTTGTAATCGACCGGTATATTATCCTGATTATAGATCATTTCATGAATAACAACCATTTCAGACATCGAATTAAAAAGTGTTCTGAATTTATTCTCACTAAACGATAGTTTATCCCTTATCGACCTTCTTTGTGTTTCCCGCCAAACCCCATCCATAAGCATTTGAAGCTCTAATATATCGCGTTCGGTATAATTATCTTCTTTATTTGCAACACCTACCACTGCAACGATCTTATTCTCAAAATAAACAGGTATCGTTAAGAATTTATTTAATTTAACATGCCCTTCAGGATAACCCTTTTTAAACGGATTATCTGCATCAAAATCGTTAATAATTATTGATTTACGCTGTCTTACGGCTTCACCCCACAAACCGGTTTTGTTTAATTCATATTTAGTCTGCGGATTGGCGACCCTGCACTGCGGCATAACCTCTTTGGACCATGAGTTCAATGTAAAAACCGCAGTATCCTCATCATAGAAATATATATATCCGAACCGGCTTTTGGTTACAGAGAGGCACTCTTCAAGTGATTTGTCTATAAACTCCTGAATTGAATCAACAGAACTGCTTAAAAGCTCTGCAATCGATTTCAGCCTTACTTCATTAAGAATCAACTCCATCTCATAGTTTTTACGGGTTGTAATATCTGTATGGGAACCGCTGATTCTCAACAATCTTCCGCTTCTATCCCTCAATGCAACGCCTCTTGATTTGATCCAGATGATTGTCCCTTCTTTTCTTATCATTCTAAACTCAATATCATGTCTGTCAAGCGCTCCCGATTTATATTTATTAATTGAGTCTTCAACAATAGATCTGTCTTCCTCATAGATACAACCTATAAAAACCTCAACTCGGTCTTCAAGTTCGTCTCTTCCATAACCTATCTGCTGTTTCCATCTTTCAGACATAAACAGTTTACCTTTTATTATGTCCCAATCCCATAATCCGTCATTTGATCCCGATATTGCAAGATCAAAACGCTGATTCAACTCCGCTAATTCACGATTGATCTTTCTTACCCTGATTATATAGATCATAACACCAATGAACATGAGGAATATAATAAGTCCGGATGAAAAATATACTACATTCTTTACGGTAACTGCAGACTTTGGCGGCGATAACCATTTGGTATGATCCGGCAGAAAATATTCTGATTGTTTATACTTTATAATCGCATCTTCTAATATATTACGATAAAACTGTTCCCCTTTCTTAAAAACAAACACCCTTTTAATCTCTACATCAGCGCCGCCGATTTTTTTTATCATATTATTTATATTCATTATCTCAGCTTGCTTAATAACCGGCTCAACTCCAAAAAACAACAGATCAACTTCTGAGGTTATCAACGCCTGCAATCCGCTGCTCAAAGAATTTACTATGACCTTGTTCAGCGTTGTATATCTTGATACATAGCTTTCAGTTACCGTACCGCGAACTACCGCCACGCTTAATCCACTGTTTTGCATCAGGTCAAACTCTCTGTTGTCCCCGCTTCGTGCAAAAAACCCCACAGAAGTCACCCATATCGGATAGGAATAATCAAAATTATCATTACTGCTTCCATCGTGGCCCGTTAGAGCAAAACAATCAATATCTCCCTTTTCAAGTGCAGCAAGCCCCTGATCCCTTGTTTGATATGGAACAATTCTGTATCTGTAATTACCATACACAGAAAGCCTCTTTAATATTTGAACACCAAGCCCTTCAATCTCACCTTTACTGTTTGTAAAAAAATATGGAGGAAAATCACTTAGTATCCCCATCCGTATTTCAGGTATATTATTATTTTCTTCAGAAAATACCTGACTTAACGACAATATTAACAAAACCGGAATTATCAACAACTTCATTTTATTCATTTCCAACCGCTCCGTTTTATTCTTAACCATTCCGATATCATCTGATCAAAAATACCCTCTTTATAAGTAAGACCATCATCCCGATTGATGTTTTTTACAATTTCTGCCATATTATCAAGGCACAGATTCCTTGCGGCGATCTCAATCTTCAGCCCGATTGATTCTATCTGGTGAAGATTCTTTTTCTTAAAAGCTATTCTCAATTCATTTAAATAAGCAGATATCTCCCTTTGACCGTCATCTATGATCTTATCAACAAACCCCTCATCAAATCCAAGCCGCTCAGTTAACCTTTTTCTATCAAAACTTAAGGTGCCAACTGTATCAATGGGAGTGTCGGTTTTTTCATGATCATTCGCTTCGGCTTGAATTGGAAGGTATTTCAATAAGATATCCTTCAGTTCCCCTTTATCAATTGGCTTTGTAAGAAAGTCATCCATTCCTGCATCAAAACATTTGTCCTTTTCCTCTTTTAAAGCTCCTGCGGTTAAAGCCACCACAGGCAGATTGTATTTGTATTTAGAATTTGACTTGATTAGACGAGTTGCTTCCAGTCCATCCATTAATGGCATCTGAATATCCATAAGAATCAAATCAAAGGCGTTTTTATTAGATAATCTTACGGCAACCGACCCGTTTTCTGCCTCGTGAATAACGGCATCCGGTATAAAATCAAAGATAAGTGTCTTAATAAGAAGCATATTCATAGAAACATCTTCGGCTATGAGAATCTCCGGTTTATCCTTAACTTTCAATCGATCTGTTTTATGATAAACCTTATCAAAAACCGGACTTGATTTAACCTTATTCTTAATATTGGATAAATATTTAAATAGCTGATTTGGGATAATCGGCTTAGTAGCAACAAGATTAATATTGAGTTTTTGTTTTTCTTCTATAAAATCCTGATCAAAATAACTGTGAAGAAGCATAACAGGAATACCGTTAATGGAAGAATCGGCATCCGTTCGTA
Source organism: uncultured Spirochaetales bacterium (assembly GCA_964608985.1). GTDB lineage: Bacteria > Spirochaetota > GWE2-31-10 > GWE2-31-10 > CAYYKD01 > CAYYKD01. Next base: position 3,962 of record CAZSQU010000107.1, read on the forward strand.
TCCTTCTGATTGTTTCAAGACCATTTATGCCGGGCATCTCATAATCAACAATCACTATATCGTAGTGATTTTCTTTAAGTTCTCCAATTACCACCTCGCCCCTGTCACATTCGCCGCAAACGATATTCCTGTTTAATAATTGATGTTTAATAATTGTTCTGTTATTAAGATTATCATCCACAACAAGAACGCTCTCAACAGCCGGTTCGTTTTGAATATCTTCCAAGGCACCACTTTTATATTCGGCGGTAATACTAAAATAGAAACTTGACCCCTCACCCTCTTTACTATTAATCTCAATTGTTCCGCCCATCTTTTCAACAAGAAGATTTGAAATTACTAGGCCGAGCCCGGTACCGCCGAACCTCCGGGTTGTAGAAGAATCCGCTTGAGTAAATGCCTTAAAAAGATTTTTTTGGGATTCTTCAGATATCCCTATCCCTGTGTCCCTGACAGTAAAAATATAAATACCGGTTTTATCGTCAATCTTCTCAAACACAAGTTTTAACTCAACCTCACCCTTTTCGGTAAACTTAACCGCATTACTAAGGAGATTAATCAAAATCTGTTTCAGTCGTACCCTATCAATCATTACATATCTCGGCATTGACGGATCAATATTCAACAACAGCTCTAACCCCTTCTTTGCCGACTGATACTTAATAATATCGGTGCTCTCTTCGATTAAAGTATATATATCCTCTTCAAGGATATCGAGTTCAACCTTACCGGCTTCAATCTTTGAGAAATCCAATATATCATTAATAACATCAAGAAGTGTTTTTGCCGAGATTATTGCATTATCAACAAACTGTAACTGAATCTGACTTAAAGGTGTGTTTTTCAAAAGCTCGGTAAAACCGATAACTCCGTTTAAAGGTGTTCTTATCTCATGGCTCATGTTTGCAAGAAACTCGCTTTTTGCCTTACTTGCCGACTTCGCTTTTAACAGTGCAGAGTCCAGTTCAATATTCTTCAATTCTATTGTTTCCGCATATTCAATCAGTTTTTGCTGTGCTTCCCTTTTTTCGGTAACATCTCTTACGAATGATACGATCTTCCGAACGGTTATATC
>CAZSQU010000107.1:5046-7810 GCA_964608985.1 uncultured Spirochaetales bacterium
TTTTGTTACGCTTATTTCTACATTAATCAGGCTTCCGTCTTTTCTGATATGAACGGTATCAAAACTGTCATATCCTTTTTGAAAAATATTTTCAATGTGATTAATGATATCTTCCTCTGTTTCGTTTGACTCAATATCAGCTATGCTCATACTCAACAACTCATCTTTTGAATACCCTAATATGCGGCAGAGTGAAGAATTTACATTAATTATCCGCCCTTTATCGTCAGATATAAATATTCCGTCTGCCGCGGTTTCAAGTATAGTTGACATCTCAATTTCAAAGTATTTTCTGTCAGTAATATCCTGATGTGTGCCAAACATTAGCAGAGGTTTGCCATCCTGTGTCCATTGTGCCACTCGCCCTCTATCAAGCACCCAAACCCAAGAGCCGTTCTTGTGCTTCATCCTGCTTTCACAAGCATAATAATCAATCTCGCCTGCAAAATGCCTTTGAAGAATATCGCCGCTTTTTTTTAAATCTTCAGGATGTGCATATTTTGCCCATGTCTCTATTGACATCGGCCCGATCTCTTCTAAAGTATAGCCGATTATCTCAGCCCATCGTTCATTAAATTCAGTTTCCCCTGTTTGAACATTCCACTGCCAAGTTCCTACATTAGTGCCCATGATTATATTATCAAGCCGTTCTCTTTCTGCGATCAGCTCACTCTCAATATCTTTAATATGGGTCTGATCAAATAGATATCCTCTAATAATTGACGGTTTTTCTTCTTTATCGAGAATTATACGAGAAAATTCATAGAACCACCTGTATTCACCCGATTTAAGCCGCAGACAAAATGATAGGTCAAAATTTTCACTTTTTGTTGTAAGATGTTGATCTAATTTCTTTTGAACTTCACCCCGATCTTCAGGATGGATAATATCAGAGAATTTAAACCCCGAATTGTAAATCTCATCGGGTTTATAACCAAGTATATCTTTAATATTATCAGATACATATATAACCGGAAATCCGGCACTTGTCCCTTTAATCATCGTAAAAACCGGACCTTGAGAAAACAGACTCCGCTCCTGATTTAATCGTTCTTCTGCCATTTTCTTGTCAGTTACATCTATCTGAACGCCAAAATGGCCGGTTATTCGACCAACTGAGTCATACAGACAAATATAATCACCTTCGATGTGCAATGGAAGTCCGCTTAACTTCTTCTCAACCGTATCAATATGCAGGTGGCCGTTATTAAAGAAATCCGTCCAAACCTTTTTACCGTATTCTAAATCATGACTAAAAAATTCAGCAGGAGTTTTACCGACAAAATCGTTCTCATTTGCATTATACTGATCCAGCATCGCCTTATTTACTTTTGTAATACGCTGATTCTTAAAAACATATTCGAGAACTTTATCCTTATCAACTCTATCATTCCATTCAACCGGATTATCAAGCATCATAAAGAAAAATCCGCTCATTGACTGACGAAAAAACAGATCAAGGAGTTTATTGTTTTCTTTGATTACATTTTCCGCCTCTTTCTGTTGTGTAATATCCTCTGCAGAACAAACTACAAATTCGACCTCATTATTACTATTTAGTTTTGGCGTTTTTACTACCCTTAAAAGCAACCGGTTACCTTTGTTGTCAGCAACTAATTCTTCAGTGACAATAGTTTTTTTCTCATCAAAAACCTTTCTATTGCTTAAATAACAAACACCGGCTTCCCTCTCCGGCAGAAGTTCATACAATGATTTATTCTCAATATCTGACTTGTCCTTGCCCAGGAATTCGGCATGAGCTTTGTTCACGGTTCCGTAGGTTTGCGGATCTGTTAGATACCATATCTGCGTTGGGATACTGTCAGAAAGTAACTCTATTTTTTCCTTTGTAACTTTTATTCCGTTAAGCATATTACGATGTTCGGTTATATCCCTTGCAGCTGCATAGATATATTTCCCGTGCGGATTTGACCGCCATTCAATATACTTGTATTTGCCGTCTTTTGACCGGTATCGATTAACAAAATTAATGACCTTTTTATTCATGGCGAGACTGGAAATCGTATCCAGAGTATCCCGCATATCATCAGGATGGACAAAATCAAGAAACTTTTTCGATTCAAGGTAAGAGGCCGGGTATCCGAGTATATTCTCCCACTCTTTATTTACCTTAATAAAGTTGCCGTCAAAATCTGCAATACAGAGAAGATCAAGATTTAGAGTGAAAAATGTCTCAAGTTCGTTGTTTTTTTCTTTTTCGGTTGTAATATCAACAAAAATCGTTGTAAAATAGTATTTTTCCGGTGAATACACCTGTACTTTGTACCACTTTTTCAGATTATCGAAATACTGCTCAAATTCCTTAATGCCGCCATTGATTGCGATATCCCCGTAATAAGCTATCCAATCAAATTTATCATTCTCTATTCCGGGGAAGAGCTTCCTAACCGTTTTACCTATAATTGTCTTATTTTCAAGTCCTGTTAGTTTTATAAATGAAGCATTAGTTTCAATATATTCGTAATCGTAAGGAACGCCTTTTTTGTCAAGTATTATCTTATGAAGCGAATATCCGAAGGGTGATAATTTAAGAATATTACCATACATCTCACTCTTATTCATCTAATAACCGCCCGATTGTTTTAACCCGCTTCGCTACGATTATCATGCATAATGCGGGTTAACAGATTAATAATTACAAATATAACTAATAATATTTAATAATGCAAATAAAAGTGAACGGGGGGTGCGAATTTATTTTTTGGGTAATTTATAAAATCTATTGCAGAATAATTAAAGCATA
>CAZSQU010000108.1:0-7789 GCA_964608985.1 uncultured Spirochaetales bacterium
AAGCATATAATATCATATTTCTTCAAACTAGTAAATTCATTTTTCAGTGATATCACGATGTCGGCTCCCCTTGAAAAAGGTAAAATCTCAGGCGGTCAATTTTGACTAACGTCCGCCGATATATGTCGTTTATTTGTTTTGCAACAAAGCGAGCGAAGCGCAGCCGCAAAACAAATAAATGACCCCGAAGGGTGAAGCAACTCGCAAGAGTTGCGGAAATATATCGGCTGTTAGATGTAGGCGCACAAATATTTTATCTTTTTAAATAATATAGTAAAGAAATAATTAAAAAAATCAATAATGATGGAATTATCACTCTTTTCCCTTCATATAAATTGAAAAAGTTATTATTATGTTTAAAGTTAAAATTTTTTATAACAATTCTTCCTCTAAGTAAACCAGAGATTGGGTATAGAATAATTAAAAAATATAATATTAAAAATTTATTATAATGTATTGCAATTACTAATGCAGGATAAAAGAATATTATTGGTGTTAACAAAAAAAATATATCAAGTTTAGTTATATAAATTACACTGTGTCTTTTTGACTTGTAGTAATTTTGATGAACTTTACCAGAATATTCTTCAATAAGTGATAGAATGTTGTCCAAATTTTCAAAGTTTTTAATTTCAATAATTTTATTATTTATTTCTAAATGAATTGATTTTAACTTTTCTTTAATTATTTTACATTCAATTTTTTTTATTACATCTAAAAGATAAGTTTGATTGTAGTTTTTACTATTCAAACAAATAGAATTATTATTAATTGTTAGAGTAAGATCATTATAGATGTCTCTTAAATAAAATAAATAAAGAAACAAGCCAAAAACTTGAAAGCTTATTGTAAAGGTTAAAAAGATAATTAACATGTTAACATTGCTTGGTAATTTAAAATCTAAAAAATAGTTAGGATAAATGTAAATTGGAACTAATAATAATAAAAAAATGAATCTTAAGTCATTAAAAATCTTATATTTATTTGTCTTTTTAAATTCCATTATTTAATCCTGTGCGCTTACATCTAACTGGCTGTTATATGCAGAAAGTGCGCGCATTTTAATTTTAAAGCGAACCACGGATGGTGAGCTTTTTATAAATATTCAATAACCCCTTTTTATAAATTTAAATTTGAACCAGTGTATAAACGGTTTAATTATTGTAAAAAATATAAAATTTGCTAGTAAAAATAATCCAACATAGTCCGACCATGGTTTCGTGGACTTTATCAAATTATTAAAACTTGATAAAGATTCTGGCATGGACTGTCCACTAATTATGAGGGGCAATGAATAAATAGAGATACATAAAAATCCTATAATTATTGGTATTGAAAGTAATAACATTGCTTTTTTAAAAAACCAGATTGGCTTTCGTTCTTTTTCTATTCTCTCCTTATGTTTTAAAGCATAATTTGATATAAAATCGACAGCATCAGCCGCACCATTTTCTTTTCTAATTTTGTCGCCAAGTATTTTTGCATTATCTTTTATCTCAGGTTTTTCTGCTTGTGTTATTGCTTCTAATAATTTTTCAGTATTAAGTTCTTTCACATTAACTAAATTTACACCAACTTTAAGTTCTTCAACTCGTTTTGCCCATGCAAATTGGTCTAATCCATGAGGAAGTATAATCTGTGGTATTCCTGCATGAAAAGCAGACGCTGTAGTCCCAGCGCCCCCATGGTGTACAACTACACTCATTCTTGGAAACAACCAACTATGAGGAGCCTCCTGTATAAAATAAACAGAGTCTGAAAAATTATTTTTACTTGATAAACCACCATAACCGGTATGAATAACTGCTCGTTTTTTTGCTTTCAATACAGATTGTATTATAATTTCAGTATTTTTCTCGGCATCTTTTATATTCCCAACACTACCAAAACCAAAATAAATAGGTTTATCTCCCTTTTCTAAAAACTCTTTTAACTCTACCGAAGGCAAATAATTATTTGGATCGGGTGTTATCCAGTAGCCTTTACAAAAAGTATTTTTTGGAGGAATAAAAACTTCCGGACTACAAGATGTCATAATCGGGTCAAGTCGAATTGGATTCTTTAGCTTAAAAAATTTACTAACATTATTACTTAAAAAATATCTAACTTGTGGCTTCGAAATCATCCAAAACATAGTAATAAAAATATTATGTGTAATAAGGTTTAAAAAATTTGGTAATTTATACCTATAAAACATTATTGCCGGATATTTAGATGTAGCCGCAATTGGAAAGGGGCTCGCTATTATTGAAGGTATTCTTTTTTCAAGTGCAGCAAAATATCCGATTGTAGCACCTGGATGATAAATTATTAAATCAGCAACTTGACATATTTTATAAAAATCCTCTTGTACTTCTATAAGTTTTTTTCGAAATTCTTTATTCCGGAGAGTTGAAATCATTTTTAGAAGATTATCAGCACTTGCCGCTTCACTAGCATTACCACTTTTCATTAATTGTGACAAATCTGTTCTTGTCGAAACAAAGGACAATCCGTAAGATGTAATAAGGTTTTCAAAATCTAAAGATGCTACTATTCTTGGATTGTGCCCTGCCTTTTTAAGTTCGAGTCCCAAAGCAATCATCGGTTGAATATCGCCACGACTTCCAGCTGTTAAAATAATAATCTCCACAAAAATCCCCTTATATGAATAATCTATATAATTAAAGAAGAATATTTATATCTTTAATTGCGAGGACAAGGATGTCCGAGCTTCTTTTCCTTACTCCTTGCGCGTACTTTTTACATAAAGCATTTGTTACATGCTGCTATGCTCGCTTTCTTTTTCGCTTATTTTCGTAGCATTTAATATAGTTTTATTTTTTCAGGCCATGCTTTTTGTCCTGCAATTTTCCAAGTTTTATCAATGTATTGATGCGTATATTTTTGTTCTACAATATGAAAATAATACATTCCCTTTTCAGTCAAATTATATCCTGATAAGTTCCTTTCAATAAACCCTAATTTCGAAGATACATTCAGTTCACCTCCAAAAAATTCTTCAAGTTCTTTATTAAATATCTCTTTGAAAGCTTTCCTATCAATACTCATATTATAACAACTCCAGAACAGCCAATATAACGCCCTTGCTCTTTCATTAAATGCAAGTGTTAATGCAGTTGGAATTTGTGCTTCTTCTACCCTTTTTATATATTCATCAAGTGAAAATGTATTAACCTTAAAGCACTCCTTTACAAGTGTGGTTGCACTCGGTCCAAATCCAATAAAGTTATCTCTTGTTATCGAAGAATATTTTGGAGTATCTTTTTTAATAAAAGTCCATATAGAATTTCTACAATATCCCAATCTTTCAGAAGTACGTGAAAGCGTTTCAAGCATTTTCTTTTTGTCTTTTTGCCCGAGAGGCTTTTTTTTATTATTTGCATATGAAAAATCTATGAAAGGGTAAGTAGATATCTGTGTTGCCCCGTTTAAAACAGCCGCTGAAAAGTCGTTTTCAAGGTCAGCATTATTCTGTCCAAGGATTCCAAAAATCAAATCAACATCGATTGCTTTAAATCCAATTTCTGCTACTAATTTAAGAAGTGGTGCAATGTCTGTTTTTTCTCTTCCTAGCGTTTCCAAGCATTTTTCTTGAAACGACTGAACTCCAATGCTTACCATATCAAAACCTGCTTTTTTTATCTCATTAAGTGTAGTTATATTTATATTTGAAGGATGTAACTCTATCCCGCAATTTCCTTTTATGTCAAAATATTCTCTAACCTTTTCCGTTATTTTTGACAAATGGTTTCCAGCAAGAGCCGGACTTCCCCCTCCGAAATAAAGACTTGTAACCTCCTTTCTTTTCTTGAGCTTTCTTCCCACTAAATCTATCTCTTTTATTAAGGCTGTAAAATATTTTTCAGCAAGTTTTTTGTCATATTCTACCTTATTATAGGGGCAAAAGGAACATATTTTTTCACAAAATGGTATATGAATATAAATCCCTATATTTTTTTGCTCGTAGTTAATTTCATCTTTTATTCCACCTTTAAAAATAAAAGGTTCTATCTGTCTTGCAAGTATTAATCGAAGAAAATGTGTTATCATTTATTTAACCTTCCTTTTCTTATAGGTATACTTCCAGTAAGTTTTTAGCATATCGATAATTACTTTTATATTGCCTTTAAACAACAGGGAAAACTCAACAGCAAATAGATAGCCACACTCATCGCACAAGCCTTCAATTTCGCTACATCTTCCGCAAATATATCTTCTTCCATTTTCTGAAACGATACATTGATAACAAGGTCTATCCCATTTGTTCTTCAAATAATTGTCAAGAGCTGAATACAAATTAAATACAGGATATCCTTCATTTATCAGCCTTTTAATATTACTTACAGCTTTAACTTTTTCTTCTTGTGTCAAAGAAAGGTCTTTTGTTCCTTCATAGGGAGTATGAAAGTTAAATGAAATAGACCTGAGATTTTTTGTTTCCAAAACCATTTTCCCCATTTCATATATCTGCTCGTGATTTATTTTATTTACTGCCATATAGACACAAATATTTGAACCTTCTGCATTACTAATATTATCCATGATTTTATCATAGGTCTCTCCTCTGATTAAATTATGTGTTTCTTTCAATCCATCAAGACTTAAAAATATTATATCCGCTTCGGGAATCTCAAGACTTATGGTACCGTTTGTAACTATGTTTACTATATAAAAACCAATTTTTCTAGCCTCATTTAACAATTCTCTTATTCCTATATTTTTATCTTGCCAAAGCATAGTTTCTCCGCCACAGAAAAACAATATTCTTATCCCTTCTCTATGCATCTTTATCATTTCTGCTTTTATTTCGGCATATGGATGGATTATTTTATTGATATTATTTACTGCACAATGTTTACAATTTAAATTACAAGCATCAGTTAGAATTATCGTTCCCAAAATCGGTTTTTTATTTTTTGTTATAATTGACTTAATTCCATATAAAGACAATTTCAAATACTGTAAATAGGTCATGTTATCTCCTTTGCGTGTTCGTTTGCTTATATTTTGTTGTTCCATTTATATTAGTCAACGATGTTGACGTGCTAAGAAAAATGGGGCTGTTATGCTCACTTTCATTTCCGGTTATTTTCATAACACTTTTCAAATTTCGAGCTCACTTGTAATCTATTTTTTCGGACTCTTTGTCCTTTCTGGCTTGGCCGTTATTCAATCAGACTCTCAATTTTTCTTAGTTTTGTCGTTCTGCTCTTGCTTTCATTGGTTTTCATATACGTTTTGCGTAGTTGCATGTAATGTCCGCCAGTATGAGATGTTTTTTGTTTTGCAAAAAAGCGAGCGAAGCAGCAAAACAAAAAATATCCCCTATAGGGCGAAGCAACTCGAAGAGTTGCGGAAATATATCGGCTGTTATGTCAAGTTTCCGGCCGTCTTAAAATCTTTTTTTAATAAATTAGCTTTGTTTTTAAAATATTGAATTATTTCTTGATTGCTTTTATTTTTAATTTCAGAATATTGCTTTTCTCTGATTTCTCTCGTTAATTTTAATGCATTAATATCAATCATCTTCTGCAACCTCCATTGGTGAATAAATTTCTATTGTTTTATATCCAATTTCTAAATTTATAGCGTTAAATTGTCTTATTTTATCATAATGTACAATATGTTTAAAGTTCCAACTAACTAACAAATCGATTTGATTTATCGTAGCTAAAGCAATATGTAATCCATCATCAAAATATTTTTCAGTTAAAATCTTTCTTTTTTGATAAAGTTTTGCTAATTCAATTACTTCATCAGTAATGTTTAAAACAATCGCATTGTAATTCAAAATTTCTAAATATTTTTGTTTAACACTTTCTGGTGCATATTCAATTTCAGACTGTGTTACTTCTGACAAAACAGGAATAAATTTTCCTTCTTTAATGTTATTGACAAGAATATTTGACCATTTACTAAATTCTTTATCATAACAACCACCAATAACAGATGTATCAATATATATTTTTTGTATTTTCATGAAACTATTATATAAAATTTAACATAATTTTCAACAATTTTATAACAAAGTTGGTTGAAGGCCGGAAATTTGACATAACGTCCGCCGGTATGAGATGTTTTTTACTTTGCCGAAAAAGCGAGCGTAGCGAAAGCAGGCAAAGAAAAAAATATCCCCGATAGGGCGAAATGAGCGTCAGCGAATGCAGTCATACTGGCTGTTAGCTGTTGGACTGCGCGTCTTCTTGTGATCTTGCTTCAAACTCATCTAAATTCTGGCCACTTTTTAATTTCCATTCTTTTTTTCCATTAGTAGCTCTATTTTTAACAATTGAAGCTGCTGCAGATGGAGAATTAAAATCTACATCCTCTTTTAATATAAAACATCCATTATAATTTGATTTACTGAAAAAGCCTTCATTCTCTAACTTTTTTCTTAATGGATAGTAAGAATGGCTGGAAAAACTTTGTCTTTCTTCAATTTCTATATATGAATCTTTGAGTAATCTATAACCATTTTCAGTTATAATCAATTTTGCTTGCAAAATATTACCATCATTGTTTTTTCTATCAGCTGTTAGGTTTAAGTAAAATAAATTTTGTAAATCAATAGTCTCCGGTTTAACTTGAGAAACTTTTGCAAAATCTAAAACACCAAGATTTTTCATTACAAATATCAAGTTATTTAAGTACTCTTCTAAGTCGTCTATGTCAGATTCTGGTAATTTTGAACCACTAGGATCAGATGAGTTTTTTAGATTAAATGCGGTTGTGTTCTCTTTGACTATTTTATAAAATCTTTTTTCTAAGTATCTGACATGCGCTTTTGTGAGATTTGAATCTTTACTAATAAAAACAACAAACTTATCCCACCAATCTTTTCCTCTGAAGTGATCATTAATGCGTTTGTTAACTTCATCTGCCTCACCAATATATATATCTTTTTGTAAACTATAATCATCTTCAGATATTAAAAAATATAAACCAGGCACTGATAATTCTTCAATATCCTGTAATAATTTTGTGTGTTTTCTTTCTCCAATAAAAGCTTTACCAGTCCATTGACTTAATTCTGCCGATTTAAGGTTTTTCTTTTCATCGCCCATAATGTATAATTTTATTGATTTACCACTCATAATTATCCTTAAATCTTTTTCCCCGCGCAGTCTTACAGCTAACGTTTGAATATGTGATTAAATATTCACGATAACATATTATCATAAATTGTTATCATGTCAATTAATATTTATCTTATTATTAATATGCAAATTCTAATTTTTGGCAAACCTATAGTTTTATCTTAAACAGTTATTTTCTTTTAGTAAAACACGAGATTTATTTTACTTTTGACTTGTAGCTCGAAACTCATGACTCTTAAATTGTGACTTTCGACTATATTACAGCGTTTACTTTTATGCTTTAATACATAAACTAATGATTTCTTAAATTACCAAAAAAATAAAATCGCACCCCACCTTTAGGGGCGCAATTTTAAATTTGGGGTAAACCGGAAAAATACTTATTCAGGTTTTAAAAAAAACGATAACAAAGAAAATGCCGCAGGCATTTTTTACACCTTTCTTTAGCTTATAAGCGAAATTTATTTTTTGGTAATTTTATTCAGTTAATAGTTAATAAAGTATAAAAGAAACGAGCGGAAACGCCTTAGGAGTCTCCGAATACAGCGTTTTCGAGCGTTTGCTTTTATGCTTTAATACATAAACTAATGATTTATTAAATTACCAAAAAAATAAAATCGCACCCGACCTTTAGGGGTGCAATTTTAAATTTTGGGTAAACCGGAATAATACTTAGTCAAATTTCTTCA
>CAZSQU010000109.1:0-7758 GCA_964608985.1 uncultured Spirochaetales bacterium
AATCAGCAAGATACGAGATCCAGTAGAATTTTCGTGCATAATGCGGGTTAAGAATTGTTAAGCTATTTTACTTGACTGTATAGTCATTAAATATTAAGATTGTATTGAGGTTTTTATGATTATTACTGATCCGATACTGTTATTCGGAGTACTTTTATTAATATTATTTGTTGTACCGATTATTTCTGCAAAACTTAAAATACCGGATATAGTACTGTTTATTATTTGCGGAGTCTTGGTCGGCCCCCACCTGTTCGGCATTTCTAAAGATAGTAATATTATTAAGGATTTCGGCTATATCGGACTCCTTTACATATTGTTTACAGCGGGTCTTGAAGTTGACCTTCATACAATTAAGAAAAGGTTCGGCGAACCGCTTTTATTTGGAATCTTGACTTTTATTATCCCTTTTATTTTAGGTTATATTTACGGGTCTTTCTATATCGGCCTTGGCCTTGCTTCTTCAGTGCTTTTTGCAAGTCTTTTTTCTTCACACACAGTTATCCCTTTTCCTACGGTCACCAAACTTGGGCTTTTAAAAAACAGAGCAGTAACAACCGCTTTGGGGGGAACTATAATTACCGATGTTCTTGCAATGATAGTCCTTGCCGTAACTGTTGCCGGCAGAGAACCCGGTTCCGGAATAATGATATGGATACGGTTATTTGCCATGCTTTCTATACTGATTGCAACAGGACTTTTTGTTCTCCCTTTTATAGCAGGTTTTATATTTAAAAGGATATCTAATGATGACAATTCAGGTTTTATTTTTTCAATCGGTGTGGTCTTTCTTCTCGGATTTATCGCTGAACTGTCAGGAATGGAAAAGATAGTCGGGGCATTCCTTGCCGGTATTGCCCTTAACAGACTGATCCCCGAAAAAAGTATTCTGATGAATAAAATTAGATTCGCCGGCAACTCACTTTTTATCCCGTCATTCCTCGTTTCTGTCGGTATGATTATAAATATTAAGCTGTTTGCATCAAGTATAGAGGCAATTATTACCGCTTTTGTTATGACATTAATTGTAGTATTCTCAAAACTTATTGCCGCGTTTATTACCGGAATAATTAATAAATATAAGATACTTGAGAACTTACTCATATTCGGTTTAACAGTTAATCAAGCAGCGGCAACACTTGCCGCCGGTCTGATAGGATATGAATACAAGATGTTATCCGAAGAGATACTCGCAGGAATTATATTTATGATTGCGGTAACTTGCTTAATCGGTCCGATAGTAACAGCCGTATCCGGTAAAAAACTCGCTTTAACAACCACAGAGGTTTCTCTTGCTAACTATAAACGATCCGCAGTTATACTTCTGCCTTTGAATATTGATAATGATTATAAAAGACTGATAGATTTATCACTTCTTATTAATGACACACACAACAGATCGTCTATTCACACATTATTCGTAAAAACTGATAGCGATGAAAACAATAATTTCTTAGGACAGAAAATGCTCGATATTTCATTCGACTATGGAACGGGCGCATCAATTGAAATAATCCCTGAAAAAAGATTTGACACTAATCCCGCATCTGGCATATCAAGGGCGGCTATGGATATTAACGCAAGTATTATCATATTACAATGGAACAAAACTGCACAATCTCCATTTAAAATATTCGGGGAAACAATTGATCGCCTCCTTAATCTGACTTATAATACAATAATGATTAATAGATTACAAAACCCTATAAATGCAACAAAAAGAATTGTTTTAATTATCCCTGATTATCTTGAGCGATTCTCAAGTTTTTATGAATCTCTTTCAATAATCTATAAATTTGCCAAAGAACTTCAATCTGAGATAGAAATATTCGCCACCAAAAACACAATTGACTTTATAGAACAGGCCATAAAAAATGGGAAATTGACCCCTTTAATGAAAGAATACAAAAAAATCCTTCTTCGTTCATTTAGCCGGTATAATGTTACCGAATCATTAAAGTCAACAATAAACAAAGATTGTTTTATGTTTCTTTTTTCTGAAAGGATGGGCGGTGCTTCATGGCAACCGCTATTCAATAAACTGCCCGGACTTCTCGCAGAAAACTTCCCGCAGAACAATCTTTCAATAGTGTTCTCCCGCCACAGGGATGATCAGATAGAATTAGATCAAAGCAGAAAAAATATTTATACGGGAAACAACATAGACCTTGTTGGCATTATTCAAACCCGAAACAATAAACTCGAAGAAGAGCTAATTAAAACAATAAAACGCAAATTCCGCTTTTCGATAGACAATAAAGCAGTCCCTTTTTTAACGAGAGTTCTTGAAAGCGGTCTTAACGAATCCATATTGCTGACCGGCGGAATACTTTTTCTCCATTATCATGAAGGCTTTGTTGATGTCCCGTCAATCTTTATCTTCTTAAACAGAGACGGCTTCCGCTATGAAAGCGGTAATTTTAAAGCGGTAATTATACTTCTATCACCTGAGGATTATCCGCCCGACGGACATATTAAAAACCTGCAAAAGATCGTTAAATTAGTAGGAACAGATAATTTTGAAAAAATGCTTATGGATGACCAAAGAAAACTCGATAAACACATAAGGGATTTCTTGTGTAATAAAGAATAAAAAATATCAATGGAGAATAATTTGAAAGCAATTATCATCGCCGGTGGAGAACTCATTAACCCGCGTCTTTTTTACCGAAATTACGGTACTGATGATTTTGTTATTGCCGCTGACTCCGGCTATGACTTTCTAACTCGAATTGACATAAAACCCAACCTGATAATCGGCGATATGGATAGCATACAAACTAAACTTCCTGAAACAGATAACACTATTGAGATTATTAAATATCCGACTGATAAAGACCATAGCGACTTAGAGCTTGCCATTAAATATTCTAAAGAGAGGAACTTTTCTGATATAATAATTCTTGGCGGTATAGGCACATATATTGATCATTCTTTGGCAAATATTCTTTCTATTGCCGCTTATTCTGATAAAAATACGGTTATACGAATGATAACGCCTGATATTACAATTATCCCTTTTTGTGACAGACTGGTTATGAGCGGATATAAAGGGAGAAGATTCTCGTTTTTTCTAATAAAAAGCGGGGATAAAACCGTCTTTGACGGAGCCGCTTATAATTATAAATCCCAGCCCTTATCTATAATGGATTTTAGTTTAAGTAATCGTATAATTCAAGACACACTTGAGATTGATCTCTTCGGCGGTAAAGGGGTAATAATGGTATTCAGGGAGGATAATCTCTGAAAATAAATATTGTTGCAATAATTAATGCTGCTTACGAATCAATAGAATGTCTAATTTGTAGGGCAAAAGATCTAATACCATCCGATTTTTTAAACAAACTCACAAAAATATCATTTTATTTCTCATCATGGATTTTTTTAATGATAATTGCGAGTAATTACCGCCCATGGACAGATAAAACCTTCTTTATTCTAATTAATATGCAGCTTATAGCCAATATTGTAATTATTTCTTTATGGATTATCAACGCAATTCTTAACGCAGGTAAAAAACATGCCCGCGGTTTTTTGATCTTTGAAATAATTAAAAAAATGATAATAATAATAGAAATAGCAACATCATCGATACTTGCAATCTCTATGTTGTTTGCAATAGCTTAACCGACGATACCGAGGAGTCTTTGAGCCAATTTGACAGCTTGAATACTATCCTGCCCATAACCGTCTGCACCTATCTCATCACTATAATCTTGAGTTATTACAGCTCCGCCGATTATTATTTTTGATTTAAGACCTTGGGTTTTTGCAATATCTACAACTGTTTTCATCTCAGTCATCGTTGTTGTCATCAAAGCCGACAGCCCGATAATATCAGCTTTAAGTCTTATCGACTCAGAAACAATTTTTTCCGCCGGAACATCCTTTCCAAGGTCTATAACCTCAAACCCATAATTTTTAAGCATTAATGCTACAATGTTTTTGCCGATATCATGAATGTCGCCCTTAACAGTTGCAAGAACAAAAAGCGGCTTCTTTCTTCCTGTATCACCCTGAGATTTTAGCAGTAACGGCTCAAGATAACCGAATGCGGATTTGAGGGTCTCTGCACTACCGATAAGCTGTGGTAAAAAGTAGATCTTTTTATCGTAATAATCACCCACTTTATTAATTGCAGGTATTAAATATTTATCGACTAACTCCTGTTCCTTGGTTGATTCACTTAAGGACTTTTTAATAAGATCAACTATATGATCCTTGTTACCCTCAACAACTGCGTCAAATATCTGTTGATTGGTCGATTTTTCGGTTTTTTGAACAGTATTATCCTGCTTAATATCGCTGAACTTGTTAATATATAACTTACTTCCCGTATCAGCGGCAGTGAGAACATCTGATGAATATTTTGTTGTCATCAATATCTCTTCATTAGGATTGGCAATAGCCATTGTCAGACCGCAATACTGTGCCATTGCCAAGAAAGATGCGTTGATATTTTTTCTTTGGGGTAGCCCGAAAGATACATTTGAAAGACCGCAGATTGTATTAACCTTAAACTCCGAACTGCACCATTTAAAGAGCTTTAAAGTCTCTTTTGCGGCGTTCTGATCAGAAGAGACAGTCATTACAAGCCCGTCAACAACTATATCTTCTCGAGTAAACCCAAAATGCTCCGCTTCAGAAAATATTTTATTTATTACATTTATCCTGCCGTCTGATGTTACGGGTATTTCATTATCTGTCAACGGCAACAATATAAATGATGCCCCGTATTTTGCACAAATCGGGAGTAGTTTTTTTAGTTTATGCTCTTCTGCTGAAATTGAGTTAACAAGCGCCCTGCCCGGATAAAGTTTTAATGCTTCTTCAATCACTGCGGGGTTAGATGAATCAATAACAAGCGGTAAAGAGCTTATCTTCGATAATAAAGATATACTTTTTATCATCATATCTTTCTCGTCAATTCCGGGCATACCCATATTTACATCGAGTAATTTAGCACCGGCAAGCTCCTGCTCAGATGCATATTTCCGTACAAGCTCCATTTTACCTTCTTTGAGTTCTGCTTGAAGCAGTTTCTTGCCGGTGGGATTGATCCTTTCTCCTACTATCGTTAAAGGTCCGTTCAGATCAAGCATAACAAATGATCTTGCCGATGATACTGCACTTAAACTCTTTATTAAGGGTCTAACAGGTTTAATTCCTCTGGTTTGTCTTGATATCTCTTTAATATAATCCGGGGCAGTTCCGCAGCAGCCGCCGAAAAGATTAACCCCCGCTTTAATAAAATCCGGCACATACTCTCCGAATTGTTCTGCCGGCATATCAAAAACTGTTTTGCCGTCTTTGAGTTTCGGCAAGCCGGCATTTGGTTTTGCCAGAAGCGGTATCTTAGCGTATGGTTTTAATGATTTGATTACACCGAGCATAGTGTCGGGGCCTGTTGAACAGTTACAGCCAAAAGCCGCCGCACCCAGACTCTGCACGGTTATCAGTGCAGATATCGGGTCTGTACCGGTAAGTGTTCGACCGTCAGCGGAAAATGTCATGCTCGCAAAAATCGGCAAATCTGACACCGCTTTTATTCCGAGTATCGCTGCCCTTAACTCCTGAATATCAAGCATTGTTTCAACAACAAAAAAATCAACACCGCCTGCGACAAGACCTTTTGCCTGCTCACTGTATATGGAAACTGCATCATCAAATTTCAACTCACCAAACGGTTCAACAAAAAGGCCGGTAGGTGACATATCACCTGCAACCCACCCTTTGCCATCCATTGCTTCCCTTGATATCTGAGCAAGTTTCTTGTTTAATTCAAAAACCTGATCTTGAAGACCGAACTCCTCAAGTTTGATCCTGTTGGCCCCGAAAGTACAACTGTAAACTATATTTGCACCGGCATCTCTGTAAGCTCTTTGAACAGCTATGATATGCTCAGGATTTTCGCTGACCCATTTTTCGGGACAAACGCCTTTGGGCATACCCCTTTTTTGAAGCTCGGTACCGGTTGCCCCGTCAAGAACAAGTATCTGTTTTTCGATTAATCCATTAAATTCGTTAATTGTCATAATTCTTCCTTAGTAAATTTATCTATACATACCTTTGTTAACTCTATTTCTTCCGCCTTGTTTAGAGGCATACAGCGCATCATCTGCGGCTTTAATTATATCGGTGTCTTCAGATACATATATCCTGCTGTATTCTGCGACCCCGATACTTATTGTAACATTATGAATTGTTGTACCATATTGAAATTTATGATCCTGTATCATAATACGGAGTTTCTCTGCATACTCATAAGCCGCATCTGAATCCACATCCGGCAGAATTACTACAAATTCCTCACCGCCATACCTTGCCGCTACATCCTGCTCACGAATATATGAAATAAAGAGTCTTGAGAGCTCTTTAATGATAAAATCCCCCTGTAAATGTCCGAAATTATCGTTAAACTTCTTAAAATGGTCAATATCAAACATAACAAGAGAGAACCCTCTGTTGGTCTTTCTTGATTCTTGTATCATACCGGACAGCTTTTCTCTAAATGTGTGATGGGTGTAGAGTTTGGTCATCCTATCAACGGTAGCTTTACGAAATAACACGGCATTCTCAATCGCAATTGATGCAAAATTTAGAATGGTAATACAAAAAAGTGTATCCTGCATTATATCAAGCTGCATTGTACCATCCGGTGATTTGTTAAGACCGCTTGATTGAAAATAAACCCCTATTACGAGAGATTCACTTTTCATCGGCACAATAAATTCCGGTTTAAGGGCTTTTAACTCTTCTATTATATCAGTGTGCTTAAATTCCTTCTTAAACTGTTCAAAAGTTATGTAGTTATACTCCTGCTTTGAAAAGAAGTCTAAAAGCGGTTCAATACTCTTAAAATTCAACCTATGGTCTTTTTTGTTAATGCCCTCATAGTAGTACAAAACCGGGCTGTCATCATCAAAGTCCTTTGGGATAATTATAGCAGATGACTCCGGACTATATTTTGAAAAGAGATAGTATATAACATTTTTTATTACTTTTTTTATATTAAGATCAGAGGTTATATGTTTTGCAACTTCGATTAGTTCTTTCAGATTCTGATTTTCAGAAATATACTTTGTTATCTCATCCATACAATTCCTCCGGATCATAGATTATAACCCATAAATTAAGTTATATAAAAATCTGATAAAAAAGTAAACATAAAATTTCACTTGATAAATTAAGGGGTGCGAATTTATTTTTTGGGTAATTTAAAAAATTCATCTTTATGTTTTTAAAGCATAAAAGCAAACGCTCGAAAACGCTGTATTCAAAGATTCATAAGGCGTTTCCGCTCGTTTCTTTTATGCTTTATTAAACGCATTGTTTAAAAAAATTACCCAAAAAATAAATTTCTGTTTGAGTTGAAAAAGGTTAAAAATGCTTGAGGCATTTTTCTCTTTTTTAAATTGTATAACTGTTTAAGTTTAAAATTTGGGTTAACTAAAATTAAAATATGATTATGGGTGCGAATTTATTTTTTGGGGTAATTTAAAAATTCATCTTTATGTTTTTATAGCATAAAAGCAAACGCTCGAAACCGCTGTATTCGGGGACTCATAAGGCGTTTCCGCTCGTTTGTTTTATGCTATAATTAAATAATTATTTTAACAAAATTTCCAAAAAATAAATCTCGCTTTTGTATTGAAATGAGGTTAAAATGCCTACGGCATTTTAACCTTTTTAAACCGGAATATCTGTTTAACCCGCATTATGCATGATAATCGTAGCGAAGCGAAGTAGATTGTTGAT
>CAZSQU010000110.1:0-7429 GCA_964608985.1 uncultured Spirochaetales bacterium
GGATAATCAGCAAGATACGAGCTGCAGTAGAATTTTCGTGCATAATGCGGGTTAAGTTGAAACTTTAGGTTTGTTAAGAATTAAAATTCGTATGGGGTGCGAATTTATTTTTGGGTAATTTAAAAAATTCATCTTTATGTTTTTATAGCATAAAAGCAAACGCTCGAAAACGCTGTATTCGAGGACTCACAAGGCGTTTCCGCTCGTTTCTTTTATGCTTTATTAAACGCATTGTTTAAAAAAATTACCCAAAATTAAAATTGCACCCTCATTAAAGGAAAGAAGAGAAGTTAACCACGAATGATCACGAATGTAATATCTCAGTTTGTCTTGAGAACGCGGAAGCCCAAAATGTTGTCCCTGTCGCCGGCGTAGCTGCCGCCGCGATACGCCAACTCGCAGCCGTAGTCGCTGTTGAGCCAACTGCCACCACGAGCAACACAGTAGGAGCCGCTATTCGGTCCGCTCGGATTTGCTCCGGTTCCAACATTGTCCCCACACCTGTCCCAGCACCACTCCCAGACATTACCCGACATATCAAATATACCAAGCTCATTTGCCTGTTTAGTGCCGACAGGATGTGTTGTTCTGCCGCTGTTATCAATATACCATGCGACATCACCTAAAGATTCACTTCCCGAGTAAGTAAAGCTTCTCGATAACTGGCCGCCGCCTGCAGCGTATTCCCACTCTGCTTCTGTGGGTAGTCTGTAACCGTTAGCACTCCAGTTAACCGTTACTGTCCATTTGACATTATCATATTGATTTGTATTATTAGGATCTTGTCGGGTTTTGTCTATTGTATAGGCAGGGGTTAATCCCTCCCGTTGTGACCGGCGGTTGCAGTACTCAATGCAGTCATACCAGCTTACACTCTCAACAGGTAGGTTGGCACCTCTGAAGTAACTTGGGTTATTACCCATAACCGCTTCCCACTCTGCTTGTGTTACTTCATACTTGCCGATCCAGAAATCTGAAACGGTAGTACCCGAATTGTAGTAATTTGAGTAAGTATTACGAAAGGTACCGCCTTGAACGAATACCATACCGGAATTCTCCTCCGCATTTACACTTACCACCGCACAAAATAGAAATATCGGAACCAATAAAGTTCTTATCTGTTTAAGCATCATAACCACCTTATACTGTTAAGACAATATAATTAATTTGATGTTTTGTAAAAATTATTTTTAAATGTTTTACTTTATTTTTTTTAAAAAAAAATTATAATTTATTGAAGGAATTACTTATGAATAACCGTATTATTATAACTATTCTATCAATTTTATTAATTTCAACACAAGTATACGCTGATGAACCCGATTATAATCTGTATATCGAAGCCAACAGGCAGGGCAACATTCAGCAGGCTCTTATACATATTGAAAGGGCATACAACCGCGACCGTTCAAATACTACATACACCTATAACTACGGTCTTATGTTAAACAGAAACAGCCGGCATAATGATGCGATAAGAATATTGAGTATTCTTCCCGGCGATTACAACAGTGCAATTGTAAAATGGTATCTTGCCGATTCATTTCAGAAACTTGAGAGAACAGCTGAAGCGGTTCAAGTTTTAACAGAAGCAATTAACAATGTGCCTGATACGGATAATAACAAGGGATTTCTTTATAATAAACTTTTTGAAATACTAAAAAACACCCTTGATACTGACAGAATGGCAGAGTATCTTGACGAAATTGACAGATATTATTCAGGTAAACCGCCGGAGGGGCTAAATACAATTGAATATTACATATCAAGCGCATTCTCACTAAAAGCAGAAGAAGCGGCAAAGCAAAACAACCCGAATAGTTTTAATTTATTACAAACCGCAGTGTTGTACTACCAAAGAGATGTCGGAACTTACAACCAACACATTCACCTTTATAAAACCGGACAGATTTATCAAACCGCCGGAAACTTCTCTGAGGCAATCAGACATCTGCTAATTGTTCCACAGGAAAATTACCCATTAATCAGAGGATACTATCTTGCCGAAAGTTACAAACAAACAGCCAAATACAATGAAGCTTTATCAACCGTTATTTCACTTTACGGAACAACTGAACAAACTCCGTATTGGTGGGGATATCTTTATTCGGTACTGTTTCAATCTGTTGTTCAAAAAAACAGTTTAACCGAGCTCCTCCAACACAACAGCAGATATTATCAGTATCAGAATACAAACAATCAGGATATAAATCATTATACAAATTATACAATATGCAATTATCTCATCAAACAATTTGAAAATAAAATATCGGTTAATGATAATTCTGCAGTCGATTTATATAGAATTATTAAAGAATATTCCAACACAAATATGGGAAATTATGCATCATATATAAATCTTACCAATATTGATTTTCTATATAGCGCGTATAATTATTATAGAACAAATAGCAATTTATTAAATAATGCTTACCGTCATAAAATACTCGTAATAGTCCTGAAAGAACTTGAAGCCCAATGGACAGATAAAGAAGGTACTGTTCACAACAATCATAATATATCTGATCCGTCCAGAATTAATTTCTATGAAACAGGACTTTCGATAATGAATATGGCATATTTCTATCTCACAAAAGGGGCTGTGTCGATTGAATATGAGTTCTTAGAGACTGATTCAGTTATCAGAAAAATCAAATACTCACTCTGGGAGGGCAGAGGCGGAGCTGAAGCAATTGATGTTTACAGCCCTGACTTACAAACAGCAACCCCACACTTAGGGCAAATTCTCTACAATAACAGGAATATTTACGACACATTTATATTTGTTACCCCATCTGAAGAAACGCCTATTGCGGGAACGGGGGGCATGAGTAATCTTGAGTATGTTCCATTTCTACTCTACGGAACAAAAAGAGGGGCAATAATGATGGGAAGTACAATTATGCAGAGTTATATGGGGTTGATTCATGAATTTTTTCACAATATTGAAGGTGCTTATTATGAAATACACCCTTTTGTTTCCCATATTTACAGAGATTCATACAGATCATTATGGCCGGGTTGGTACAAAGGGGAAGGAGAGCTTTATTACTACGAGCAGGTTTTTAACAGAATCATTCTACCTGCAGGAATAGACCGACTAAAATTTAGACAGACAACAGATGAGATACAGCCTGAAACCTTTAATCATCAATCCGAAGAGCTGCGAAATTTTAGTCTTAATCAGCTTGAATTATACAGTAGCAAGAAGACCGAAGCGTTCGTTAATTACAACAACCGCGACTACAATAATGCACTGCGATTATTTATACAAGCGCATAATAATTACCCGAATGATCCTGTCGTTTCAGAAATGATCGGATATATCTATTACTTACAAAACAACTTCACCGATGCGTACAGATACTACAAGATCTCCTCAGAAATTCTTGATGATAGAGACACGATTTATATGACGGGTTTTCTATCAGAAAAACTCAACCGGATTGATGAAGCGATTGCCTGTTATAACCGTACTTACGAATTGTATAATGATCACACGGCTCTTTATAATGTCGGACGCCTTTATTACAGCCGACGAGACTATCAGAATGCCGCACAAACATTTCAAAAATATCTTGAGGAATTTACCGGGGCAGAGTATGATATCTACGCACTCAATCTTGCAAGCTGGATTACGATATACCAATTCAAACAATATCAACTCGGTATCGAGTTGATTGACCAATATATTAACAGAGTAAATCAGAATGAAATAAAAAATGACATTAGAAGATATCGTGAAGCGGCTGTTTCTTTAGGACAGCTCTAAACAACTCATTTGATTTTATAAAAGAAAATATATGCAGAAAAGCCCAACTCCAACCGGTATCAGCAGATTATCAAAATCCCCGGTTGGAAACGCCTCGACACCGGTAGAAAACAATGCAAGTATAACGGCTTGTTTGACGCTCAAATTACATGAATAAAAAACAAATATCAGTGTAAAAAAACACCCGAGAGACCCGCTTAAAGTCTTACCGAATGTAAAAGGAATCTTCACACCGCCCAATATCTTTCCGTAAAGACTCGCGACACCATCCCCGAATGAAAGGGCAAAAATTGCAATAACCGCTATTCTATAATCAAAAAGCATCAAAGCAAGAAAAACCCCCAAAGCAAGAGTAACCGGACCGAGAACAATTTTACCCTCATCTCTGTTACGGGAGGCAAGCTCGGTAATATTTGTTATTATTGGGATGTTTATTTTGTTAATACGCATTATTTCAGACAAGAAATAACCCATTGTAACCAACAACAGAAGTACCATAGTAATAAAGGGTTTAAACAGAAAAAAATATGGTATGAAAGCAGAAGATATGTGGATCGTTTTACGGAATATCTCCTTTTTAATCATTATCGAAAACTCATTATTTCTATTCACTTTTACAAACAATGAATTTCGAATATCCCTTATTAACGACATCTTATCTCCGTAAATTCTATATTTCAACGGGCAAATATTAAAAAAAATATTAAATCCTGTCAACCCGTAATTATTTATATTGACTAAACCTCAATTTATCAATATTTTATTCTCAATATTTTCAAAATATATCAAAGGTAGAATATATGGAAAAATGCTGTTCTCAAAAAACTACAGAACCGATCACTCTTGACACAATATATACTGCGGCAGATAGATTACGCGACATAATGATCAGATTCGGTATTAACCGCAATAATTATCTTATTACACCGGGACTTTACAAAATCGGCAAGCCCGATATGCATTCACAAGTCCTTGTAACTTCAAATTATAAACTTACAATTAACCGGCTGAAACAAGAACTGTCCTGTCTGAATGTATGGATTATTGTTCTTGATACTAAAGGTGTAAATGTTTGGTGTGCCGCCGGTAAAGGTACATTCGGAACCGATGAACTCGTAAGAAAAATTGAGTCAACCGGCATCAAAAACCGTGTTGTTCATAACAACATCATCGTTCCTCAACTCGGAGCAGTAGGAATAAACAAATATGCAATAAAAAAAATAACCGGTTTAACAGTTCATTATGGTCCGGTCAGAGCAAAAGATATAAAGGATTACATTAATAATAATTACACCAAAACTGATAAACAGAGGCAAATCACATTTAAACTAACGGAAAGACTCCCATTGACGCCAATAGAATTTTTTATTTCTCTAAAATACCTTTTAATATTTTTTGTGCTATCGATGATTCTCCATTTTATCAGAAACAAAGGTGTTAATGGTACAATTATTTACGAATTATTACCGATTCTGGCGGCATACACCGGAGGGACGATACTTTTCCCTATCGTTCTTCCTTATTTACCCGGACGCTCGTTTGCTTTGAAAGGTGGTATTCTCGGATTAATCATATCTATTGCAGTCATATTAACCATCAAACCGGCTCTTATAATTGCAATAGCCATAATACTTACCCTTACACCTTTAGTTTCATTTTTATCATTAAATTTCACGGGATCAACAACATTTACATCCCTCGCCGGTGTAAAAAAAGAGATGCGGATCGGATTACCGATTCAACTAATTTCTGTCATATCGGGAATTACCCTCTATGTGATTGGATATCTTGTAAACTGAATATTTGTTACCGGAGGAAATAATGAAAATGAAATATATTAAAAGTGTATTATCACTAAAACTTGATCAAGCGAAATGTATAGGTTGTTCAACCTGCTTTGATGTATGTCCGCATCTCGTCTTTAAAATGGAAAACAACAAAGCTTATATCTCTGACAAAGAAAGCTGTATGGAATGCGGAGCATGTAAACTTAATTGTCCTACTGGAGCTATAGAGGTTAATAGCGGTGTAGGATGTGCTTATGCCGTAATAAATGGTCTGATTACCGGTACTGAACCATCTTGCGACTGCGGTAATAATAAAAACAGCTCATCGTGTTGTTAACCCGCATTATGCACGAAAATTCTACTGGATCTCGTATCTTGCTGATTATCCACGAGTTACTCGATTTTCGATTCTCACATAGTGTTACTATGCTGCGAGTCTCAAATCTTCCTAACTCTAAGCTAATCAACAATCTACTTCGCTTCGCTACGATTATCGTGCATAACGCGGGTTAAACATATTAGCCAAACTTATATATGAATATTTTAAATACCCGCTTTAAATTCTACCCGATTATTTAACCCCGTTTTCAATATATTTCTTATGCCAATTATATGCCGTTGCAACAATATTCTCGAGGTCGTAGTTAATACGCCATCCGAGTTCTCTTTTAACCTTGTCACTTTTTGCGATCAAATATGGGGGATCACCTGCCCTTCTATCGACCGGAGTTACAACAAAGTCTTTTTTTGTAACCTTTTTTACACAATCTATAACCTCATTTACAGTAAAACCTTCCCCTGAACCGAGATTATAATAATTAGAATCTCCACCGGCAAACAGCCGATCAAGACCGGCGATATGCGCATCTGCCAGATCATTAACATGCACGAAATCTCTCACGGCAGTACCGTCTTTGGTGTCATAATCACTTCCAAATACCTTTATATCCTGCCTCCTCTTGAGTGCAGCATCAAGTACGAGTGGTATCAAGTGCGACTCAGGAATATGTGCCTCACCTATCTCACCGTCAGGATCAGCCCCTGCCGCATTAAAATACCTGAATCTTATCGATTTAAGACCATAAGCCCTATCATAATCCTCAAGAATATTCTCAATCATCAGCTTGCTCATACCATAGGGGTTAATGGGAGCTTTCTTGTCGTCTTCAAGTATTGGAATCCTCTCAGGCATTCCATAAACTGCCGCTGTTGATGAAAAAATGAATTTATTTACGCCATGTCTCTGCATAACCTTTAAGACCTTTAGTGTATTAGAAACATTATTCTCATAATATCTTGCCGGATCTACAACCGACTCACCAACCTCGATAAATGCACAAAAATGCATAACCGCATCAATCTTAAATTCCTTAAAAACAAGCTCCAACTGAACCTCATCACAGATATCCCCGGGAATAAACACCCCCCACTTTGCAAAAGCTCGATATCCTTTTGAAAGATTATCGTAAACAATTACCTTGTGACCTCTTTTATTTAATAATTTACAAACATGCGACGCAATATATCCTGCACCGCCCAAAACAAGCACAACCATACCTACCCCCAATGATAGATAATTATATTATTTTTTGACTATTTTTGAAACAAAAAAAATACTAATTTATTTAAGTATTTTCTGTTGTTATTTAAAGTTATGTATAAGACTTACAACCCCTTCTTTAATAATTGACCTGACCTCAGTATCATAATCCATTAAGCGGGTGCGAATTTATTTTTTGGGTAATTTAAGAAAAAATTAGTTTGAGTATTAAAGCATAAAAGCAAACGCTCGAAAACGCTGTATTCAAAGATTCATAAGGCGTTTCCGCTCGTTTCTTTTATGCTTTATTAAACTATCAACTTAATAAAA
>CAZSQU010000111.1:0-6530 GCA_964608985.1 uncultured Spirochaetales bacterium
CTTTCCCAGTAAGCGGCAATTATTGCTGCGGCAACAGGTACACAACCGGCATCAACACCATTGTCCATTTTAAACTGGTTTGCCTGCATAAGCGGGGCATCACTTGAGTACCAACTAATCTCTCCGACCAGATTTTTCTTATGAGTTATCGGAGCTCCTCTGGTTACCGAATTATTTTCAGCATTTTCTGATCTGATATCAAGAAAGCCGCTATTCTCTGCAACTCTACTTCTGTAAGCTGTAACCAGCTCGTTATAGTTGTTTAATGTAGAATTCGATCTTGTGATATCTTCGTTTACCAGATATTCGGTATTACCTAAAGCGGCTACAACTACATTTTCACCCGACCTTGTCGAAGACTCTGAGAGTGCTACAAAAGATGCAAATGAAAATCTTACAGCTACTATATCAGATCTACCAGCTTTTGATAGCAATAACTCATAGTTTGTCACTGAACTTGTGTGAGATGACTCTACTATTCTCGGTTCATCCTCTTTAAGAGTTATCATTACAAATCCTTTTGGTTGACCATTCATTCTTACCTTAAATTCAAGATAATTAACCTCATTTCTTGCAGGATTGTACAAAGGATACACCTCATCTGTAACCGCACCTTCCCAATTATACGCCTCAGCCATTGAATCAATGTAGGTCTGTGCAATACTTCTCGCAGCATTCAGATCAATATTGCTGTCAAGCGATACAAAAATCCCGCCTTCCGCCACTTCCTCTTTTCCGGTTAAGCTGTTCTGAGAACAACCGACAACCGTCAAGATGAAAAGAAAAACAAAAATCAATTTAGCAATTCTTTTCATAAACACCTCCAAAACTTTTTAATTATATCAAATCTTCATACGAAGATTAGTTACCATACTTTATCACTCTTAAATAAGGTGATTTATAGATATCATTAGGATGAACTATCCCATGATCATCCCAGTTATTGTTGTTTGAGTCTATATCAAGTCCGACACTAAGATATGACTTATAAATTAGTTGTGAACAATAAAAGCTGTCTGACTTTGATTTGATTATATAGTCATTATTGTATGGTTTTCCTAACTGCGACATAGCATAGTCAACAATAGAGTCTATTTTCTCTTGCTCAAGATTATAAAACCTTAAAACAACTATAAACTCTTCATATTTAAGATCATCAATGCTAACAAGACAGACATTACTGAGTTTTTCAGTATAACCTTCCGGATAGGAAGTAATTATACAGTTATCAACATCACTTGTTGGCTCATCAACAACCAGCATAGCATGATGAAATGAGTATCGTGAACCGAGAAGTATATTCATATAGTAGTTACTTCGAGTTAAAATTATGTCGCCTTTCTTTAAGGTTAACACCAGAGATATGTCACTTTTTGGTTTAAAATACTCCTCCTCAGGAAACTCTTCTAATGCCTCACCCCTAAGTTCATCAATATCAAAGTAAACCTTATCAAAAACCAGATTTTTATATAATTCAGGTAATTTATGATAATTAATATC
The DNA here is from genome assembly GCA_964608985.1 of uncultured Spirochaetales bacterium. GTDB lineage: Bacteria > Spirochaetota > GWE2-31-10 > GWE2-31-10 > CAYYKD01 > CAYYKD01. The sequence goes on from CAZSQU010000111.1 coordinate 1,501, forward strand.
ATCAAAATCATAATATCTTATCCAATAGTTAATCCTGTCAATTACCCATTCTTTTTTAAACGCTTCTGAATTTATCATATACTTTCTGTTAACTTCTGCTTGAATTTCATCTGTTGAAGGCAGATAATTTGGATCTAAATTAGTTGTATCAGGTTTATAACCGCTTACATCTAAACCATACATATCAGCAACAACAGAACAAGATATGCAGCACAATATAGCAATTATAATTAATATTGGCAAAAACTTACTCATAAACCCACCCTTGCTTATTTATTGAAATAGTCTTACCGGAAAGCTCTGAGAACACCTTATCAACGCCTTTTTCAGTTAAAATACCCCAGATATCTGAATAGTTATAGTATATGTAGTAAGGTTGTTTTGATAGATAGATTTTTATGGATTCTTTTGATGATATTTTGCTTGAAGCAACTGAATAACGATTTAATTCCTCAACTGTTGTGATATTATTACTACTATCACAAGGTACAAACGAGACTACGAGATTATCATTAGAAGAATTTGTAATAGTTACAAACAGCTCATCATCACTTATTATAGAGCAGGACATTAGTAATGATAATAACAATATACAAAGAAATTGAAGTTTTGAAGTTTTGAAGTTTTGAAAAATCAATGATAACTTCCTTATACATTTTCATTTATACTAAAATAGAAATAACATATATAAAAAAATAAGTCAATAAATTAATCAATTTATATTCAATAATATTTAAATATTTTGTAGTATTTGTTGTTTTTTTATTAACTTTTAATTACACTAATATGTATATATGAGACGGTTGTATAATTCTCTATCAAAAAAAACCGCCCCGTTAAGGGGCGGTTTATAAACTATCAGACTAAGCTAGTCCGCTGAGTTTTTTGTAATACTCATGTTTGATCTTTTTCTGTTCTACAGCAAGATTAAGTAGATTATCAGCGACCTCAGGGAACTGTTTCTTAAGAGCTTTATATCTTGTTTCACTCATCAAGAAATCCATCATATCTGAAGTCGGATCTTTGGACTCATAAACAAACGGATTCTTTCCTTCTTGAGCAAGGGCAGGATTGTATCTGAATAATGGCCAGTAGCCTGATTGTACGGCGATTTTTTCTTCTTCTATAGTGTATCCCATACCTTTTGCAAGACCGTGATTAATACAAGGAGCGTAAGCAATAATCAATGATGGACCATCATAAGCCTCAGCTTCCTGAATTGCTTTAACCGCATGTGCCATATTTGCACCAAGAGCAATAGAAGCAACATAGATATAACCATAGCTCATAGATATTAAACCAAGGTCTTTCTTAGCAGTTCTCTTACCTGCTTCGGCAAATCTTGCTATTGATCCAAGCGGAGTTGCTTTTGATGCCTGTCCACCGGTATTTGAGTAAACCTCTGTATCCATAACAAGAATATTGATGTTTTTGTTACAAGCAAGAACATGGTCAAGACCACCGTAACCGATGTCGTAAGCCCAACCGTCACCGCCAAATGCCCAGATAGATTTCTCTACAATGAAATCTTGAAGCTCAATTATCTTAGCAACTGCAGTTTTTGTTTCACCTGAAACACTCTTTAGAGCCGCCGGCAATAAACCGACAATTTTCTCTGCAAGTTCTTTTGTTGCATCGTCAGTATTTTTCCAGTTTTCAAGCATCTTATTAAAAGCATCTTTAAGATTAGCATCAACCTTGTCTTTAGCTATCTCAATGTTTCTCTTTAATTGACTTCTATTAGCATCAACCGCTAACCTGAATCCAAAACCATATTCTGCATTATCTTCAAACAGTGAGTTACCCCAAGCAGGTCCCTTACCTTTCTTATTAACTGTATATGGTATAGTCGGGAATGTACCCCCATAGATCGAAGAACAGCCCGTAGCATTTGCAACCATCATTCTGTCGCCGAATAATTGTGTAACAAGTTTTACATAAGGTGTCTCTCCACAGCCGGCACATGCACCTGAGAACTCGAACAACGGCTTCATAAACTGTGTACCCTTGAATTGTGCTAATGTAGTTCCGTCAAGAATATTGTCCGGTAATTCATCAAAGTATTCAGCAAAACCTCTTTCACCTTTATTTCTCTCTTCAAGTAATGTATTAAACACAAGAGCCTTCTTGTTTTCACCGTCAACTTTTTTGCCGGGACATGTGTTGATACAGTTACCGCAGCCTGTACAGTCTTCGATGTAAACCTGAATTTTGTATTGTAGGTCTTTATCATTTTTCGTTGTTGACTTAACGGTTGTGAAACCCTTAGGCGCATTCTTAAGAGATGCAGGCTCAATTTGTTTAGCTCTGATAGCCGCATGCGGACAAACAAGTGAACACTGATTACATTGAATACAATTCTCAGGAATCCACTCAGGAATATGAACTGCAATACCTCTTTTTTCAAGTTTAGTTGTACCAACAGGTATAATACCGTCAACAGGCATATGTGATACCGGTATTTCATCACCTTTTAGATACATAATCGGCTCGATAATATTTTTTGTGAATTTATCGGCATTTTTAGCAATAAGTTGCGGTGGAACAAACGATTCTTTAATGTCTTTAACATTAGCCGGAACCTTGATCTCCTGTAATGCCTCGCTTGAACGATCAACACAATTCCAGTTCATTTTTACAATATCATCACCTTTCTTTGCGTATGATTTCTTAATTGAATCTTTGATTAAACCGATAGCTTCATTTTCAGGTAGAACACCGGATATCTTAAAGAATGCCGCTTGCATTACAGTATTTATCCTTCCGCCCAAGCCAACCTCTTCAGCAATCTTAACTGCATTGATATTATAGAATCTGATTTTTCTATTAATTATCTCTTCCTGCATATCTCTCGGCAGTTTATTAAATACTTCATCATTAGAGAATTCCGAATTCAATAAGAAGACTCCGCCATCTTTAAGGTTAGACAACATATCGTATCTTCCCAAATAAGCAGGGTTATGGCATGCAACAAATCCGCCCTTTGTTATCAGGTATTGTGATTGAATCTTTGACTTACCAAATCTAAGGTAAGATATTGTAATACCCCCCGATTTCTTAGAGTCATAAGCAAAATAACCTTGTGCGTTCATATCGGTATTATCACCGATGATTTTAATAGAGTTTTTGTTAGCTCCAACTGTACCGTCTGATCCCAATCCCCAGAAAATACATTTAACAATATCTTCAGGTTCAGTTATGATTTCTTCTTTTACCTTTAATGATCTTTTGGTAAGGTCATCATCGATACCGACAGTAAAGTTATGGAAAGCATCTCCGTTAAGGTGATCGTAAACTGCTTTTACCATTGAAGGCGTGAATTCCTTAGAAGAAAGCCCATATCTTCCGCCAATTACCTTGATATCGTTTCTATCTTTAGCATTCAACGCAGATATAACATCAAGATAAAGCGGTTCGCCGATTGCTCCGGGTTCTTTTGTTCTATCAAGAACAGCAATTTTTTTAACTGTCTTTGGAATAGCATTAACAAAATCATCTATTGAAAAAGGTCTGTAAAGCCTAACCTTGAGAACTCCAACTTTATAACCTTTTTTATTTAAATATGCAATTGTCTCCTCGATTGTGTCACAAGAAGAACCCATAGCAATAATAATTCTATCGGCACTCGGATCTCCGGTATAATCAAAAAGATTATATTTTCTACCGAATTTTGTACCAACTTTATCCATATATCTTTTAACCAATGCAGGTAGTTCATCATAATTTTTATTGGTAGTTTCTCTGCCTTGGAAATATACATCCGGATTTTGAGCCGCAGTTTTTACTGTAGGTCTTTCGGGATTCAATGATCTTTTTCTGAAATCATCAATATATTTTAAATCTACTAATTCTTTAAGATCCTCATAATCGAGAATCTCAACTTTCTGTATCTCATGTGATGTTCTAAAACCATCAAAGAAATTTAAAAAAGGAACTTTAGCTTCAAGGGTAGCAAGATGTGATACAACGGCAAGATCCATTGTTTCTTGAATATTTGTCGCTGCCATAAGAGCAAAACCGGTTCCTCTAACAGACATAACATCCTGATGATCACCAAAAATTGACAATGACTGTGCAGCAAGTGATCTCGCTGAAACATGGAAAACTGTTGGAAGCATCTCACCGGCAATTTTATACATATTTGGAATCATCAACAGCAACCCCTGACTTGCAGTAAATGTTGTTGCCATAGCACCCGCTGATAAAACACCGTGAACCGCACCCGCAGCACCTGCTTCAGATTGCATTTCAGAGACATTTAGAACTTCACCGAACATATTTTTTCGTCCCTGTGCAGCCCATGCATCGGCATATTCACCCATAGTTGAAGAAGGTGTAATCGGATAGATTGCCGCAACTTCACTAAATGCATAAGCAATATGCGCTGCTGCATAGTTCCCATCAATTGTTTGCTTTTTTGAGCTTGAAGACATAATAACTCCTTGACTTGATATATTAACCACTTTAATAAATGATAATTAAGCGGTCTTTTCTACAAACCGGATTATAGAACAAATTTTAAAATCGTTCAATGTATAATTTTAAAAAAAGACACGATTTTTGCAAAGGGTTTTTAAAGTTTTTTCGTTTTTAATAATTTGGAGGTTGTTTTATATGAATACTCATAGATTCCATTTTAAAATTGACAAAAAGCTATTGAATGAAATTAATTTATTACAGCAAAAACTAATGTTAATCACATATTAAAAATTATGACCCCTCTAATCAAAAAATCAATAAGAGATAATAAACTTATTAACCTAACAGACGATGCAAAATATTTCAGTGAAGACATAATAATAAATATTGACAAAAACCACTTCGATACTATTAGATTCATTAGATTTGCATACAGAACATTCAGTTTTGCAACAGTTTTAAGAAAAATTTTAAGGCTTTTTCTGATCGATAAGATCATAGAAATAAGCGAAACGATAAACTCTAAAACAAAAAAATACAACTCTAAAGTTATTTCCCTAACCCGCGTTATGCACGATAATCGTAGCGAAGCGAAGTAGATTGTTGATTAG
>CAZSQU010000112.1:0-6512 GCA_964608985.1 uncultured Spirochaetales bacterium
TAGCTAATTTTTTAATGAGCGAAAGAAAAATCCGACTTTTTCAGGGGTGACTAAAAAAGGTTTTTCCTGATGAGGATTGTACTGAGTATTTTAACCGGTTTGAAGAATTAAGATAAACCTGTTCAAAGATAATTAGCTAAAAATCGACTGCCGGTGTCCGCATGACTCACAGACTGTGGCCCACTCAACCTCGTTACTGACAGCAGGAGAGTAAAGACTGCCGGAGAGGTGTTCGCCGACTTTCAAGGTGTAGCGCAAACAGTCCTGACACTCATCTTTAGTGTTGTGGATATGACGCTGTGCTTTGGCAATAAGTTTAAGCATGGCTAAGGCTTCAGGTGACCCCAACTTCTCAAGTCGTTTTTTTTCGGGTTTGTCCACTGCAGCACGCAGCTTGGGGTCGTTCTGAAGCAGTTCGATCCCTTGCAGGCATTCGGAGTCGCTTGCTTTCCAGTGAAGTAATATTGCAATCAGGTCAACTCCCGGTAGCAATGAAGGGCGACTTTTTAGCCATTGAAGGATTTTAGGTGTAGCTCTTTCCCATACATTCCGGCCGGCGGCATCGGTTAACTCGGGGTTGGCTCCATAATATAATAGACTGTGAATATACGACTGGAATAGGGCGGGATATTCCACTGCAAGGTGGAGCAGCGTGTCACCATCAGAGTTGCGGCTGTTGATATCACAGATATTGTTTGTGGCATAAAATTCAACATACCGATCACTATGCCAGCTGTTACAATCATAAAACATCCTGCGGATTATTTCTTGTTGTTTGTGTTCACGGCGTGCGGTGCTGTCAAGCGGGTTTTGTGCCTCGAGAAATGCAGCCAGATCAGGGAACTTATCAGCCTGCTCAGCGGCCAGTTCTGTCGGTGTGCTGAACCGGTTTTCATAACTGCAAAGACGATTCATGTCAGCGCCGGCAGCTACAAGGGCTTGAACTGCAGGCAGACAGCCGACTTCGACAGCAGCAAATAACGGATTACGATATCGGCTGTACTCGGTTTCAACTTTTGCGCCATGTTTTAGTAGGAGGCTAACTATTTCGGCTAAACCATCCTCAGCGGCTTCTTCCAGAGGTTTCTTGTCGCTGTAACTGTTTGAGTCGTCGACATCATCAACACCACTGACGAGATCTGCTGCAATATCGGCAAGACCGCCTCTACAAGCAGCAAAAAAAAATCTTGGGTTTTTTGGAATGTCGCCATGGTTACGGATGTACTTTTCAACTTCTTCACGATTTCCATCAAAGAGATCATCTCGGAGTTTATCAATTTTGGTCATATAGGGTTTATAATAATAATCAAAATGATTGTCAAGAAAAATCCAAGTTAATTTTGTCTAAGAGTATTGTAATTACCTTACATTCATGACAGGAAAAATAACATTTTAAAACTTAAATATTAGAGTTGTTAATCTGATTGACAGATACTTTATTTTTACATATTATTTCAAATCTTTGCGGCTGCTAACAAGAATTTGAAAATATAAGAATACAATGAGGGGTTTATTAAAGCATGAAAGATTTACCTGAACCTATAGAGCAATTATATTATGCCTTAAAGGACGGAAAGAAAGCTTCAGTAACTATCTGGAAAAAGAAAAACGGTGATATCCCACAGGAGACGGCACTATTTTATGCAGCTTGCGAAGGCGGTTTTACAGAAATAGCAGAGGAATTAATAACACTGATTGATGATGTAAATAAGCCGGCGCGGGAATCCGCATTTGCAAATCCGCCTTTACATGTCGCTTGTGAAAATGGTTGCGTCGGGGTAATAAAGCTTTTACTGAAACACGGTGCATCGCCGGAAGGACGAATGGACAGCTCAACACCGCCATTATATGAAGCCGTTAAAGGTGGTTCACTTGAGGCGGTTGAGACATTGCTTGACCGGGGCGCTGATATGAACCGGCTTTGTTCCTATTTCGGGCAATGGTTAACTGTATTTGATTTTTCATACTTTACCAAAAATAATTTTACCACACAGAAGATTGCTGAGGTTCTGATGTTAAGAAATCCGTTAAATTTACAACAGAGAGCAGAAAGAAAAATCCGAGACTTACATGAGATGATGTTTAAAAGTCCTATGTCTGAGGATCATTTATTTAGATTTATTTTTGAATACGGATGTGATATCAACTATACTGATGATGATGGGAATACTCTTCTTCACAGAGTAGTTTTGAACGATATGGATTCTAGCTTTTCTGAACAACATATCCGTTTTAGAATCAAATATGGTGCAGATCCGTATATAAGAAATAAAAAAGGGGAGTCGGTTTATGACTTGTCAACTCCAAAGATCGTTTCATGGATTAATAAAAAGCCTGAAATATTCAAACCGGTTGAAAGGATACAGCATTTGTTAAGACCGGGGTCCACAAAAAAAGAGTGCAATATTGCGATGAAACTTCTTAATAAATGTGAGGCGCTTCAAGATGCAGTGGATAAGCATGAAATAATCCGACTTCAAAAACTAAACACAACCGAGTCATCGGAATTGGTTGAAAAAATTCAAAAGGTTCAAGGTGAGTTAGATTCATTAAAAGAGTTGTGCCCAAAATGTTTACGCTATACTTTGAGACAGGGTAGAAGGAGCAACTCCGATCATAGTTTGACCCACTCGTTTGAACCCAAATTTGGATATAATTGTGTGTCATGCGGATACAAGTGCTCTTTTTGACCAGGATCATCCGGTAGAGATAGATGTAAAGAATGCTTAAGTGTTTGATTAACAGTTTTAAAAAATACTTCTCATTTTATGTATATATTTTTTCTTGCATAGGCGTTTGTTACGGTAAAAATCCGAGATGTGCGGAATTTCCTAATATACACTATATGTGTAATCGACTTTTATAATCAGAGCTTTTAGGTTTAGAAGGTCGATATAAATGATGCCGTCGTAACCATGTATAACTTCAGCTTTTACAATATATAGCGGTGTGCTTTCTTCATATTTGATTTTTTCAACTTTGACACACTCCGCCCGGACAAAAAACTCTTCAAGAGAAACATTTTTGGAAGATACACTCACTTTAATTTCGAGTTTGTCATACGCTTCAGACTGATAGTCATATATGTCGATTGTTGAAACTTTGATCTCCTGACCTTTATACAAAATATAACCGCGGTTTTTTTCATCATCCGGTATTGTATAGATCGTGACCTCTTCGTCGATTAACTGAAACTTTGTTTCCATGAGTGGTTTATCATCAGGAAGCGGTTCCTCATTTATTATTCTGAATCCATATTGCCGGTGATACTTATATTCATCTTTTTTGCCTGGAGATTTTAATTGCACTATGTTTGTTTTTTTAAAGTCATCTTTTAAATAACTGAATAGCGGAATCACAGTTCCGTCTGTTTGAAGCCCTTTCAAATAGTTTGTTAATACATAAAAACCGTCAAATGCAAAAACTGTAGCCCTTGAAACCGCATTAAGATGCATATTTGTGTCAAGGGCATTTTTGGATGCCACAACCCATTCACCTGTAAATTTTGCCTTTTTATCGAGCAAAAGCCCGTTTGTAAAGTTTAAATACGGCTTATGTTTTGTCATTTGAAGATAAAATCTGATAAAGTCCCGATTTTCCAACTTATCAAAAAAAACCTTGAGATCAACGCCGGCTAATTCATTCAGGTCGTATCCCATCTTCCGAATTTCAGGTAAAATATCTTCAAAGTATGAAAAAATCTTTTTAACCAAATTTTCTGATGTTGTTTCATGAACTTTATAGGTGATTTTGTGAAATGGGCGCTCTTTATTAACGATCTTACTTAACCTGTTAATCATGTATCCAAGAAATGTATTGCCGTTTTTATCCTTAATGGTTAGTGACGCTCCACTTTTAATCAGATAAAGAGTTTCAGATATTCTGCAAAATTCTGCTGCATAAAAGAGTGGTGTAAGCCCATTTTTATCCTGAAGATTGATTGCATCTGGTAATTTTGGGCCGAGAAATTTGCTTATAGCCTCTATACTGTATAGTGTACCATAACCTATTCCTCTACAGGAAACTATCATCAGGAGGTTTGTCCCGTCTTTTAGACCGGCAACAGGATCAAACCCTTTTGACATAAGTTTTTCAATCAGAAATGCGTCCTCGAGATCAGTATAATATCCAAATATTTTCCGGCTCGAGATAAAATCATTTACTATTTTTTCAGTAATTATATCCTTAAAATTATCAAACTCCTCCTGAGTGCAATAATCAAGAGCTATAGAAAGATGTTCATTGTATCCTCTTTTTAAAAAGTATTCCAGATATGTGGTTCCGTCACTGCGCGGATGGCGTATATCAAACCCGTATTTAAGAAGCATTCTTATATACATCGGGTATTGATCTGATCTGTAAAGTACATATTCTATCGGAAGAGCCCCTTTCAAATCCTTAAGGTAAGGATCCGCTCCCAGCTTGAGATATCTTTCTGCCAGTTGGTCATATCGATGCTCCAGTACATAAGTCAACGGAGTTAAACCGTCCTCATAGTGACAGTTTACATTTTCTGCAGTTATATCATCATCGTGTGTAATATAAACAATATCTTTTATTTCTTCCATTTAAAGCTTCCTGATAAGTTATGGTGTTTAATAAAACAACTATTTTACATTATTTGTCAAGAGATATAGTCTCATTTTTATAGTCTCTATTCTAAATGTTTTCTGTTGGTAACAGTTTGTCTTATAAACAATTTTTCTTTTAAAAATGCCTTTTTAAAACATTTAATCAGATACTATGGACTATATGCTTCAAAGACTAAAGGCAAAGCCAAACAGGACAGAAGATTCGAGAAGTTTGGTATAAAGAAAGCATTTGTTGCTGATGATAACTGACCTGAAGTCCTTGATTATCAAAAAACCACTGATAAAGCAAGTCGCAGAGCCTGGGCAAGATTAATAAACAAGATTTACGAAGTTGATCCACTGATTTGTCCATATTGTGGTAGTGAAATGAAAGTTATTGCCATTGGGATAGGTCTGTCTTTTTGGTTTGGTAGAGAGTGTTTTTATTACTTTCCAAGTTTTATGTTTACTTCAAGGTTCTTTTTAGTGTATTTGCTTGTATTTCAATTTTTTTTAAACTCATTGACAGAAATTATAGTTTTTCCTATCATTTTCTAGAGTTAAGAAGGAACAGATCTTATGATGGAATGTATTTGTTTCCTCATCATATAACTCAGCAATTTTATCAAATGATTTTTCCAAATTTCTGGAGTTCTGTTCCATTTATGTATTCTCCTTTAAGTCAAACGGTGCTTTAATTACACTCCATACAATAATTGTATAAAACTTTAGTTGCAGTTTTATCTTTAATTTTCTATTTAGTAAAGTTGTAATTATTTTCTATAATCGACATCCATACTTTTCTCCGTCTTTTACTTCATATTGCATTATTATTTCTTGCAAAAGTTTTCCTCTAATTGTGGTACCCTCTTCGGGGGGGACAGTTCAGAGCCGGTTGTAAAATCAATTTATCTATAGTATATTGAGCTGATGGATTCAAATCATTATAAATACTCAGTAAGTGTTCCTTCACTTCAATATGCTGTTCGCAGTTGCTTTGTAGAGACCATGTCGCAGCTCCTAGAATCATCATTTGTTCAAGTGTAGATCTTCTAGATTGAACTATTCCTGCTATTTCTTTGACTATTGAGCTATAATTGTCGTTATTCAAGAGTAAAAATGATATTGCCCCAATATTAATCAGTCCTGACAACTCAGTGTTATTCGTATTCAATTCAAATCCGAGTTCTTTAAGTAATTCAATCAACCTTGATTTGGCAACACCATTTTCATTTCTTGATAAAAACAAATTGATTTCTTGTCTAAATAAATCCTCCCATTCTAATACATGAACAATTTCAGTAATCGCTTTCAAATCACCATTATTAAGATACCGCCCCCACAATATATCCAAATCAGCAGGGTTTCTAATCAAATCTTCAGCAAATAATGTAAAAACACTAAATAGTGAAATATAAACTAGAAGATTTTTTTTCATAAAACTTCCTAAACAAAATATTTTCTCGCGTAACTACAGTTATTTCTTTACCTTTTAAACCGCAGTATTTACTAAAACAATTCTACAACATTACTGGGATAAATCAACAGAAATTATTTCAAATATCATTACATCAAATATCATTAACATATTTTATTACAATATTTTTTGTGCTATTTAATAAAATAATAATCTCTTTATTTGCTATGTCAATTCTTCCAGATTTAACCGAGTCTTTCTCAGGAATAACTTCGCTAATAATTGCTGATTTATCCTCAATATCTTTTATATCACAACAATTATACAATTCAATTAATTCAACTTTATCCGTAAATCCGGAAATTCTTTTTACCAGAATCAAATTACAACTATAATTTTTATCTAAGATAGTTATTTGATCAGAAATGTATTCATTACTATTTTGAAAATCATCTAAAATATAGCCCATTCTTTATGTGTCAATATAGAAGTCACAAAATTTAACAAAAAAGGGGACTTTTATG
>CAZSQU010000113.1:0-6313 GCA_964608985.1 uncultured Spirochaetales bacterium
CCTTTAAAAACATTAACGATAGATTTATTAAATTACCCAAAAAATAAATTCGCACCCTATCAGAAAACAAAACACTTGTAAAATACTCTAAAAATTGATATATTGCCAATATATGAAACATTCTTGAGGATTATATAAGATGAAAAACCTGCCGATCGGGATTAATACACTTCAAACAATCATTGATAATAATATGATATATATTGATAAAACTCAAATAGCATATAAATTAGTTGCAAATCCGGGCAGATACTTCCTTTCTCGCCCCAGACGATTCGGTAAAAGTCTTTTGGCGGACACACTAAAAGAGATATTTGAGGGCAATAAAGAACTATTCAAGGATTTGTATATTTATGATAAATGGGATTGGGATAAAAAATATCCGGTTATCAAAGTTGACTTTACAGGTGGGGTAATACGAAACAGAGCTGAACTTGATATCAGATTATTATATATTATTAAAAGTAATGCAGAAAGACTTGGGGTTAATATTAACTTTGATAGTGATATTGCAGGGGGTTTTTCAGACTTAATTAAAGCCGCTTTGTTTTATTTTAAAGAAAAAGTAGTCGTTTTAATTGATGAATACGATAAGCCGCTCCTTGACAATATCGAGAAACCCGAAATGATCGCCGAAATTCGTGACGGCTTAAAAAACTTTTATTCTGTCCTCAAAGAACAAGACGCAAATTTGCAGTTTGTATTTCTGACCGGAGTGAGTAAGTTCAGTAAGGTTAATATTTTTAGCGGGATAAATAATCTAAAAGATATTACTCTAAGTCAAGAATTTGCGACTATCTGCGGTTATACACACAATGATTTAAATACCTCTTTTGCCGAGCATCTTGCCGGGGTTGATTGGGAAGAGTTAAAAAAATGGTATAACGGATATAACTTTCTTGGTGAAAAGGTATATAATCCCTTTGATATTCTGCTGTTTATCAGTGAAAATCAATTATACAGAAACTATTGGTTTGAAACCGGTACGCCGACATTCCTAATTAAACTTTTTCAAAAAAACGAATATTTTTTACCTGAGCTTGATAATCTTGTTGTGGGTGAGGAGATATTATCTTCATTTGACATTGACAGGATTGAACCTGTAACGCTATTGTTTCAAACGGGATATTTAACGATTAAGGAAACATTTATCGAAATGAACCGGCTTATGTTTAAGATAGGTTTCCCAAACTTTGAAGTAAAAACATCATTTAATGAGTATTTAATCTCCGGTTATACCGATCTGACTGTTGCCAAATTACAGTATGAACGAAGTTCTTACGATGCGCTGATGAGGGGGGACATGATAGCATTAGAAAAAACATTCAGAAGGTTATTTGCTTCAATACCATATCGTAATTTCACAAACAATAACCTTTTGGAATCAGAAGGGTATTATGCTTCGGTTCTCTATGCGTTTTTTGCGGCTATAAATTGTGAAATAATTCCGGAAGACATTACAAATAAGGGACAGGCAGATATGACTGTAATGCTCGGCGATTATATATACATTATGGAGATCAAGCTAGTCCCGACCGAAGCGACTGAAACAGATGTCAATTCTGCACTCAAGCAGATACAGGAAATGAACTATGCGGAGAAGTATATCGGCATACAAGGTAAAACTGTCTTTGAATTGGGGATTGTGTTTAGTAAGGAAAAGAGGAATATCGTCCGGTTTGATTATTGCAGGAAGTAAAATAGTAGAGAAGTAAGCATATTGAAACTTAGAACTGCGACGGAAGCATGGTAAAAGTAGCTGTGAGTTGCAATCGCCCGAGTTTTTTTTATAAATATAAAAGGATTATAAGAGTGACGGGAGTAGAATTACTAATTGATTTTCATCTAGATGCTGAAAGACAAGGCCCTGGAAGTGATGAAGATACATTAAGGGCCTTAAGCTTTATTGATATTTACCCTGAAGAATTTATAAAAGTCGCTGATATTGGCTGCGGAACAGGATCTCAAACATTAACACTTGCTCAAAATATAAATGGAAGTATTACTGCTGTTGATTTATTTCCTGATTTTTTAATTAAACTCAATGAGCGAGCAAAAAATTTAAAATTAGAAAACAAAATTTCTACTCTGCAAAAGTCAATGGAAGAACTTTCATTTGGTAACGAAGAATATGATATTTTATGGTCAGAAGGTGCCATTTACAATATTGGATTTGAATCTGGTCTGAAGAATTGGAAGCCTTTTTTGAAAATTGGCGGTTATATTGCTGTAAGTGAGATAACTTGGAAAACAAATTTTAGACCTAAAGAGATTGAAGATTACTGGAATAGTGAATATCCGGAAATTGATACAGCATCAAAAAAAATAAAGATACTTGAAGAAAATGGGTTTTCTCCGGTGGGTTTTTTTTTCTTGCCTGAAAAAAGTTGGATTGATAATTATTATAGCCCAATAGAAAGGCGATTTGATTCTTTTCTTCTAAAATATAACAATTCAGAAAACGCAAAAGCTATTGTAGAAGGAGAAAAACAAGAAATCGCTTTATACAAGAAGTACAAAGATTATCTAAGCTATGGATTCTATATTGCCAAAAAATTACTATCCTGGTGAAATGGCGTTTCTGATAATAAATAAATTCTTTTGGCTAAAAACTATTTTAAAGCTTAATTACACGAATTTTTATGCGTATAATTGCCACCGTCCTGCTTCCCATCCTCTTCCTACTTCGCTTCGCTACGGTTATCATGCATAATGCGGGCTATAATATACAGAACGGTATATATAAAAGTTATAATTACCAAACTTAAAAATAGATACTTAATAAAATAACAATTGATGAAGTTCATTTTATCTATAAAAGAAAGCCGCATAATATAGCCATAGTTTGATTTTAAAAGCAGATTAATAATGTATAAAATAATTCCATATAAATAGGTTACGGCAATTGATTTTATCAGAATTATTCCGGTTATGGCTATCTTTCCGATAGAAATATAGTAAAATACTGTAAATATTATTATTCCGTGAGCCATGAAAAACTGGATAAATCTAATGTGCGGAAAACCGTAGATAAGTACCGGTGAAATAATCGCATAGATACTAAAAAATCCCAAGAAATATATCAAGCTATTAATTATTTTTGAATTCATAAAACAGCTTACCGGAATTAGGATTAAAACCATACCGCATATTGAAAGCGGTAGAGATGATTTAAAACTAAATAAATTATTGCCTATAAGCCAGAAGTAGTAAATCAGATGGCTTAATATACTGATACAAACAATCAGACTGTTAATAATTAAATTAACAGTCCGAGTTTTTTTAATAAAAAATATAAAAAAGCATGAAGAAAATATAATCGTTGCAGCGATTATATGGGAGATTGAGTAAGTAAAAAAGAAGTGATTTGAACTTGCCCCAACAATATTATTCACAATTAACAGCTCTAATCAACATAAGAGATCTGCATGGTTTCAATATTAAGCTTTCGTACCCTGTCTTTACCGCTCCAGTCGGCAAACCACAATGCTCCGTTTCGATAATATCGAATGTAATCATAAAAATCTTCTACTGTACATTCCTCAACGACCTCTTTTGTTTCTTTATTAAACTTTATAACAGAGTAAACATCACATATTAGAAGGTACTCACCGGCATCATATATATCATAAAATTTTGAGCCATCTCTTTCAAATACCTTTACTACATCAAGCGGCTCAATTGAGTTAACCTTATATACGGCAGAGTATGAGTGCGGAGTACCATCGATATCGTTAAAAAAGTACGGGATACAAATATATTCATAACTACCATCTGCAACTGATATCTTATAGTTAATTTCATCATCGGTCATTCTTGTATAATCAATATCTGTACTAAAAACCATAGTTTGAGTATCTATATTTAGAAATTGTGCTCTAAATTCGTCGTTATTAGGATCAGGTTTAGTTGTGATTATATAGTATCTTTGTCCATTGTTTTCAACATAAAACTTTCCTGAATCTGCGCTTATAGAGTCCCTATTCTGATAAATCTGCCTATCAATTGTATCGCTCGACGGGTCGTAAAATATATGCTCATACTCTGTCCCGTAGAGATCAGCCATAAAGCACACCTTATTCCCGACTATACTGCATCCTTCCGCATATATCTTGTCATCAATAATTTTTGATCTGCCCGTTGACGGGTTGACCATTACACAGTAATACTTTGACGCCTGCAGGTTAACAAAAAAGTTTGGGCTCAAATTGTAGTCATAATCAAGATCATATAGACCAACCTTATCATCCCCAAAGTTATATTGATAGATAATTCTATTATTTAGTGTGTCAACGGCATAAACACAAGTTTTGTCAAAGTTTCCGATATATACAGTGTGTTCATTAACCTTGATAGGCGGAAACTTGGGCACACTGTAATTGCCGGCTGATTCAGGTGCACATGAACAACTCAAGAGTACAAGAGCCGATAGGATTATTGTTATATATGTGTATTTCATGTTGTTAATCCGCCTTTATTCACAATTAACAGCTCTAATCAACATAAGAAATTTGCATGGTTTCAATATTAAGCTTCCGCACCCTGTCTTTACCGCTCCAGTCGGCAAACCATAATGCTCCGTTTCGATAATATCGAATGTAATCCTCAAATGAATTTACATTGCATTCGCCTGTTATCTGTTTTGTTTCTTTGTTAAACTTTAAAACAGAATAAGCATCGCATATAATCAGGTATTCACCGGCATCATATATATCATAGAATTCTGAATTATCCCGTTCATAAACCTTTACTACATCAAGTGGTTCAATTGAGTTAACCTTATATACGGCAGAGTATGAATGCGGAGTACCATCGATATCACTAAAAAAGAACGGGATACAAATATATTGATAACTCCCGTCTGCAACTGATATTTTATAATCAATATTATCATCGGTCATCCTGGCATTATCAATGTCTGTACTGTAAATAGTGTTATTAGTTTCTATATTATAGAAGTGAGCTCTGAAGTCATTTGTATTCGGATTAGGTTTAGTCATTATTATATAGTATTTTTGCCCATTATTTTCCAGATAGTACTTTCCTGTATCTGAGCTTATTGATGTTCTATTCTGATATAACTGATGATCAATTGTATCACTCGACGGATCGTAAAATATATGCTCATACTCTGTCCCGTAGAGATAAGCCATAAAGCACACCTTATCCCCGACTATACAACCGCCTTCCGCATATATCTTGTCATCTATAACCTTTGATCTGCCTGTTAACGGGTTGACCATTACACAGTAATACTTTGATGCTTGCAAGTTAACAAAGAAGTATGGGCATAAATTATAATCATACTCAAGATCATATAGACCAACCTTATCATCCCCAAAGTTATATTGATAGATAATTCTATTATTTAGTGTGTCAACGGCATAAACACAAGTTTTGTCAAAGTTTCCGATATATACAGTGTGTTCATTAACCTTGATAGGCGGAAACTTGGGCACACTGTAATTGCCGGCTGATTCAGGTGCACATGAACAACTCAAGAGTACAAGAGCCGATAGGATTATTGTTATATATGTGTATTTCATGTTGTTAATCCGCCTTTATTCACAATTAACAGCTCTAATCAACATAAGAGATCTGCATGGTTTCAATGTTAAGCTTCCGTACCCTGTCTTTACCGCTCCAGTCGGCAAACCATAATGCTCCGTTTCTGTAATATCGAATGTAGTCAGAAAAATCTTCTACTATACATTCTCCAATGACCTCTTTTGTTTCTTTATTCAATTTTATAATATTCTTATTAGCTTTATCACAAAGAATTAAATAGTTTTCTGTTTCGTAAAAATCATATACTGCCCCATCTAATTCATAGACTTTATATAGCTCAATTGGTTCTAATGAATTAACTTTATATATAATTGAATGTTCATTGAAGGTAGGATAATGAATAAAAAATGAGCATATATAGTTATTGCTATTTAAAGCAGAAGATATTATTGTGCCAGTCTCATTAGTAGGCATTAGATCGTAACTAATAATTGAATTATCAATAAATTCTTCTGTATTTGAATTAAAAAATTGAGTTTTTACTTGAGATCCATTATACTGATGAAAAAGAAAAAAATATTCTTGATCTTCAAGCTCGATATAGAATCTGCCGACACCACTTCCTATTGAGGTTTTATTAATTATTGTCTGATGATCGATTGTATCATTAGACGGGTCGTAAAATATATGTTCATACTCTGTCCCGTAGAGATCAGCCATAAAGCATATCTTATTCCCGACTATACTGCACCCTTCCGCATATATCTTGTCATCTATAACCTTTGATCTGCCTGTTAACGGGTTG
>CAZSQU010000114.1:0-6170 GCA_964608985.1 uncultured Spirochaetales bacterium
TTCGAGCGTTTGCTTTTATGCTTTAATACACAAACTAATGATTTCTTAAATTACCAAAAAAATAAATTCGCCCCCCTCTTAATTGATTTATTTAATAATATTTTGACAAGAAATAAAAGTTATAGTATATATTCACCATGATATTCTCTACATATTCATTTTTATTATTTTTCCTTCCGGCTGTTCTTATCCTTTATTTTGCGCTAAATTCGATGGGCTTTAACCGTATAGGCAAATGGACACTTGTTTTTGCTTCTTTCTTTTTTTATTGGTACGGCAGTCATAGTTTTTTGATTTACTTTATTGCAAGTGTACTTTTTAACTATGTCTCCGGATTCGTATTGGGTAAAATGCACAATCGCGGAATAAATAAAAATTATACCGTAATCTTTCTTGTTTTTGCAATTCTGGCAAATGTCATCTTTCTCGGTTATTTTAAGTATCTTGATTTTTTATTCGAAAATATCAACCTTTTTATAGGCAACAAACTCGAATTGCCGCATATAATACTGCCTATAGGTATCTCATTTTATACATTCCAATTAATTGCTTATGTAGTCGATTCTTACCGCGGAATGACCTCAGATTACGATTTTCTCGATTATCTGTTGTTTATAACATTTTTCCCGCAGTTGATAGTTGGCCCGATAGTTCATCACAAAGACACCGTTCCGCAATTCGAGAATAAAGCAAACCAAAAGATAAATTTTGATAATATTTCAGTCGGACTTTTTCTTTTTATGCTTGGTGCCGTCAAAAAACTCTACCTTGCTGACCCGCTTACAGAATGGTCACAGGCGGCTTTTAATCATGTAGAGAATATGGGGATGTTTAATGCATGGATGAACTCGGTAAGTTACACTATTTCTTACTATTTTGATCTCTCTGCTTATGCAGATATGGCAATCGGTACCGGAAGAATGTTCAATATTATTATTCCGATTAATTTTAATTCGCCTTACAAAGCAAGAAATTTTGCCGATTACTGGCGTAGATGGCATATTACTCTTTCTAATTTTTTGGGTGACTATATCTTTAGGGGAATATTTAAAAAAGGTGATAAATCACATAAATTTTATTTGGGAATTTTTATTACATTCCTCGTAAGCGGTATGTGGCACGGTGCCGGCTGGAATTTTATAGTTTGGGGTATTATTAACGGCTTATTTGTAATGTCCGCACATTTCATGAAGAGAAAAGGGTGGCAATTCCCTCTGATTATTGCATGGGCATTAACATTCCTCGGAGCGGTTTTAATGCGTATTCTTTTTGTCTCTACTAAACTAAGCGATGCTCTCAAGGTGTTTATTACACTTGTTGACATTAACAAATTTGACTTTATAACAGTACTTAAAGGGAATAAACATCAGATTCTGTTATGTATTATCGGTTTTATTATAACGGTGGCTTTGCCCAATTCAAATCAGATAGCAGAGAAATTCAAAACAAACTATAAATTCCTGGCAATAACCATTGTGTTAATAGTTGCCGCTCTCCTTTCAATGAATAAGGTTGGCCCTTTTTTATATTTTCAATTTTAACAGGAAATAACTATGATAAGCGGTAAAAAATGGATGCTGTACATCGGCATATTTATGATAATTTTTTTTGTTTCTGCATATTTCAGTATTCCATACATAATTGACGGCTCTTCAGATGAATTCTATCTGAGATTTACCACACCGAAACAACACTCTCTGATTATCGGAACAAGCAGGGCGGCACAAGGGATAAGGCCGAATGTTTTTAACCGCAGTGAAAACAGACTTAAATATCCGATATTTAATTTTGCTTTTACCGGCAATCACTCTCCGATGGGCGAGGTTTATTATAATGCTGTTCTTAAGAAATTTAACAGAAACACAACTGACAGTGTTTTTATTATTGAGGTTAACCCCCGATCTCTCTCGATGCCTCTAAGTGCAGATCCGTCAAAACCACCCGAGCTCTCTTCATTTTTGGCAGACCTGCAATTCGTTAACATGAACCCGAATTTTGAATATCTTGCAGAAAGGGCTAAATACAAACTTTATCAATATGTTGAGTTTAAATTCAGAGGCAATGATAGAATGCTACTCCATAATGACGGATGGCTTGAAATAACTATCCCTATGGATCAGCCGGAAATACAAAGAAGAATGGAGCAAAAACTATCAGAATACAGAAAAAAATTTGAATCGGAATTAGAAATATCTGATTATAGATTGTCTTATCTAAAAAAAACTATTGAATATTTTTCAAGCTACGGGAGCGTATATATAGTCAGAATGCCGGTAAGCGAACCGATGTATGAACTCGAAAAATCCTACTGGAACGACTTCGACAATACAGTAAATCAAATTACAGCTGAAACCGGAGCAGAATACATAAATTTAATAGATTATACAGGAATTGTTCAAACCACTGACGGACACCACCTATATAAAAATGATGGTTTATTTATTTCCGAACAAATACTTCAAAGAATAAACAATAATAACGGACAACAATAGAACACTTCTATTTCTTTTTATCTCTAAAAACTATTGCTAACACCAAAAAGAACAATGAAAATATTGTAAATATCAACCCTATAATCATCGGTAGATTAAAATATGAAGCAACACCTTTTTTCAATACCGAACTTTGCTGATCTTCAGGATCATAATATACAGGCACAACAGATCCTACTTGAATTGACTCTGCAAGAGCTATCGCTTTCTCCCGCTGTAAAGAGCTATTTGAAACATCGTAACGGGTTCCGATATAATCAACACTGTTTACAGTATAGAGATACTCAACGCCATAGAAATAAACGGTTGATTTATAAGAGGAGTTCATATTGCCGTACTGCCTGTTCCCGGCAGTTGTTTGATATGTTCTTTGAGTTGTTGTAGAGCTTACCACCTCAGATTTTCTAATAACGCCCGTAGTTTCAATATAATTACGAGTCTTGATCCCATGTCTAATCTCATTAAAACCGGTTATTATCATCAATATACCGGTACCGGTAAAAAGAAGTATAAACACAATCATTACACCGCCGGAACCTGTAAATATATTTATTATAAACGCCAAAATATAATATAATGAAACAAAAGCTGCAACCATTCCAAAACTTATGATCATTACACCGAGTTGATAATTGGATTCTGAGAATAATCTGTTATTAGTAAAAAAAACAAAATTAAATACTGCGTATAATAAAACAAAAGAAACAGATAATATAAGCAAAACTATTTTGGTTTTTTTTGACATATTCACACCTCATATATTAAGTATGATATTAAATGAAATCAAATTTTTCAATAAAAAACAGATACTTTTAAAATTTTTATTGCTAAAATCATTCGGTTATTTTATATTACTTCAATCAGGAGTATCAATAAATGTTTACAATAATGGCTGAGGATCCGACTACAAAAGCCCGTAACGGGTTATTAAAACTCTATCACTCTACAATTGAAACACCTGTATTTATGCCCGTGGGAACCAATGGTACAGTAAAAACATTTATGCCCTATGAACTCGAAGAGATGGATATTGGAATAATTCTCTCTAATGCTTACCACCTCTATCTCCGCCCCGGTATGCCTGTAATCGAACAATCAGGCGGTTTACACAAGTTTGCCGGATGGAATAGGAGTATTTTAACTGATTCGGGCGGTTTTCAATTATTTTCGTTATCTTCCTTAAACCGCATAAAAGACGACGGCATCTATTTTAATTCACATATAGACGGCAGTAAACACTTCTTAAGCCCCGAAATGGTAGTTGATGTTCAGAAAACTATCGGGTCAGATATCATGATGGTTCTTGATCATTGCACGGCATCAGGAATCAGTCACAAAGAAGCAGACCGCGCGGTAGAATTAACAACCCGCTGGGCTAAGCGGTCAATTGAACATTTCTCAGATAACTGTCAAAATGAAAAACAAAAAATATTCGGCATTGTTCAAGGGAATATGTTTAAAGATCTTCGCGAAAAAAGTGTCAAAGAGATAACCTCGATGAACTTTGACGGATTTGCAATCGGCGGTCTCTCGGTCGGTGAAACCAAAAATGAGTTTGCCGATATACTTCAATTCACAACACCGCTTATGCCGAACAACAAGCCCCGTTATCTTATGGGAGTCGGCACACCTGAAGATATACTCGAAGCAGTAAGCTGCGGTGTTGATATGTTTGACTGTGTATATCCCACCCGTGTTGCAAGGAATTCACTTGCTCTGACAAGCCGCGGCAAACTCAATCTCAGAAACAACAGGTTTGAAACAGATCAAACCCCCCTTGATCCTAACTGTAGCTGTAAAGTTTGCAAGGGTTTTTCAAGATCATTTATCAGACACCTTGTTAAAGCAAACGAAATAACAGCGGCAAGGATGTTAAGCTATCACAATATTTACTTTATGCACAACCTGATGAAAAACATAAGGACAGCAATCAGCGAAAAAAGGTTTAATGATTACAGAAACGCTTTTCTTTCGTTATATCATGGAGGCGGTAATGCATAACACGCCTTTTGCTGAACAGATAAGAATGGTTGCCGTTGGACTTCGTAATGCCGGTAAATCATCATTAATAAATAATATATTCGAAAAAGAGATATCTATCGTTTCAGACACACCGGGAACTACTACAGATCCGGTTTCAAGAAGTATCGAACTCGGTAAGCTCGGTGCAGTTGTTATTACAGATACTGCGGGTATAGATGATGTCGGACCGCTTGGCACACTACGGATAGAGAAATCAATGGAAAGGACCTCTACGGCAGATATTATCCTTTTTGTTACAAGATCAGATATGCCTCCCGATCAGCATGAAAAAACCTTGTACGAACAGATAATTAAAGGCAAATCGCAGATTGTGTTTGTATTGTCATTCTGCGAGTCGGGTGAAAACAAACAAAAAACCGCATGGGCGGAAACTCACAGATTAGTTAGGGTTGACAATATCACAGGCAGAGGGATAGACTCACTCCGTAAAACCGTAATCGAGCTTTCTGATCTTGTAAGTCACGAGATAACACCGGTTGAAGGTCTTGTAAACGAAAACGACATTGTACTTCTTGTAACACCGATAGATCTTGCCGCGCCTAAAGGGCGGTTGATATTACCGCAGGTTGAGACAATCCGCGATCTCCTTGATAAGGACTGCTGCGTTATGGTCTGCAAGGAACGGGAATTAAGATATTTTTATGATTCCTTAAAATCCCCGCCGAAACTTGTAATTACAGATAGTCAGGCATTCAGTAAAGTTGCCGCCGATATACCTGAGAAACAGTTATTAACATCTTTTTCGATACTCTTTGCCCGAAAAAAAGGTGATTTGGCTTTTTATGTTGACGGCGTACGGAAACTGAAGAGTATTAAGCCCGGGTCAAAGGTTTTGGTTTTAGAATCGTGCAGTCATCACAGGCAGGCAGATGATATCGGTACGGTAAAAATCCCGCGACTATTCAGACAGCTTATAGACTCAGATACAGAATTTGATTTTGCAAGGGAGCTTCCGGATAATGATAAGCTAAAGACCTACTCTCTTATTATAAACTGTGCCGCATGCATGGTAAACCGTAATCTTGTGATTCAAAGAATCGCAAGGATGCGCGAATGCGGTGTCCCCGCCGTTAATTACGGGCTATTTCTTGCATGGGTAAACGGGATACTCCCACGAGCAATAGAGCCGTTTGAAGATATTTATGAATACTACCATAATTATAAAGAGGAACAAGATGTATAATGCTATGATCAGATACAAATTTAAAGAAGGTATGACAAATGACGGCGTTACTATCTGGAAAAATGTAGTTTATCAAACTATAATCAATCACCCCGGTTTTATGAGGGTACAGGCATATTCGCGCCCCGTCGTAAATGAGTTTATCGCTATCGGCAGCTGGCAGGACAAAAAATATGCAGAAGAATATATGAGGACCGGAGTTTTTAAATTATTGATGGAGAATATAAAAGAATATCTCGCCGAAGACCCCGTTTCGGGAGAATATTTTCTTGAGGCATTCGAAGAAGCATAATCAATTTCAAAATTCTAACAAATTAACCAAATCTTAACAATTCACTTAAACCTATTTAACATTGACATTCTATAAACACTCTATCAAACTAATAAAGGAGTTTTTATGAAAAAAGGGTCTATTGTTTATCTTTTGGCAACTGTTGCAGTAACAGCAGCTT
>CAZSQU010000115.1:0-5985 GCA_964608985.1 uncultured Spirochaetales bacterium
GATAATCAGCAAGATACGAGATCCAGTAGAATTTTCGTGCATAATGCGGGTTAACGGTTGGCAGTTGTATTTTGATCGTTTTACAGCCGTTTATCACTATATGGAGTATTATTATGGGATTAGACGGTTTTACTGCTTCTGATATTTTTAATCAAATCACAGGATATACTTACAATGATATAATACTTTTACCCGGATATATTGATTTTGGGGTAAATGAAGTTCAATTAAAAACTAAACTTACAAAGAATATTGAGATACAGCTTCCGTTTATTTCTTCACCGATGGATACAGTAACAGAAGAAAGAATGGCAATCTACATGGCACTGCTCGGCGGGATCGGGATACTTCATTATAACAATACCATAGAACAACAGGTAAATATGGTTAAGCAGGTAAAAAGATACGAAAACGGATTTATAATGGATCCGATAGTTTTAAGCCCGAATAACACAATAAATGATGTTCATGTTATAAAGAGAGATCTTGGTTTTTCAGGTATTCCTATTACCGAAGACGGAACCCTTAAAACAAAGCTTGTCGGCATTGTAACGACAAGGGATATTGATTTTGAGAAGGATAATACAAAGAAATTATCTGAGGTTATGACGACTAACCTTATAACGGCAGTAGGCGAGGTTACTCTTTCTGAAGCCAACCAAATATTGAGGAAGAAAAAGATCGGAAAACTTCCGATTATAGATAATCAGGGAAGACTCCGTTCTCTCTTGTCGAGAAGTGATCTTAAGAAAAACAGGGATTTTCCTTTTTCTACTAAAGATGCAAATAAGCAACTTAGGGTTGGAGCGGCAATCTCTACTCATGATGAGGATAAAGAAAGACTTGCGCAGCTTGTAGCAGCGGGCGTAGATGTTGTTGTTATTGATTCGGCACAAGGGTACAATAAATTTCAGATTGATATGATTAAATATATCAAGGCCAATTATCCCTCACTCGATGTTATCGGCGGTAATGTTGTAACAAGCGAACAAGCTGAGGGGTTGATAAAAGCCGGTGTTGATTCTTTAAGAATCGGTATGGGGCCGGGTTCTATCTGTACTACTCAGGAGACTATGGCAACCGGCAGATCACAGGCAACAGCTGTTTACCACACAGCTGAGATTGCAAAAAAATACGGCGTGCCGGTAATTGCAGACGGCGGAATAAGTACGATCGGGCATATAATGAAAGCACTTTCATTTGGTGCAAGTACTGTTATGATGGGAAGCCTTCTCGCCGGCACACAGGAATCTCCGGGTGAATACACTTACAGTGAAGGTGTCCGTGTTAAGAAATACCGCGGTATGGCAAGTGCAGAGGCCATGAAAGAGGGCGGTGACAAAAGATACTTTGCTAAAAAAGAAGAGATCAAGGTCGCTCAAGGCGTATCGGGTGTAGTTATCGATCGCGGAAGTTTGATAGACTTTATTCCTTATCTTTCTCAAGGTTTAAAACATGCTTTTCAGGATGTCGGCTACAAGTCGCTTTCGGAGTTACACTCTGCTATCGATGAAGGGAAACTTAGAATGCAGATCAGAAGTATTTCATCAATAAAAGAGGGTGGAGTACACGATCTGTTTAACTCAGAGAAGCCCACAATTTAGTTTTAATAAATTATATCCGATAATCGATCTATCCATTGTGATCTTCGGAGGATATTTTGTTAAGTGTCAGATACAAAATAATGTTAATAGTTCTTCCCCTTCTAATTGCAAGTCTTGTTTTGCTCTCTGCTATATCAATAGGATTTTCAAGAAACGGTATTACCAAAATAGCAACCGAATTTCTGGGATATAAGATCAATCAGGTTCTGCAAAGAGCGGCTAATGAGGTTCAGAATCTTAAGGGGTCAGACTTTGAGAATGATCCGGTTTTTATTGAAGAGGTCAAGAAGGGTTTAGAATCCTATGCGGCAAGTATAATTAAACAACAAATTGAATCTTTTACTGCTATTGATAATAAAGGTGTCATTGTATTATCAACAGATTCTTTTTTACCGGTTGATAAAGAGATAGATTTTTATGATAAATTTGTTACTAAAGACGGCGATTGGGTTTCTTTTAAGATTGACGGGGTAGAGAGGGTTGGATTTTACGGGTATTTTGCAGAATGGGATTATTATTTCTTGATATCTGTTTACGCGACAATGTTCTATCGTGATGCGGATACTATTGTTAAGAACTCAGTGGTAATTCTTATTTTGAGTATCATTATTATGGCAATTCTTCTTTTTGTTTTTATTAGTTATATTATGAAGCCATTGAATAATGTTGTTAATATTATGAATGATATTATAAAACTTAATGACCTATCAAGCCGAGTTCCTGTTCAATTTAATGATGAGATAGGGGAACTTGCTTTTACATTTAACAATATGCTTGAAGAACTTGACGGTGCTTACAATAAGATTAAGGAGTATGCATTTCAGTCTGTGCTTGCCCAAAAAAAAGAGGAACGGATTAAGAATATGTTCCAGAAATATGTTCCTCAAGATGTTGTAAATGAGATTGTTGCAAATCCGGATCAGGCGTTGGTCGGTAAAAACTCAAATCTATCTGTTTTATTTTCTGACATAAGAAGTTTTACAACAATATCAGAGTCAATGACACCTGCTGATCTTGTTGACGCATTAAACAGGTATTTTACTGAAATGGTTAATATTATCTATAATAGGCGCGGTGTGATTGATAAATATATCGGTGATGCGATAATGGCTATCTTTGGAGCGCCCAAGTCATATGGCGATGACCCTCAGCAGTCTGTTCTTGCCGGAATTGAGATGCTTGAGTCACTTGAGACATTTAATATACAGCAAAGGGAGCGGGGATTTAAAGAGTTTAAGATAGGTATCGGTATTAACTACGGTCCGGTAGTTGTCGGTAATATCGGAACCTCACAAAAGATGGACTATACAGTAATAGGTGATGCGGTTAATCTTGCTTCCCGTCTTGAGGGGTTAACAAAAGAGTATCATACCGAGATTATTATTTCGGAAGGAACATATCAAGCTGTTAAGGATTTCTTTTATGTAAGAGAGGTTGATAGGGTTTTTGTTAAGGGTAAACTAAAACCTGTAAAGATATTTCAACCGGCAAGGAAATTATCAAACGATCAGAAAAAAGCTTGGACCTTGTATAACAAGGCGTTGTACCTCTACCATAACAGAGCATGGGGAGAGGCAGAAAAGCATCTCATTAAGGCATTGGAAATCCTACCGGAGGATTTTTTATCATTAAAATATCTGAATCAAACGAAAGAATTTAAAATTAATCCACCTGATGCTAATTGGGATGGAACAACTGTAATGACCCACAAATAATTCAAGACATATCTAAAGTGCCCTAATAATTTTTTAGATTATGAAGCGTATCAAATGGCATGAGTTCAGACAAATTTAGTATGGTGTAGTTGCCTTTACTATTCAGACAGATTACGGCCATATTTTGATTGAATTCTGATAATACCTGCCTACAGATACCACAAGGGGTGAGCTCTTCATTACTGTCGGGACTGTAGATTGCTATAGCAGTAAAACTGGTTTCACCGTTTGATACAGCTTGAGAAAGTGCCGATCTTTCTGCACAAATAGTAGCACCATATGAACGGTTTTCTATATTGCAACCGGTGTAAATCTTTCCTGACTTTGAAAGCAATGCGGCTCCCACCCGAAAATTTGAATATACACAATAAGCATTTAATGCAACAGATTTGGCGGCTTCTATCAAGTTATTATAGTCCATATTACCTCTTTGATTTATTAAAATTCTTATTCAGAATTGTAGAAATTGTAGAATATAAAATATTTGCAAATAATCTTGACTTTATAAATTATTTATAATAAATTTAAAATATTATTAATACTATCATATCGGGAGTAAAATGGAAATACTAAAAAATAAAAATATTCTTTTTGCCGATGACGATACTCAGGTTTGTAAGATTATGAGTAATGTTCTTGAGAAGAACGGATATAATGTTAAGACACTTATGTCCGGTAAGCAGGTGTTGTCAGAATTAAACAACAACCCTGTTTATTATGATTTAATACTTCTTGATATCGGTTTAGAGGATTTTGACGGTATTACATTAAGCGAGTTGATTAAAGAAGATAATCAATTAAAAGATATTCCTTTGATCTTTGTTTCAGGTAAGTCAGATCCGGATTGCAAGAGGAAAGGATTTGAAGCCGGTTGTGTTGATTATATCACAAAGCCTTTCGATCTGCTTGAGATTACAATGAGGATCAATCTCCAATTAGAGTTAAGTGCCAGGAGAAAAGAAGCACTTGATTATGCCAAACAGCTTGAGAAAGCGGTTGTTCAAAGAACAAATGAGATATATCAAACAAAAAAAGCATTAATAATGAGTTTATCTACTCTTGCAGAGACAAGAGACCCGGAAACTGGGGAACATTTGATAAGAACTCAGCTCTATTCAAAGCTTATAGCGGAAAGAATGGCTGAAATGACAAAATATAAAGGGATTGTTGATCAGAAATTTATTGATCTGATGCATGACTGCAGTCCGCTCCATGATATTGGTAAGGTAGGAATACCTGATGAGATTCTTTTAAAGAAGGGGCCTCTTACTCAAATAGAGTTTAAACAGATGAAAGAGCATACTGTTATCGGTCAAAAAGCCCTTCTTTCATCAAGCGGTGTTTTAAAAGAAAATGATTTTTTGAAGTTTGCTTCTGAGATATCTGTCAGCCATCATGAAAGATGGTTAGGAGATGGCTATCCTTATGGTCTCAAAGGTGATGATATTCCGCTTAACGGCAGAATTATGGCTATTGCAGATGTTTATGATGCGTTAATTTCAAAGAGGGTTTATAAAGAGGCATGGTCATTCAAACAAGCAAAAGAATTAATTATTTTTGAATCAGGCAGAATGTTTGATCCCGATGTGGTTCATGCTTTTATTGATTGCGAAGATGAGTTTGTCGATATATCAAGGCAATTTTCAGGTGATATAAAATAAAAATGGGGCTTTTATAGCCCCTTTTTTTAATTAACAAATGAACCTGTTTTACCGCCTTGATTAGTATTTCCACTTCCGGTATTGTTTAATTCTATCTTTAATGTATAGTTGCCTGATGCACCGTTATACTCTTTTATTGATATAAAATAATCTCCCGCAGGCAGTGTAATCTCAGCTCTTGCGTTATAATCTGTACCGGAGTCATCATCGCTTCCTACACTACTGCTTGTTGCGTTAAACACCTCAATCTGAGTATCGAGAGTGCTTTCTGTACTAATTATTACAGGTCTGTTATTTGTGGTTACTCTGATCTTATACCAGTCAACATCGTTATTTGCATGAAAATTTGCATTTACAACAGTTGTGTTGCCTGTAAGGTTAATCATTCGAGCATCCTTCATTTCGTTGTTTGGTTCATAGCTATCTCCGGTTAACGGTTGTTGAATCTCAATTTTTAATACATAATTTCCTATCGCGTTATTGTATTCTTCAACTTTAATAAAGTATTCGCCGGCATTTAGGGTGGCATCAATTCTTGCATTATTACCTTCACCGCTATCATCATTAAATGCTATTTGATTGCCTTGCCTGTCATTAACTGTGATTTTGGTATCTTTATCACTTTCTGTATATATTATAACTCTTCTCGCGCTGCCGGTTATATTAAACTTAAACCAGTCAATATCGCCACCTGTGTGAAAACTTAAGTTTAGCGTGGTCAAATTACCTGAAAGATTGATATTTTTTGCAGAATTCTGATCATTATTAGATTCGTAACTATCACCGGTTAACGCTTGTTGAAATTCTACTTTTACCGTATATTCACCTGATGCTCCGTTGTATTCCTTGATCTTAACAAAGAACTCTCCTTGATTGAGCGAAGTATCAATCATCGCATTCAAATCTGTTCCGGCGTCATCATTATCGATAATAGATTGCCCATTTCGGTCAAAAAGCTCAGCATAAGTATCCCGGCCGCCTTCAGTTGATATAATCACCCTTTTT
>CAZSQU010000116.1:0-5822 GCA_964608985.1 uncultured Spirochaetales bacterium
TTCAGGATTGTACCATATAAAAAACAGAATTAATACTATCATTAACTAAATTGCCCAAAAATTAAATCTGCACCAGACATAACTTAATAAAATCAAAAAACATTGACTTTAAAAGAATATATGGTATCTTGTAATCAATAATAATTAAGGTTGTAAAAAAATTATATGAAGATTAACTACGCTGTTTTATTTACTGTGTTTGTTATATTTTTATTTTTTACCGGTTGTCCGGACATAACAGAGGATTCCGAATTCTACTCTAATTTTAAACAGCATGATAAAGTGAATTGGGTTTGGATGGTTTATATGGGTGCTGATAATAACCTTGACAGCTATAGTCTCTTAGATATCAACGAAATGGAATCGGGGCTTTACAACCTTCAAAAAAACAATCCTTCTGCATTTAGAAGTATAAAAATTATCACTTTTACAGATAGATCAACAAATACAGATTTGAATTCCGGCTGGTCAAACACCCGTGTATATGAGATAGTTCCCGATAATAATTCCGGTTCTGTAAAGTCAAGTATAATCGCTAACTATCGCGATCAGGATAGCGCCGATCCCGATAATCTCAAGAAGTTTTTAAATAATGTGTACAAATACTATCCTGCAAATAACTATATGTTGACTATCTGGAGTCATGGAGATGGTGTCAGAAACATTATAAATACTGATTACCTTGCAAGTGCGGTCATTGACGACACCTCAGGCAATCAGATATACTTGGATATGTTCCAACAGGCGATTAAATCATCATCTTTTAATAATACCGGTAAATTGAAGATTATCGGTTTTGATACTTGTTACATGGGGATGGTTGAGATAGCTTATGAGTTTAGAGATGTTGCGGATTACTTTATCGGTTCAATGGATACTGAGCCTGGTGGAGGATGGAATTATTCATTAATACTGAATGATCTATCAGCTGATACTATTGACGGGGGTGATTTCGCCGTTAAGGTTGTTGATGAGTATTATAAATATTATCAAACAAGTTCATCAACGGTAACACTTACAGCAGTTGATCTTTCTCGGATTGAAGACATAAAGGATGCGCTGTTCAGTCTCGCAGATCAACTGTCGCGCGATGTTACCGATTGTTCGTATTTTGAAAAACAGGTTCGGGATAACTCACGGTATTTTTTTTCATCATCAACCCATTCAAAGAGCAATCCGGCTTATGAAATATATTCATTTTGTATGAATATTTCAAGCAGGTATTCCTCCATATCGACACTTGTCGATAAGGCAGACGCAGTAAGAGTTCAATTGGGTTCTGCTATTATTGCCGCCTGCAGCAACAAAGAGTCAGTTTACAATCTGAAGGGCGCAGACGCCGACCGCGGGCTCTCCATATTCATATCGAGGGGTGAGTTAGGGCATTATTCGGAGCAGGTCTGGTATTCATCAAGATACACCTCGCTTTACGGATATAAATACGGCGGGATAGACTTTGCTGTTGCAGATAGTTCGGATGATGCAGATGGTAAAGTAACTACATGGAAAGAGCTTTTTGAGTATTGGTATGATACAGATAACACTTTGACCACAATGGATCACTATTAAATGGCAAACATTATTTATGAGAATAAAACAGTAACCGAGAATGCAAAAAGGGTCAGGCTATTTTTATGCTTTGCAGGGATTATTATTCCTGTTTTCTTTATTATTGCGGTTTTGAATAAGAAGTCGGGCGGCAACGGGTTTGGGGTAATTGATTTCCTGACAAATAATACTTTTGATGCCGAAACAGTTCGAAATATTCTCGTATCATCATCTTTAGTGTTGATTTTCTTTATATTTGAGCTTATTACACTGTTTTTCTTTGGTTATATAGATGCGGTTGAAATCACGGTTGATACTCTTGTTGTCAAATATAGCGGTGTATCGGGATATAAAAAGGTTTTTATGCTCGAAAGTATTAAGAATGCAGTTGTGTCTCAGGACCGCAAAGCAATAATTAATAATAAGAACCTCACATTGAAGATAGTTTATAAAGGCAGAATGAAAAAAATTCTCACCGATAAAGCGGCAATAGTTGAGAATCTTTGTATAAACATAAATAAAACCTTGAAAATCAAAACGGTTGATAATCGTTAATATTCGAGGCTCTTGCAAAAAATAAATTCGCACTCATTTAATTCCATTATATTTATCTCTTTGAAAAGTACTCGAGAAATGGCCCGCAAATATAAAAAGAGCCTGTCACCAATAACGGTTTCGATGAATCAACAGCTTCACAAAACGCTTTATCGGTGTTGTTTTCAAGTTTAACATGATTGTGCAGCACTCGAAGATGTGATAAAATAGCCGATTCATTAGATTTCTTATATGCGTTGATCGGTACAATTGTTATTTCATCGGTTATTGGCAGAAGTTCTTTGTAAAATTTTTTATAGTCTTTATCCGCAGCCATAGTTGTTAATAAATTCCATTTCTTAATTAAAGGAAAATGTTTCTTTAAAATTGAAGCAAGGGCTTTGCCGCTTTCCGGGTTATGAGCTGTATCTACAATTATTAAAGGATTTTTTCTAAGTACAGTAAATCTTCCCGCAATAGAACCTTTTATTTGCAGGCCGGCAATTTTTTTAATAATATTTTTTTCATATAAATGAACGGCAGCAAGGGCTGTAATAAGGTTGTCGAGCTGTATGGCCCCGTAAATCCCGGTAAATAAATTCTTTAAAGCGATTGATTTGTCGGCATGTGAAACAATAGTGTATTCGACTCCATTTATAGTGTACCTGATACTCTTTGCCTTGAATATATCTTTTGAATAGTAAAATCGTGATCCTCTCTCATCGGCAATCTTCTTAAGTATCATTTTGAGCGAAGGTTTTTGGGGGGCAATTACAGCGATCGATCCTTGTTTTATGATCCCCCCCTTTTCATATGCAATATCGGATAATCTTTTCCCGAGATATTCGGTGTGGTCAAGTCCGAGCTTTGTAATAACTGAAACAACCGGATAAATAATATTAGTCGTATCAAGCCGTCCGCCGAGTCCTGTTTCAACAACAAGATAGTCGGGTTTGAGTTTCGCTGCAATTAAAAGAAAAATCGCAAAAAATGCTTCAAATGTTGTAGGATTGAGATTCGCGATTGTCATTTCAGTTTTGAGAGTAAAAGCGGCTTCGATAAAGGTTTTTTCATCAATATTTTTGAGATTGTAGAGTATTCTTTCAAGCGGTGTAATCAGATGCGGCGACATAAATGTCATTACCGTGTGTTCTGATTTTTCGAGCAGTGCAGAAATATAAAAAGATACGGAACCTTTTCCTTTAGTGCCGGCAATGTGGAAGATTTTAAAGTTATTTTGAGGATTGCCGAGTTTATCAAGAATCAATCTGATGTTGTTCAGGTTGTAACTATGGGAAGCTATTCTACTATTAATCGTGTTTTCGAGATTAGTGAAAGAATAGATATAGTCAAGTGTTTCATTAAGGTTATTAAACATCTTTTAAATAGTTAAAACTAACCCCTCATAAGCTCTGATTATTTCAAGTTGTCTTTTGTTAAATACTTTACTCTGTTCCCGTGCATCTTTGCCGATTCTGAAAAGCTCTTTGTCGGAGTGATCGGGATCGTAGTGGAATGTAACGAGCCGTTTTGCCCGCCATTCGAGACTTAAGTTTACAGCCATTGAGGATGAAGTGTGTCCCCAGTCTATCTTTCTGAATGACTCATTAAGGCTATATTGTGTATCCATAATTATTAAATCGCTTGATTCAAATATCGCTTTATAAAACAGCTCTTTACCCTCTATGTTTTCGCCGGTGAATTCCGCATCTGTCAGATATGAAAGTTTTGTTTTATCAGACATTACAACATAACCGTATGATCCGCCCGGATGGTTAAGTTTAATGGGTCTTATGTTAAACTCTCCAAGTGTATGACCAAAATTCTCTTTAAGTATAACCAGCCGTCTTTTTGCAGGAAGGCTTTTGAATGAGACCGGAAAGTGTTGTTCATGTTGCTGTCTGTTTAATGCGTAACTTAGTTTCTTGGACGGGGAGTAAAAAATCACAGTATTTGTCGGGTTGTATATAGGTTTAAAAAAAGGTATGCCGCATATATGATCCCAATGAAAATGCGATAAAAAAATATGATAGGTGGTATTGGATTCGCCGGCAAATCTGTTCCCTAGAACCCTTAATCCGCTGCCGGCATCAAGAATTATCCTTTCATTTTCCTTGTTTTGAACTAAGACGCACGGGGTATTGCCGCCGAATATAAGTTTGTCCTCCAAAGGCAGGCTGTCAAAGAAGTCGGATGGGGGTTGTGCTTTGTTATCCTGATATTTCTCAAGTAAGGATATAGCTTTTTGTCTGAATACATCAAAGGTTAAAGGTGTTGCTAACGAACCTCTGACCCCGAAAAACTCGATAACCATTTTCTTGCCCCTTGTCGGATAGTATCGGAAAATAACCTAATAAAATTTATCATTGAGAGTCTTGATTTAAAATTTGAAAAATCGAATAATAACATTTCATATATCTTCCAACTCAAAGAGACATTAATTTTTGGTAATTCTGTTAAGCTATTCGTTTTATAATGCATAAAATAAACGAGCGGAAACGCCTTATGATCCTAGAATACAGCGGTTTCGAGCGTTTGTTTTTATGGTTTAAAAACATGACGATAAATTTTTAAATTACCCAAAAAATAAACTTGTCTCGTTCCTTTTCGTGGTGTTAGTCTTGATGTAGATATGAATATTGAAAAACATGAAAATTTTATTTCAAGAGATTAAATGATTATAAGAAAAAGTGTTTTTGTAAATACCTTTTATGTTTAGATTTTAAAAAAAACCTGCATTCAAAGAGTTTTACTTTGAGAGCAGGTTTTATAAACTAGAACATACTTTTCTAATTACTCATTTGCATCATTTATTTGAAAAGCTGAAATTTCACTGATTAATACATAGAGTAAGTGTTTTGATTGAGGAGCATTTCGTCCTCTTAGGACTAATATATTTTTCCGCAACACTATCAATTACTAACAGACTAGTACCCCCAACAGAGCTATAAATTGTCGGGGAATCACAATTTTTTAAAGTTATAGAAACTACTTTTCCGATATTTCGCTGAAACACCTCAGTAAAATCCATACTATACGATATTGAAACTGACGCAATGACAATAAACATTGTTAATAATAATTTCTTCATAAAAATCCCTTTTTTAAAATATTGAAAATATATAATATTTAGCTTCTGTTTAGTCAATATGATATTATTAATTTTACATAATTTCAACTCAAAAGGGTAATTTATATTATTGCATTTCTATACCGCACAGAGATTGCTCTTTATAAAAGGATTTCGGTAGTATTTGTCTGCAAACCGTTCAATGATATTGGAGCCCAAATTAAATCCGCAGAAGAGTCACATAGAGATTTGTATTATTAATTCAGTTGGAGAATCAGCGGGGACAACCTATGCCTGTCTAGTCATGCGTTAAATAATCCTATCAGCAAGCATAGGTTGTCCCCGCTTGTACTTCCACATAAAATATTTTAATTTCCTCCGCCATTTCTGCAATTACTTTTTAATAAAAATCGTTTTTATTAAGAGGAAAATAAAAAAATAAGGACACTCCATGAGAAAAAACAGAGAAAGAAAATTAAACGGTACATATTTTGTTAAATCAAGTATGATTCCTGAGACAGCAAAACTACTTAGCTCAGAAGATACACAATATATGTTTATTGGGGTTTTGGAAGAAGCAATGATCAAATTTAAAATAACAATTAAAAATTTTATCATTCTTAACCCGCATTATGCACGAAAATTCTACTGGATCTCGTATCTTGCTGAT
>CAZSQU010000117.1:0-5544 GCA_964608985.1 uncultured Spirochaetales bacterium
TCAACAATCTACTTCGCTTCGCTACGATTATCGTGCATAACGCGGGTTAAGAATATGATAATAACATTTTTTCTAAATAATTTAAATAATAATTATTGAACTTTTTTATCAAATTTCTACTTAAATTTGCCGTGTATAATATCAAGAAATGCCCACAGCGGGCCTTTTACACCTTTGTTTCTGATTTTTTCAAAGAGCTTAAGGTTCATCCCTTTTTTAAGCCCGGGTATAATCCATTCAGTTCTATTTCCGACTTTACTTTCAATGATTTGGTGAATAGTATCCTTGACAGCGTCTGAAATGTAACAAACCGGATCTGTGGTAGTCAACTGATTTGGCAGAAGTTCACATATCTTTGTATCCGGATAAACTCTCACTCCTATGAATGCAATCACCGATGTCGGATTGGTACTGTTGATATTATCTATTGTCTCATTTAGCGTTTCTTCAGTTTCCCCCGGACCACCAAGGATAAGACTATGATTGAATTTAATGTTGAATTCCTTACATAGACTGCAGGCATTCCTTATATCTTCTTTAGTGAAATGTTTTCCGTGACCTTTAAGGGTTTCCAAACTAAATGCGTCTGTTCCAAAATCCGCACTTGTCAGACCGGAGTCGGCGCATAACCTGAAAAATTCGGGATCCTTGATTTTGGGCACAAAAAAACCGCTCCATTTTATCTTAATCGCTCTTTTGATAATCTCTCTGCAAATATCCGCAGCAAAGTCCTCCGGATCATTAAAAACACTATCAACAAAAAAGTAGTATTCAAATCCTTTATTGTACCAATACTCAATCTCGTCAACAATATTTGTTACACTCCGCTTCCGATATACTTTACCTTCCAAGACCGGATAGGTACAGTAAGTACAGTGAAAGGGACAGCCTCTTTTGGTTTGAATATTTATGACACCTGAGTATTTGTAATATTTATCTACATCAAATCCCTCTCTCATCGGAAAGTAATTGTAATCTATATCACCGATCAATCCCGTATATATAACAGGATTTTCAATTTGCTCACCTGCTTCAATCTTCTTAATGAGACTAATAAAATTAAACTCGCCTTCCCCCTTAATTCCATAGTCAGGTTTCAATTTATCATAAAGCATCTCAGCAAAGATTGAGTAACCTGATCCGCCCAGTACAATTACAGCTTTGCTTATCCTTCTAAGTCTTTCGATTATTTCATTGTAATAATCGATAAAATTGGTTACATCGGGAAACGAATTATTATCAACATTTCTCATTGAGATTCCTATTATGTCAGGATCAGCTGTTTTAACTGCAGTTTCCATCTCTTCCAGAGGATTCTCTTTAAAGCATGCGTCAAACACCGTGGCATCGTACCCTGCGTTAATGAGGGATTGCATTATATATGACGCGCCAAGCGGAAAAACAGGATCCGGCATCTGTTCTCTGTTTCCTGATATAATTAATATTTTCATTGCTCTACCCTCATAACTCTAAATACTTAATTCTTCTGATAATTTTTTTACTGAATCAACATTGTTTTTCTGTTGTCTTTCTATCTCGGTCAGGTTGTCAACAAGTGAAAAGCCCTTATTTGACTGATTTTTCAATTGATCAGATATTTCTACAAGATTTGCATTAAGATCAGCAAGAATTACTTGCATATTATTATTTTCTTGTTTGTCTTTTTCTGTAAGATCCTTGATAGTCAGCGTATCTGAAAGAAGGGATTTTACAGAAGCAGTCATCTCATTCTGTTTTGTTCGTTGAATATTAATAAGCGAAAGTGTTTGTTTAATCTTATCGTTCGATGAACCGGCTGTTTCAATGATCTTCTTCAGCTGGATTTCAACAATATCTGACATCTTTGAGCTTTCATCTATAAGCTTTAGAATCTGCGATATGCTAT
Source organism: uncultured Spirochaetales bacterium (assembly GCA_964608985.1). Classification (GTDB taxonomy): domain Bacteria; phylum Spirochaetota; class GWE2-31-10; order GWE2-31-10; family CAYYKD01; genus CAYYKD01. The sequence goes on from CAZSQU010000117.1 coordinate 1,886, forward strand.
CACTGCTTGTGCTAAGATTTCTCTTAGCTTCTAATGAAAGTTTTCTTATCTCATTTGCAACAACAATGAAACCCTCTCCGTATCTGCCCGCTCTTGCCGCTTCAATAGAGGCATTTATGGCAAGAAGGTTAGTTTTCTCGGCTATCTCGGAAACAGCATCAAATACAACACTGATCACCCTTGAAGAATCAGCAACCTTCTTTATAGATTCATTTGATTTCTTAACTATCGCAGTACTTTCTGATGCAATAAGCGAAAGGTTTGAAGATATATCTGCGGCTTCGTTGGATATAGATGTTGTCTGATCGAGGTGTTTATTTACATCGGTAATAGTTGCATTTATCTGTTGCACTGCTGTCGTCTGATTCTGAATTGCCGGCGGTAGTGTATTATTGGTTTTTTCTATCCTAAGGGCAATATTTTGCATGGTTTTATCAATATTACCGAATTTAGCTACAATTTTATCGATCAATAATTTATTTGAGTTACCGTAGTCAATTATTACACCCTTAGAATCTGCTATAATCTCATTAAGGTGCTGGCATGATTCTGAAAGTCCTGTAGTAACCGCCCTGATACTGCCGATGATTTTATTTAATGATTCATTTTTACGAGCTATCTCAAGTCTTTGCAACGCCGATTCCTTAAAAAGGTTTGATTCTTCATAGGCAAGCAACAAAAAAATCGATAGAATCAGTGCAAGATAACCATAACTTACCATATAACAATATGGAATTATTGCATTGTTTATACTGTTTATATCGTGAATACTTGTAAATATAACTATTGCAAAGCCCATCAGTATTATCAGACTGCTTTTCTTTTTTTTCTTAATGACTGATATAAAAAGCAATACAATCGAGAAAACCAAGCATGGGGTCATGATAAAGTTCATAGACAGTGAAAAAACACGGCTTATATTTTCTTTATCCGGTTGAATTGCAACAAGAATCCCGCCGATGGCCGTCAGGATAAACAAAATTGCTTTAAATATTCTATTTTTATTTAGAATTTCGGTATATTCAATTACAAAGACTGCAAGAATCGTAGTACAAACGGGGAGGAATATCCTTGAAATCTTTTCCAGAATAACTTCGTTATTTGAATCAAACTGAAAAACCATATTGATATAAGCAAACATATAAGATAAACAAAAAAGTGCAAAATAGAGATAAGACCCGTCTTGAAAATTTCTTGCTCCAAAGAGAAACAGGAAGTATATAAAAAGCATAAATGCGACAACAAATGCCGCTTGAACAAAATGAACATTAAATAGATTTCTAAAAAAAGCATCACGGATAACATTATCTTTTGAATCAATATGGAGGTCGTTCAACGGAGTCCGTTCGTAGATTGAAACCATTTCAATAACAAGTTCATTATTTGTCCCGTCATATTTCAGCAGATCGGACGAGAAATACACAGCCTCAGCGGTAAATAAATTTGTGTTTACGCCGGTTTTATCATCATATCGGCCTTTCGTAAAGATTCTAATGCCATTTAAATATATGTTGTATGGATTGCCCCCGGGTCCTGCAAACAGCGACAATTCAGTGTTTCTGTAATTCTCACCTAATTTGAACTGCGCTTTAAACGACACAAGAATTTTGCCGTCAATCGAATCTGCCGCAGTTTTATATTGCTGATAATAGTAGTCAATATAACTATCCGAATTTAGGTTGCCCGCTTCAGTTAAAGGAAGAATTAAATATGAAAATTTCGGTGTTATTTGACCCGAATAGGTTATTCCGTTAAGAAATGCCGAGCCGCAAATTACAGTTATAAGTATTGTCAAAATCGATCTTTTCATATAAACCCCTTTAATAAAAAACTAATCAGAGGTGTCTTTGTTAGGCGAGTGAAGTGACTCAGTGTAGAATCCCTCTTTCCAATTAAACCTCGTTGCCCCTTCAAAAATACCGTTTTTCTTAACAATCTCCATCAAATCCTTATACGATTGCTTCTTAAGTGTAGTATAAGCAATGTCAACAATAAATCTTCTGATCCCCTTTGATCTGAGTTGACCGATTTTATCGATAATCGAAAACGGCGTTTCACTTACAATGGTTGTTTTGTTCTTATCGTGATTCTTCATGATAAACTGCCCGCCATTTTTATCCGTAAATCGATCAAAATTGTAGTGGTTATTTAGCTCAGTATTGATCTGAAATAACTGAGGAAATGAAAAAACTGTGGTGAAGAATAATTTCGGGTCGATTTTTTCGGTCATATCAAAGAGCGTTTTCTTACTTATTTCAAATGGAGATATTATTGACGAAACCCCGGATTCATTTAAAAAAGCGGCTGAATACTCGTTAAAAGTATAAAGATATGGACCGGCGATAATCGAAACCCCATCAATAGATCGAAGTATCTGTAAAACACTAAGGTTGTTTGCAATGAATTCTCTAAAACCGTAAGACGCAAGTTGATTCAACAGTTCTGTCATTGTTTCAATTTCAGATTCTGAGATAAACGGATCGGTATAAATAATTATCTCTTCGGGTTTAAAAGGCAGAGTTTTCCTTTTTGCTATTATCTCAGCACCGTTAGAACGAGTCAAGTGGATTATTACTCTTTCGGGTCTTACAGACTGAATTATATACAGATCTGTAACGACATCTGTTTTAACATATATTCCTGAGGGATAAGGAAGTTTATCTGCTTTAACCGGTTTTGTCTCCGGCGGCATTATTCTCATCGGATGTTTTTTGTAACTGTCAAGCTGTTTTGGAATAACATGGAGATATCTTGTTGTTTCCACTTTTGATTGGATCAAATAAACCGTATCGCCCTCAGCAAAGTCTTCAGTTATATTAAAATATGTTTTATCCCCGATATCCATCAACTCAAGAATTTTTATACCTTTACGGACAGAATCATCAGAGGAATGTATTCTGACAGAGTCCTCTATGGTTAAAGAGCTGAATTTTTTTGCACCGGCATATATTCTGTTGTCAATATTTTTTATATCTTCTATTTTACCGAGGTATAGACCGGTACCTGAAGTCTTTTCGGGTGACAAGAAATCCGGCAAAGTACTGCCGTTTATATAGAAAATTGTCTTTTTTCTTGCAAAATCATTTTGAAGAATATCTTTTGCTTTATAAACAGCTTCCTCTTTTTCGGTCTCATAGTTATCAATCAAATATCTATATCCCCTGACAACCTTACCGACATATTCGGCGCTACGCATTCTACCTTCAATTTTAAGGGATGCAATCCCGATATCCATAAAAAACGGTATGTAATCGGCAAGACACAGATCATCCGGAGAGAAATAAAAGCCGTCTTTGGTTCCCGAATCATAGAGTCTCCGGCATGGCTGAGTACACGCCCCACGATTAGCGGATTTGCCCCCAAAGAAGCTCGAAAACAGGCATAGACCGGAATATGATATACACAAAGCCCCATGAATAAACACCTCAAGCTCTGTGTTCGTTGCTTTTTTTATACTTTTAATATCCTCTAAGGTACATTCTCTTGAAAGAACAACCCTTGACACACCTTTTTTTGATAGAAGGTTGACACCTTTTGAAGTGGATATATTCATCTGTGTTGATGCGTGGATCTTTAATCCCGGAAAATAATCCCTTATCATTTTGATAACACCTGTATCCTGAACAATAACAGCATCCACGCCGACAGCTTCAAGGTAT
>CAZSQU010000118.1:0-5537 GCA_964608985.1 uncultured Spirochaetales bacterium
TATTCCGGTTTACCCAAAATTTAAAATTGCCCCCTTTGGTAATAATATTTGTTGATTTTCAATTCAATATATTGTAGTATCAATCGAGGTGTTTATGAAAAATTTCAAGAAACTATATTATAAAATGATAGATGCTATGGGAGTGCCCGGTCTTGAGATACCAATCTCAGCGGTTAAGATTTTCGGTAAGAATGATATTATTCCCGATAAAATAAAGGATTATGCACCGGATGATCTTTCGGTAACAAGCTGTCAGGCAAATAAACAGGCCTCCATCGGTGATGTTATACTTCTAACGAGAGACAATATAGGTTGTATAGCCGCCGGTATCACCTTCGGCCTGATTGACGAGAACCAATCAACCCCCATGACAGGCACTCGAATATACACCGATATTATGCAGGATCATTTTGATAACCCGGAGGAATTTACCCCACCGACACCCAAAGAATTTACAGACGGATCTGTTTATGCCTGCAGTACTTCGGGACACCCGGAATTCTGCCTTTTTGGCGATAAAGACAGCGGAAGGTTTATTTCACCGGAAATAGCGAGAAAAGCAATATCAGAGATGATTGCTATTAAGCCGGCTGACACCAAAGGCGTGTTTTTTTATTCGAAGGATTTTGATGAGGTTGAGATTACACCTGATATAATTACAATGGATGTTCGGCCGGTTGAGCTTACCCGAATTATCGAAGCTTACCAGTATATAACCGGGGAACGGGTCATTGGAAATATGGGACCGGTTAGAGTCGTAAATTCCGACCTGATTGTTCGTCCTTTCCTTACGGGAAAGATAAATTTCAGTTCATACTGCGTCGGGGCGCGACTGATAGCTAAGTACGACCCTAACAGACTCGGTATAGGAATGCCATACAGCGTATTTCAGATCGTTGTTGAAGGAATGGAAAAGTCGGCACACGGTTACCCTTTTTACAACTATCCGGGAGCGGCGCAATAGGTATCTATGAGTAAACTTAACAATTACACGAGAACAATGATCAATTGTATGTCACGGGCAACAAACACCCCGTTAACACCCCGTCACCTTGAGATTCTTGAGTGGTGCTATAACTATTACTGCGAGAACAAGGTTGGCCCGCTATATTACACCATTAAAAAAGGTCTCGGCGCTGATAAGACTGAGATCGGTACGCTCTTCCCTTATGGTCTTAACTCGGTATATACATGGATCGGTATCCCAATTCAATCTATTAATAACACCTGCAAACCGCCGGCGGATATTCATGCCCCGGATTATAGAGAGATATACTTTGATCATAACGCAACAACTCCATTAAGAAAAGAAGTTACGAATTTATTGCTTGATTATTTCAACGGTAAATTCGGATTCGGTAATCCTTCAAGCAGTACGACAGTCGGGCGAAAAGCCTTTGAGCAGGTTTACAATGCCCGTACAACGATAGCTGATCTTTTGAGCGTTATGCCAGAAAATGTATATTTTACCGGATCGGGAAGTGAATCAAATAACCTTGCCGTTAAAGGGATTGTATTAAAACAACAAAACTCAAAAGGGCACATTGTCTCTTCCGTTACAGAACACCCTTCCATTATAAATACAATAAACTACCTGTGTTCAATCGGATTTACCGCTACATTTGTTGAGGTAAACAGTCAAGGAATTGTCGAACCGGAGTCTGTTCTGAAGGCAATCAGAGAAGACACTATACTTGTAACAATTATGGCGGTCAATAATGAGATCGGGACTATCAATCCGATAGCTGAGATCGGTAAAATTTGCAAAGATAAAGGGATAGTTTTTGCTGTTGATGCTATTCAGGGGTTCGGAAAGATACCGATCGACATAGATAAAATGAACATTGACATCTTGACATTTTCGGGTCACAAGATCTACGCTCCTAAGGGGATAGGCGGTATATATATCAACCCTAAGTTAAATATAACCCCAATCATACATGGGGGCGGGCAGGAGTCCGGTTTAAGAAGCGGCACAGAGAATGTTGCTTATATATCGGCATTTGCCAAAGCCTCCGAGCTTGCTTTTGGCGAAATGGAGAATGAACGATTTCGACTGACAAAACTGCGCCAATACATTTTAGAACGGATTAAAAAAATTGAACCCGGTATTATTGTTAACGGTTCAATAGATAAAAGAACGGCAAACAATCTGAATATCGGTTTCCCATGGGTTGACAGCGGCGCACTTCTATTAAGTCTTGATAAAATAGGTATATCCGCTTCTGTAGGATCCGCCTGTTCTTCAGGAAAATACGAAACATCTCCGGTGATAAAAGCTCTCGGCGTTGACGCGTCAAAATACGGTGTTCTAAGGATCAGTCTCGGATTGTATTCGACAAGGGAGGATGCCGACTATTTCTTAAAGTATCTCCCTAAAATATTAAAAAAAATCAAAGATCCGTTATAAAAGCCGGCGGCCTAACCCGCGTTATGCACGATAATCGTAGCGAAGCGAAGTAGATTGTTGATTAGCTTAGAGTTAGGAAGATTTGAGACTCGCAGCATAGTAACACTATGTGAGAATCGAAAATCGAGTAACTCGTGGATAATCAGCAAGATACGAGATCCAGTAGAATTTTCGTGCATAATGCGGGCTAAAGTTTAACAACCATCAAAGGCATTGAGATAGCCCCTGCCTGTAGTCCGACGGTTGACAAAATCCCTGCCAGAAGCAACATCATTCCTACTATCATAAAATGTTGTTCTGTAAAACCTACCACAATAAATATATTTGAAGGAATGACAAGCATCAATGTTGTTACCCAGCTCATCGCATACCAGAACGCAGAATGTTTTGATATATCAAGCGGCGGATCAAATCCATAAACAAGATAGTTTGCGTATAAGGAAAGAGCCGGACTTATTGCCCGCTCAAGGACAACACCGGAAAACAAAGTCAAACCAATAAAAAAAACCTTTAGAAATAATCCGCTGTCAGGATCATCACTGAAATCTAATGAGATCGAACTCAACAATCCGTATCCGACACCGTATGATGCTGTACCGATACTCGCACAAACAATCGATGCAACAGAAAGCTCCCTTACGGTGTTAACAGTCCCAAAGTTTATAGCTGAATATGATAGTGTTACTGAGAATAACACAATCATGATAATTAATAGTAATTTCTGCATACAATCTCCGTTTGTTTATAGATTAAAGTAGATTAGCGGAATAGTTGCAGAACCCACCTGCAACCCGATCGAACACAACACGCCTGCAACCATTAATATCATTCCCGTAATGTAATATGGATCTTCGGGGCCGTTAACAAGTCCGAAACTTGTCATTATGAGTCCCGGCAGCGATATCAATGTCGTTGCAACCCACCCCATACCGTACCAGAATGCAGAATTGTTTACCAATGGCGGACTTTCTCCGTAAATAAGTATATTTGCGTATATAGAAAGAACCGGACTTACAATCTTTTCGAGAACATATCCGGTAATCGTTGATAATACAAACGGGATTGTCAGATGAAAACCAGAGTATTTTTCAATAAAAACCCCAAAACCGGCTCCATGAAAACAAGCGGCGGCTCCAAGTGTTACTAAAGACCCGATAGAGAGCCCGTTTACTGTTTGTATGGTTTGAGATGTCGCTTGTGCATTTATAAAACTGATTGAAAAAACAATAAAAAAAACAATCATAATTTTTTTCATACATATTCCTAAAAACAATCTTAATAAAAATCTTTTATTTGAGGCTCTTGCAAAAATAAATTTTGAATTTTTGCGAAGTATATTTTTTTGGAAAACAAGGAGAATTACGGCAAAAAAACGCAAAATAATCACTTTATTTGAGTAGTTTTTGTCGCAATTTGACGCATGTTTAACAAATAAAAGATCAAGCAAAAAACTGAAGGGATTTTTGCAAGAGCCTCTTTAACTGAAATTTTATACTATAAATAATTATTTAAATTTTCAACAAATATTTTCGAAATAAACCTTAATAGGGTGCAATTTTAAATTAATAATTGATATAATATTTATTGCAAAATATTATTGATTATTGTAAACTGTTTGTAGTTAGGATATTAAAATCAGCAGGTATGTAAATGAGTAAAGTAGTTTTTTTGTTAAAAGATAACAATGAAGATATGTCCCGTCTTATAATCGAGCTTGAATCAGACAGTTTTACCTGTTACGGGCTTTACTATAAAGAGATGTTTGAGTTTATTGTAAACAACAAGATAGCCCTAACATACAAGAACTATTTAATTATCGGTGCAGAAGAGATCATTAATGCAAATTCACCTGAGATTCTTGCTTTCATTAAAGACGAATTTAAGATAGACACATTGAACTATGTTATAATTACACAAAACCCGGAAACACACAAGAACTGTCAAGAACTACTGCAAGGTGTTACTTTTTATTATAAAGATACGATAACAGATAAAGAATTTACATCTGAAGCGATGATAACAATGATTGAGGCATTATTTCAAAAAAACACTTTAACCAGATGGACAAACAGGTATATAATTGAATCATTCGGCCATATGGCTGATGCAGAAGTTATGCGTTCACAGAAAGAGGAGATTGAACGGCTTTATAATCAGCTTACAGAGTTGAGTAAAATCGACTATCTCACCAAAATTTATAATCGTAAAGCCATATACGATCTTTTAGAAACCGAAAGAAAACGAACCATAAGGGATCTTTGGAGGATCAGCAACACTAAAAACACTCAAATATCCGTTGATTATAATTCGGAACCCAAAGGTGATATCTTTGAACATTTCGGTACTTTCTCATGCATGATGATAGATATAGATTATTTTAAACATATAAACGATACTTACGGGCATCTTGTCGGTGATATGGTACTTGTCAGGTTGGGCGAACTCCTTGCAACCAGCGGCCTGCTTCGTGAAGTTGATTTCTCGGGACGGTTTGGCGGTGAGGAATTCCTTGTAATACTCCCGGAAACGAATTCAAAGCACGCTGTAATTCCTGCCGAAAGGTTGCGTGAACAGATAAAAACTGTATGCTTTGTTTCGTTGGATGGGCAATCTTTCAATATTTCAATCAGCATCGGTATATCGGAGTTTTTACCTGACGACAACAATAATGAAGATATCATAAAAAGGGCTGATGAGGCCTTGTACTATGCAAAACGGAACGGCAGAGACAGGGTTGTTATTTTTGACGAAATTTAAAATAAAGGCACTTCTGAAAAACTATCCTCCAGGTACTAATGTGGTAAGTTAATAACCCATTTCTTGTGCTATTTTTTTTAAATTCTTTATTATTCTTTCCTTGTAATTATTTTCATAATAATTAATTCCTTTATTAACATAGGATGTATTTGATTTCATACAAAAATAAAACAATTTTGCTATTTTATCAGCCGTCGCCGTTATTGCTTTTGGAGCTCCAATCCTTGATTTCAGTCTCCTGCAAAAAAAACCATACTACTTTTACTATGCAAAGCACCAAAAGCAGCTAATCTAAAAATTGAATATTCATTTGTTCCTTAACCCGCGTTATGCACGATAATCGTAGCGAAGCGAAGTAGATTGTTGATTA
>CAZSQU010000119.1:0-4161 GCA_964608985.1 uncultured Spirochaetales bacterium
CGTGCTTCTATCCTTGTTTTAATGGAGACCACCAACACTTTAATTGTAATAAAACGAAAGACGATTGTCAAGCTTTTTTTACAATATCTAAATAAAATCAACAAAACATCAAGAATCAATAATTTATCAAGTTCTATCTATATATAGCTAAGTTCTGGAGTAATCGTCTCATTGCTTTTATTTTCGCCACTACTAAGGCAGAGCAATAAGGTAAAAGATTTATTTAGTAGTGTCAAAAATAAAAGCATCCGGGCTCTTAAAGAACGGTGCTACTCCTTGCCACTCTTTCTCCCCCCTCGAGCACCCCCCTCAATCTCGGCTTACCTAAGACTTTAACAGGAATTTAAAGTAAGGTATTTTATTTCGAGGGGGGGAGAAAGACGCTCAAAAAGAGGTAGCACTCAAAACAGGAAGTTTTGACTTTTTTCTTAATTTTGTGAAGAATGATATTATTAAAATTTGTAACTATTAAGCGAACTATAGCAGTAACAGCGTACAAAATCAAGAACCGGACTAAACGGATTATATAAAACAGGAAGTTTTGCCGTTTAGTCCTAAAAGCGAAGAGCCCTTAGGAGTTTAAGGATTTAAAAGAGTTCAACAGGAAGTTGAAACATTGATGATAGTATTTTATAAAAAGTCGCTTCGCTATACTTTTAGTTATTTTTTTCCGACTCGATTCCTCAAACATGGCTCGAAAAAAAATAACATATTAGGCTTAGGTGGGAAGCCCTAAGTCTAATTAAGGTATGATATTTGAAGAATAAGGGGGAGTTGTATAAAATTTTGTTACTGCATAGACTATCTTTTAAAATGCTCTGCTCATTCTTCGCTTTAGCATTTTGGCGTTCCTGCCACTAAAAGAAATACCCTATTTTTTGAAAATAGGGTATGATTTTACTTTTTTTTTGTTCTGTGAAATTTTTGCTTATGGCAGTTATTACAAACAACAAGTAAATTACTTGGCTCATAAAATAAATCAGGATAATCAAGAGCGTGTTTTATATGATGGATTGTCATTTTTTGCTTTTTTTTGAAACATACTTGACAAATATAATCATGCTTTTCAAGTAATGACTTTCTAAGTTTGCGGTATTTCTGACTGCGGTACATCATTAAAAACCTCATCTTTTTGATTTTCAGCTTCTTGCTCTGCTTCTTGGTCTTTAAGCATACAATCATACATATCACTAATAATATCTTGAATACCGGAAGATTCAGTCTCTTTATTTAACAAGGTAACATCAGCAGGGTAAAACCCAGATTCTTTTGCAGGAGGAACAGAAAAGCCAACAAGTCTCTTAAATCGAATACACTTAATTATATAATCAAATGCAGGTTTGCTGTCTTCTCCTTTTGCTAAAAACCAAGCATCTATTTCAAGAAAATCTTCAATAGTGATACTTGAAATATCTCTTTCGTTGTTAGCAAGGATTTTTAAGATTCCTTTAACTTTTTCTGATAATTCCATTTTTAAATTTTTCCTTTTTTGTTTATTTGTTATTGTTTAATCGTTGCGATACCCATCAAAAACGCAAATACATTAACATAACATATTATTTTAATATATACGAGATTAAAACAGACAAATACTATCGTATTTGTCTTTATTTATCTCTTATTATATTTATATATATATTATATTAATATAATACAGCGTTTTTGACAGGTAAATTTTCAAAAAACCGACTTTCTTTTAAAAACAGGAGGAGTCTCTTTTTTATCAACATCACTATATATGATTTTCCTTACAGAGGTGCATTGTATAGAGCCATTAAACAAAGAGCCCTCCAAATAAACATAATCACCTTTTTTAATATTAGCAGCGTGATTATGATTACCAACATACTTAATATTATTATGCCAATTAAGCATATATTGACCATCTTTATAATCTTTTGTTGAAAGAGTAAATTCATTATCTTCGGGGTCTTTACCTATACAACCCATTAAAACAATCTTATTGACATAAATCATCAACTAATCCTTTCTTTATTTTTAATTAAACGCCTTAGTAGGGTGATTCCTGCCGTTATAGAGCTTTGTAATTTTATCGGCGTGAATCGTATCGCCAACAAAAAACCCCTCAATGTAAATTGTATCACCTTTTAAAATGTATTTTTTCGCATAATCAGAGACTTGACCGGACAAACAAAGAATATTATGCCAGTCTGTAATATATTCACCGCTTTGATACTCTTTTGTTGCAATACTGAACTTATCTTTTTCAGGATTTCGGCCTACGCAGCCGATAAGAAAAACACGATTTATAGTGTCATCAATATCACTATCTTGATTGCAGCAGCTTTTTTTCATAGAATAAGTAAAAATAAAATCCTTTTTCATTATGCCATCTAAAAGAATTGCATCACCAGTTTTAAACTTTGATAAGTCCAATTTACCATAAACCTCAATTTTGTACGGCAAGAATTTACTTTGTGGTTCGCTAAAATCTTTTGTAAACAAAGTGAATTTGTTGTTTTTGATTTCAGAGCCTATTAAACCAAGCATTATAATTTTATTTAGAGAACTCATAAAAAAATCCTTTATTTTTCGATATATTTTAAAAAATCGTCTTTTATTATTGTTATCTTGCCGCTTTGGACAAGATTTAAAAGATAATAAAAAATAGAAGACTCCGAAGTGTTGAGCTCAAGAGCGGTTTTTTTTAAAAGCTCTTGTTCGCAAGAGCTCAAATTTAAAAGCTTACGCTTCTTTCTTCTTATAGCCATAAAAAAATCCTTAATTTGTTTCATCTTCGTAAGAATTATAATACACATCTTCAAACGCAAGAGTTGTTTTGTTGAAATACAGAGCCGTGTCTCCGGTAGCTCCATTTCTATTTTTACCTATTATGATTGTGGCTTTTCCGCCATCGGTAGAGCCGTTTTTATCCTTAATACCGTAATAATCCTGTCTTAGTATAAAAAGAACCAAATCTGCATCTTGCTCAATAGAGCCGGAATCTCTTAAATCAGAAAGTATAGGTCTTTTGTCCATTCGCTTATCAACCTCCCTACCAAGTTGACAAAGTACAAAGATTGGTATTTCAAGCTCTTTAGAGAGCTTTTTGATTCCTCTTGAAAGATTACTGATAGCTTCATGCCGTTGTAAATCATCATCAAGAGTGGCAAGCCCTATATGGTCTATAGCAAGAAATTTTATATCTTTATCTTTTTTCAATTTACGAGCCTTAAAGCGAATGTCTTCAAGAGACTCATCAAAGCCGTCATTGATATAAATAGGTAAATTGACAATATTTTCAACACAACCGTAAAACCTTGAAATCTCTACCTCATTCATTTTTTTTCGTTGTATTTTCTGATATGAAACACCCGATTCAAGAGCTAAAATTCTTTCGGTGAGTTCGTTTTTTGACATTTCAAGAGAGAAAATCGCTCCGCCGTGCCCTGCTTTTGCAAGATTAAGAACAAGATTTAATAAGAGCTGCGTTTTACCCATAGAGGGGCGAGCAGCAATAACAACATACTTTGGATCATCAAGAGTGATAAACCTGTCAAGACTTTTATAACCTGTGGAGACTTTAGGAGTTTCCGTATTAAGAGTTTTTGAAAAACGATCTATTGTTTCAACAAGGCAAGCATCAAATTGAACGAACTCACCGGAAGAGCTTTTATTTTCATGTACACCATAAACAAAAGATTCAAGATTATTCATGATAGAAGTAAACGGAAGATTGCCGTAAACTTCTTGTATTGAATTAGTACATTTTAATATAATTTGTCTAAGATTGTATTTTTCAAAAACAATTTCAGCATAATAAAAAATATTTGCACTTGTAGAGACTGTATTCATAACTTCAAAAATATAAGCCGGACCGCCTATTGTGGTAATATTGCCTGTATTACTAAGCTCATTATTAAGTGTAATAACATCAATAGGAGAGCTTTTATTTTCAAGCGTTTTTATAGCCGTATGAATGACTTTATTCTTAGGGTCATAAAAATATTCAGACTTTATTTTTATATCATTCAAATTATCTCTATAATTTTCGTCCATCAAGATACAACATAGGAGACTTTTTTCAGCTTCTAAGTCGTGAGGAAGAATATTTTTACCTTTTAAATCAACATCGTGCATTTTGCTTAATTACAAGCTATAAGACCGAGCTGCATTTTTAAAAATTTATTATTTAGTTTG
>CAZSQU010000119.1:4243-5181 GCA_964608985.1 uncultured Spirochaetales bacterium
TAAAACTCAGTCTTATGTTTTGTAATCCTTTTTTTTAGTTAATATCAAAATAGTTAAATACTACATCGGTTAAATCTCGAATCGACAAAGAAAATTCACAAATATTGCCAACAACTTTAATAATGTCCTGTGCTTCTTTATCTTGTGTATGGACAAAGTCAAAAATTAAAGCAAATGTAAGTTTCTCATCAGAGAAAATTTCAATCTTATTTATTACAATTTGAAAATTGTAGGTTTCTGGAGGAAGAAGACCCATGTCTATTAAAATTTTTGCATCACACTTAAAATAACCCATATCAAACACGGCACGGCTCAAAATACCGGGAATAAAAGACCTGTCATCTTTATTTGAAAAGATAAAATCGGCAATCTGCTCATTGAGAATGCTCAAGGTATCATAATTACAAGGTATTTTTGATGTTTTTGATGAATAAACAACTCTTTGAATGATTTTTTTGTCATCGTCTTGTATTTCATCATGTCGTATGCTTATTTTGTTCAAAGAACAATAGAACCCAATTTCTTTTGGCATTATTTATTCCTTTTTTTAGCTTCATTTAAAAATCTTTGTTTAATTTTTCTTCTTATCTTTGAGTAAATCCTGTTAAAATTTTCTATTTCTATTTTTTTAACACAATTCATACAAAATATATTAGTCTGTTTATTTTTGGTTTTCAATTTACAAGAAATGCAATCTTTTTTTAAGGCTTGTACTTTTCCATTTATACATTTTTTTTCATAACTATTTAAATTTTTAATAGAGTCTTTATCTTTTAATGTTTTTCTTATATTTTTTATACTTTCCATTCTTAAAACTCCCTATCTATTATTTCTTTTTATATCTTTACTTGTAATTCCAAGAGGAAAAATGTTTCCATGCTCAGCAATTACACAAGTTCTGAAATAAGCTATTTCATATTCGCTGTAAATATGATATG
>CAZSQU010000120.1:0-5125 GCA_964608985.1 uncultured Spirochaetales bacterium
AATCAACAATCTACTTCGCTTCGCTACGATTATCATGCATAATGCGGGTTAAACAAAAATGATGAAAGGGTCCCGTATCTATATTATCCCGATGAATTTCTCTCATACAGCCCGTCTGTTTTTCTTTGCCGCAAGGACAGGGCCACAGAGTTCCGTTTTAATACATTTGATGATTTAAAGGGATATACTATCGGGGTATCAAGAGGTTACGATATATCCGGTGGTTTGTTGGAATATCCGGGGCTTACATTCAGTTATTCAAATAATGATGAGATCAATCTTATTCAGCTAATTTCAGGAAGGATCGATCTATGGCCTGTTGATAAATATGTCGGATTATACCTTGCAAAGCAAAAAAATGTATTGGACGGTATCGCATATCTGCCTAAAGAAATTAATAATTCTAAGTTGTATCTTGCTTTTGCCCGTAAACCCGGGTATGATAGACTTGCTGCTGATTTCAGCAGGGTCTTGACTCGGATTAAACAGGACGGTGCTCTTGATGCGCTTCTCAAAAAATATACCGAATAGGGGCTTAAAGTATAAATATAGTTAAATTCAGGTTTACTCAACCAAAAAAAAGTTATATAATCCTATTCTTATCATATTAAGAATGGGGAATACTATGTTTAAACTATTAAGAAAAGTGCTTATATTTGCATCTATACTGTATTTGTATTTCTTTATATCCCCCATGAGTATTAAACAGGGGGGCGCGTATGTTCTTAATATGATTAGCGGTGAGGCAGTCGATAATACTGAAGCTGTCAGGGTTGACGGTTCCTATATTTGTATGGGGGGTGGTGCCGGTTTCTACAATCGTGATCTTGGTGTAGTAAACAGCGTCAATTCCGGTATTGAACATGAGGTTGTTATTAATAAATACGGATATATTATTTATGAAAAGGTTGGTACAGAGATCAAGGGGTTTTCAAGCGACAACAGGGAGCTGTTTGTTGTTCAAACAACCGGTTATCCCTATTTCGCCGGAGATTACCCGTGTTTTTTTGTGATTAAGTCAAACGGGATGGGTTTTACCAGATACAATATGCGTGGTGAAAAGGAATTTGACGGGGTTGATTATACATCAATTATAACCTCTTTATCTACAAACCTAAATCAGGATACGATCGTAACAACTTTTCTTGGCGGAGTGTTTGTATATGGAATGGACGGGACTGTAAAGTATGAGTATATAAACAGCAATATTGCCAACGATAGTGCTTTTGTAAAATCAGCGGCAATAAGTAACGACGGTAAGATTATGGCTATTGTGGTCGGTTCTGAGAGTGAAGTTGTCAGTGTTTATAACATTGATTCTAAATCAATACTTTTTTCTATTAACAAAGATTCGATGCATCCGTACAGATCTTTTATAAATATAGTAAATAAAGATATTTATACCGAAGATGGTAAGAATATAAGCAGATATTCAATAAAAAATGCCCATAGATTTGATTATAGTTTTGATGGTGAACTGATAACGGCATTGGTTTCCGGCGATAGGAAGTTAATGATTGTGTCGGCAAATAACGGTCGTAATTATTATCGTGTTTATTCGTATTCCGGGGAACTTTTATTCCAAAGAGATTATTCAAGCGACAGCGGGCTTGTTGCATTCGATGAAACCGGTTTGATTATAATAAAAGTAAATGAATACCTGTTAAGGTTTGAAATGGAGAGAGCTTGATGTTAAAGATAAAATTTCTGTCTGTTTTTTTATTAGTCGGGGTTTTCTTTTTGAATTCAGATACAAATAACGCGCAACTAAATGAACTGAAGCTGACTTCAACATTTGGGGACAACAGGACAGATCATTTTCATACAGGTATAGATATCGCAGCCGCAAATAACGGGATTGTTACTTTTCATAAAAGTGAAGAGGTGGTTTTTTATTCTATTGAAAGACCCGGTTCGATCAGGTATGGAAACGGGGAATTTATTATCACCAAAAGCGAGCCCGATCATTATATTACCAATTATTCACACATTCAAGCCGGATCTTTTGATCGCTCACGGCTATCTTATAAACAAGGTGAAGTAATCGGGTCCATAGGGAACACCGGACGATCAACCGGTCCCCATCTCCACATTGAGATATACGATTTGAAGAATTCACAACTTATTAACCCGCTATCAATTATAAATTTTGCAGATACATCTAATCCTGTGATAAACGATGTTTACTTCATTAAGGATAATAATGAACGGGTATCTTTAATAGGGGGGGGAGGAACAGTTGAGAACGGCGGTAAATTGTTTATCAGTTGTTATGATAGAATTCAGAATTCACAGTATCAATTAACCCCATATTCCATCTTTTTTTCGATTGACGGAGAGGAAAAGGGCGGAGTCAGATTAGACAGACTGATTCCTCAAGGGAGCAGTTATAGCATTGCCGGTGCTAACATATCATTTGACAGATTATATCGTAACGGTGCGAACTTTGATTATTACATCGGAGAATTTTATTCTTTACCGCTAACACGGGGGCTTAAGATTGTTGTAAGTGATTACAATGGAAATATTATTGAATTCAAAAGGCCGTTGAGATTTACCGTTAAAAGGTCATCGAGATAATTTAACACGATTTTTTTAAAAATTATATATTTTAGAGTTTTGGTCTATTTTGTGTATATGGTCAGATTATCGCTGTATATGACTGGAAATATGGTAGTTAATGCCGAATTGGATCGGTCTTAAGCGATCAAATCAAACTATTATATATATAAAATTACTGTTTTTTTGTTTGTGAAAAATTTTATATTGACTTATCTTGCTTTATGTAATATATAGTGAACAATTCACGGGGGCAGTGAAGCCGCATTGATGTTGGTATAAACCCTTGCAATAAATAAGGGAAAATATAAAAATCGAGAGAGGAGACTTTTTATGGCAAAAAGAAAAGTAATCATCATTGGAGCTGCTGGTAGAGATTTTCACAATTTTAACATGATCTACAGAGACAATGACGCTTATGATGTAGTTGCGTTTACAGCTACTCAAATCCCGGACATTGATGGAAGAAAGTACCCGGCAGAACTTGCAGGTAAACTTTATCCTAATGGAATTCCAATCGTTAACGAAAGTGAATTATACGATCTAGTAAAGAAACAAAAAGATGCAGGTAATGTTGTTGACGCGGTATTTGCTTACTCAGATGTACAACATATACATGTAATGCAAGTTGGTTCTATAGCTTTGGCTGCTGGCGCTAACTATGTAATGATCTCTCCTGTTGACACAATGATCAAATCAACAAAACCGGTTGTATCAATTTGTGCAGTTAGAACAGGTTGCGGTAAATCACAAACAACAAGAGCAGTTTCTGATGCTTTAACTAAACTTGGAAAAGCAGTTGCTATCAGACACCCGATGCCTTATGGTGACCTTGTTGCTCAAAGAGTACAAAGATTTGCTTCTAAAGACGATCTTAAAAAACACAAATGTACTATTGAAGAAATGGAAGAATATGAACCACATATCGACAGAAACAGAGTTATCTTTGCAGGTGTTGATTATGCTGCAATCGGTAAAGAAGTTGAAAAAGAAGCTGATTTCATTATTTGGGATGGCGGAAACAACGATACTCCTTTCTTTAAATCAGATCTTGAAATAGTAGTTGTTGACCCACATAGAACCGGACATGAGTTAACTTACCATCCGGGTAATACTAACTTCCTTAGAGCAGATGTATTTGTTGTAAACAAGATTGACTCTGCTGATCCTAAAGAAGTTGAAAAACTAATTGCTAATTGTAAAAAATACAACCCTAAAGCAATAATTGTTAAGGCAGATTCTACACTTACTGTTGATAAACCTGAAGTTATCAAGGGCAAGAGAGTGCTTGTTGTTGAAGATGGTCCTACTCTTACACATGGTGAGATGAAGATCGGAGCAGGTACAGTTGCGGCTAAAAGAATCGGCGTTAAAGAAATGGTTGATCCAAGAAAATGGGCTAAAGGTACTATCGCAGATACTTTCAAGAAATATACTGAAATCGGTACACTTCTTCCTGCAATGGGTTATGGCGACAAACAAATCAAGGATCTTGAAGACACTATCAACGCAGTTGATTGTGAAGCTGTTCTTATCGCTACTCCTATCGATCTTAACAGAATCGTTAATATTAAGAAACCAAATACAAGAGTTGGTTACGAACTTGACGACAAATCTAAGAAAGAGATCGAAGACATTATCATGAAGAAATTCAAGAAATAATTATTTTCTCAGTAAAAATACAACCAAAATCCCCGTTATACGGGGATTTTGGGTATAATAAACGATAAATGTTAATTTGTTGTTTATTATACCTTTAATAAAGGTAAAAAGTCTGTAAGGACAATTTTTTATTAAATAAGGAGATTTTTATGCCTATTAATTTAAGAGGACAAAGCTTGTTAACTACTGAACAGTTTACAAGAGACGAATTCCAATATCTTTTAGACAAATCTATTGATTTGAAAGCAAAAAAAAGAGCGGGTATCAAGAACGATCTACTAAAAGGTAAAAACATCGTTTTACTTTTTGAAAAAGATTCTACAAGAACAAGATGTGCTTTTGAAGTTGCTTGTTTCGACGAAGGTGCTAATGTAACTTACCTTACAGGTTCACAAATGGGAAAAAAAGAAACTATGGAAGATACCGCTAAGGTTCTTGGCAGATTCTATGATGGTATTGAATTCAGAGGCTTTGCTCAAGAAACAGTTGAAACTCTTGCAAAATACTCAGGAGTACCGGTTTGGAATGGTTTAACTGACCATGACCACCCTACACAAGTTCTTGCTGACTTTATGACAATTATGGAAAATACAACTAAGCCGTTACACCAATGTAAACTTGTTTACTGTGGTGACGGAAGAAACAATGTTGCTAACGCTCTTATGATGGGTGCTGCAATAATGGGTATGAACTATGTAACTTTAACTCCTAAAGAACTTAGTCCGGAACCTAAGTTTTTTGAAAGAATGCAAAAGCTTGCAAAAGAATCAGGTGCAAAACTTGAGGTTTATGATATATCTAAAAAAGCAGAAGCTCTTAAAGGTGCTGATGCTCTTTATACAGATGTTTGGGTTTCTATGGGTGAAGAAGCTAAGATGCCTGAAAGAGTTAAATTATTAACTGA
>CAZSQU010000121.1:0-1628 GCA_964608985.1 uncultured Spirochaetales bacterium
TTCATATACATAGTTTTTTTTTGTTGAGCCATAGTTTCTGCAAACGCAAGGTATTTTTCAACCAATGCCCAAATAAGTTTATTTTGAACAATTTTAAAAAATTCTATCGTCTTTTCATCTTTAGGATCGTAATCAATACTCGTTGTATATATATCTTTGATTTTTTGATAAAAAAACCTTTCGGATATCCTGATTTCACGAATCCGGTTTTGTAACTCATCAAAATAATTCATTGAATTACCGGATTTAAATCGATCTGAGTTTAGGGAAAAACCTTTAACAATGTACTCCTTAAGTCGTTGGGTTGCCCAAATACGAAATTGTGTAACCTGTTTTGATTTAACACGATAACCCACTGAGATAATAACATCGAGATTGTAGTGTTTTACGGATTTCTCCTGAGTTTTTCCTGTAACTGCGCCATGTTGAGTGGTTTGTCGGAAATCCCGACATACCATCTTTTCATTTAGCTCCCCATCAGTGAAAATATTTTGAATGTGTTCAGTTATTGTACTTCTACCTTTACCAAATAACATTGCCATTTGCTCTTGAGAAAGCCAGACGGTTTCCTCATCTAAACGAACATCTATTTTAATACTTCCATATGTGGCTTGATATATAAGCAGTTGAGATGTTGGATTCAAGTTGTCAGCGGTATCACTCATTCTCCCCCCTCCACAATTCTTAATTGTTAATTATCAATTACGAATTACAAATAACGAATGAGAAGAATCCCCCAATTCTTAATTCTTAATTCTTAATTCATAATTCATAATTCATAATTATCTCCATATTCTTCAATTGATAATTCTTAATTTTTAATTCTCAATTATCTTCACCTCCTCTTCCGTCACCCCATACAATTCATACCCTAAAGGGCACAGGTAAACAAGCTTATCTATCTGCTTATCCAACATATCAATCCTCTGCTTTCATCGGTTTTTTGCCATCCTTGGCAAAACCGATATTCGGCACATCCTGTGCGTCAAAACATGCTTTTCCGTATCAATAAACGCCTGAATGAAACTTCTTTTGTGCTTCGAGCATTTGGTCAACGAAAATTACAAGGCTTTCTAAACAAAAACCATTAATTCACTATCAACTATTGTAGAGTTTAGAGGAATATTGTTTTGAACCATACCTTCAATGTGAAATTGTATAGCTTCATAAATTAGCTCTTCTGTTTCTTCTTTGGTGTCTCCAAAAGCTACACAGCCCGGCAAATCAGGCACATAAGCACTAAATCCATTCTCTGACCTTTCAAATAAAACAAAAAATTTTTTCATAAATCCCCCTCATTTAATTGTGCTTGTTTGATAATACTTTTCAAGGTATTTATTGGCACATCCTTGGATAACTTGTGACATGATATTGTTACTAACCCTTTCTTAATATTGTGTTTATATTGCCGATGGCTACCGCTTTGCCTATCGAGGTACCAACCGTCTTTCTCAATTATCTTTATTATATCAGATACTTTAAAATTTTTCATCCGTTTCCCTCCACAATCTTTATCTCCTCTTCTCTCTTCTGGTTCACACGGTCGCATCCTTGCGGGATGGGGAACTTCGTTATTATTGACGATTAAAGTTATATAATCATGTGTTTTTAATCTATTTTATTACTTC
>CAZSQU010000121.1:1638-4979 GCA_964608985.1 uncultured Spirochaetales bacterium
CAATTAACGCTCTGCCTTTTTACCCTCTATTTTCAAACACACTAATCTCTTTAACAAGCTCCTTTTTCAAGACCTCTTCGCTCGGCAGATATAACTTATATTGACTTGCCATGATTGTTGTATTATTTTCCGGCAGAGAAAACTTTACTACCGCATCATTTTTATCGGCTGAAAGTAGTATCCCTATTGTCGGATTTTCATCCGGCAGTTTTTGTGTCCGGTCATAATAATTTACATACATCTGCAATTGACCCAGATCCTGATGTGTTAATTTGTGAGTTTTAAGCTCAATAATCACAAAACACCTTAAAAGACGATTAAAAAAAACAAGATCAACAAAAAAGTCATCTCCATCCAGATTAATCCGTTGCTTACGGGCAACAAAAGTAAACCCATTTCCAAGCTCTAAGATAAACTCCTGCAATTGTGTGATAATTGCCTGCTCTAAATCTTTTTCGTAATATGCTGTTTCCCGTTTTAATCCGAGAAACTCGAGATACATAGGGTCTTTAATTATATCAGTAGCTTTTTCAGGCTGCATTTCACCTTTAGCCACACCTAAAACCCGTTCTTTGTCATTACTCAACAACAATCTTTCGTAAAGCTGACTGTTGATTTGTCTTTCAAGCTGGTGGGCTGTCCAGTTATTTTTTGAAGCTTCATTTATGTAATATTCTCTTTGCCCTGAATTATCTAAAGGTAAAAGTAGTTTATAGTGCGTCCAGCTGAATTGCGACCGCAGTGCGGACGCAATTGGAAACTCTTTAAAAAATTGACGACATCTTTCCAACTGTCGAACAGAAAACCCGGCACCAAACTCCGGTTCAAGCTCCTTAGCAAGATTTTTAATCAAATATGTGCCGTATTTTGCCCTTTCTTTTCCTTGCTGTTCTTCTTCAATTATCATCTTTCCAATATTCCAGTACATCAAGACTCGTTCATTATCAACCGCGCGGATAGCATTATCTTGAGCCTGAACTATTATATTTTTAATCTGTCCGATAAATTGTGTACTAATTATTATTTCTTTCATTTATTGTGTTCCTTGTTTGTTTTCTCAAAATAGGCTTCTAACTTCTTGATTCTCCTAGTCATTTTTTCCCGATTATGTTCCTGCCTGTAAAAATCAACTCATTCCACCAATACAAGCCACTCGCCGGTCTTAGTCGCTCCGGTATGTTTTATTTTCCCTGCATTTTTCAGTTTTTCAAGGTGATATTTTACACCATCAGAACTTATATTGCCCAATTCTTTTGCAATTTCATCTCTGGTGATTTTTGGGTTTAATTTGATCAGCTTGATTATTTTTTCTTGGGTAGTTTCTTGGGTAGTTTCTTGGGTAGTTTCTTGGGTAGTTTCTTGGGTAGTACCCTCTCGATAAAAGACCGCTTTAACAAAACCGGAGAACTCATATTTAATAGTTCTAAGTCCGGCTTCTTTCATCAATTTTTGCATTCTATAAATACCTGTACCCATTTTTTCGATATATTCTATCCTCTGGATTAAGTTTGCAATATTAGGGTTACGAAGTAAGTTTACTTTACCGAAATCCTCTTCTTTAAGTCCTTTCGGCAGGCCTCCGGGACTTGTGATTTCAACGCGAGTGTCAAATATTTCTATCATAACATTTGCGCCTTTTTCAAAATAGTCGCGGTGTATTACGGCATTTATTACTGCTTCTCTCAAAGCCTCATATGGTAATTCAGGTATTTCTTTACGAGCAGGTGAGCCGTCAAACTCATATCTTACTTTCAAATGTTGTTTTAAAAATATCATCGCCTCATCAATACTATTAACTATATCTTTGTTAAAATCTTTTCTGTCGAGAATAGTGACTTTATCTACCCCTTTATACAATGCGCAGGTAACAGTTGTATGAAAATACTGATAATCAAGGTTTTTTGAAAAAAATAAAACTGCAGTATTATAAAATAAACATTTTCCTTCCTGTATTTCACCGGCATGAAGATTTTTTATAATATTAGCCGTATCCATTACTTTTGAAATCCCGGACATTTTTAAAAATCTTTCAAACTTCTCCTCATCAAAGTCATTGACAGTAAAATCTTTTTTAATAAGTTCATCAAACTTGATTTTACCTTCTGATTTCACAAACTCTAATATTTCATCTCTATTCATTTTTTGAGAATTAGGTCCTACTCTATTATAAAAACCTGTCGTGCATTTATTGGGCTTGTCTGCCCCCTCGCGGACTTCAATAATCAAAATATTTTTGTATTCATCTATGATAATATTAATTGACGGGTCGCAGTTTCTTGCAATGTCCTGTATCTGGGACTTGATTTTATTGTTAATCTCAATGCCTTTAATCTTCTTGTCATCAGTTATGCCTATATAAACAAAACCGCCTGATGCATTTGCAAATGCGACTATTTCTTTATCAAAATTGGAAAGGTTTTCTTTAAACTCAATTCTATACCCCTCACCCTCCTGTAATATTAAGTCAAGTTCATTTTCTGTCATTTTAATTCTTCCCTCACAAACCACTCAATAGGAAAACCGATGGTTTTCCTACGCGGAAGTACAAGTGTCGCGATGCCAGGATGGCAAAGAGTGGCCTCCTCCGTTAGCGCATATAACTCACACCCTAAATAGTACAGGTAAACCATCCGATCGATCTCTCGATCCGTCATAGAAATCTAAAACTTTATTTTATACTTTCAATTAATTCTCTGTCTTTTGATAAAATATTATTTATCAGTTTAGAAACCGCAACTTTTTTAATTTTTGCAAGCTCTGTAAAATAGCTCAAGTTTGCTTTATTCAGATATACCGGTAACTCTATTTCCGATTCAGGGAAATAAAATTTTCCCTTCACTCCATTTGAAAAATCATATTCCTTTTTCATTATTTACTCCCTAATCTAATAATATATTCATTTTTTTCACTTTTTCCGGCTTTTCTTGCTGATATAATTCTTATAAATTCAATATCAGATTTTATTCGTTCTGTATGTACAACAACTATTATACCGTATAATTCAATTTTCCCTAAAGTAATCCAACGCTCTTCATATTCTGAATGCTCATTATCTTTAACAGAGATTGACTCTAAATCGGAAAAAACTTAAATGGCTTCTTCAAAAGAAATACCATGTTTTTTGATATTTGCAAGATTCTTTTTTTCATCCCATTCAAATTTCATTCACTCCCCCCTCCCACACCACTCAATAGGAAAACCGATGGTTTTCCTACGCCGTAAGGCTTACCATTCCTTATTTCGCTGTGTGTCATCCGACGTCTAGGACAGACGAGTGCAGCGAAGAACACGATGATATCACTGAAAAACAAGACATTTAAAAAAGCTCTCTATATCATGAT
>CAZSQU010000122.1:0-4974 GCA_964608985.1 uncultured Spirochaetales bacterium
AGATAATCAGCAAGATACGAGCTGCAGTAGAATTCTCGTGCATAATGCGGGTTAACGGTATCGTCTTATCAACGGTTGACTGAAACTCAAGTAAGATGTAAATATAAATCTCATCATTATCCATTCTAACTTTGTAGATAATGTCGGACTCCCGTTGGATAAACTCATCTGTTACAAATGTTTTATCAACCTGTTCAATATCATCAAGCTTTATATTTTTTATGAATTCTTCATCGATAAACGATGTTATCAACTCATGAAAAATCTTTTTATTTGAAAACAGATACTTATATGCGCTGTCAAACTCATTATTCATAGAGGCTATTGCAAAAATAATCTTTTTTTCAATTACTGCGTCATTCTTCACCTCACCGGTCGCTTAAAGACCTCCTGTCCGCGACCGGTATTAGCACATCCTGTGCGTCACAAGTACTCACATAGCTTATAAAGTATACAAGCCCCCGTGCTTTTTGAGAACATGATGTTCGAAATGCAGATTTTTACAGGATGTGAAAAAATCTGCCGGCTCATCATTCCTTGAACTTGTCAAAAATATTTATTTTTGCAAGAGCCTTCATAGATTAAATAATATTATATGAATTGTGTTTAGTCAAGAGGTATATTTTTTTACGAGGATAATTAAATTTCTTTAATGCTGTTTAAGGCTTTATCAAGATTATTAATAAGATCGATATTTTCCCGTCCTATTGTACTTACCTTATCAATTTTGTTGATAATCTCAGCATACCTGCCCACTATAAACTCAATTTTTCTTGAGACAGCGATATTTTTTTCAACAATGTCATCAAGACTGTTCTGATTTCTTTCAAGAATCCCGTCAATCGTATTAACAGAGACGCCGGTTGTTTTATTGGCATCTACCAACTCTTTCATGGAGCGGTTAATATCACCTGTACCCGCAGAAAGATCACCAATATTATTAATAATCACCTCAATAGAACCTGTGAGATCAACAACCTCTTTTGTTGTTTTATTGAATACATCCCTTGTTGTAAGATTAATCGCTTTCAGATTGTTAACCATCTCGGCATTTTTCTTTAGATTTTCTACGATAATTTTTGTATTGCGGTTTGTTTCATCTGAAAGTCTTCTGATCTCATGAGCTACAACTGAAAATCCCCTTCCTGCTTCACCTGCATGCGCGGCTTCGATTGATGCATTCATAGCTAATATATTTGTTTTTACTGCAACATTTTCTATCTGCTTGATCATCTCAAGAACCGATGCAACTGACTCGGACACTTTATCCATATAAGCCACAGAATTGTTTACCTCACTTGATCCTTGATTGACTGTACCGATAATCATCTTTAATGAGTCTCTTTTTGACTCGGAAAGATCCGCAATATTGGATATAGCACCGGTCATTTTATCGATAATAAGATTACTGTTTGAAACAATAGATGATTCAGATCCGACCTTATTCTTAATATTAACAGCGGCATCTTTTATCTCATCCATTAAAACCTTCATTGCATCCATATCTTTATTTAACCTCAGAACATCCTCTTTCATGCTGTTAAGACTATTGTTTATATCAACTGCTACACCTTCACAATGGTAAGAATAGCTTACCAGTTTACCCCCGATCTCCATATTATCCTTAAAGCTTTCAATAGCGGTCTCAAGAGAAAAAAACCTTCTTGCATTAAGATCCGCTTCATCTTCGGCTACTTTGACCAGCCCTTTTGTAAGCCTGATTATATAGAATGATGCCGTAGTTAAAACAATAAATGCAAAAACAATAAATATGTATGTTGCAATATAGTCATTCCCATCAGCATTAAGATAGTATGGCCTTATCCTTACAATAAACATAACCGTAATAGATAAAGTGTTCAAAAAACCGAAAATAATAACAATAATCTCCTTTGTAACAATAAGACACCCCGTCATAAGTAATGCCTGCATATAGAATGCGGACTTATATAACTCAAAATGGTGTTCAAGATTTGCCGTGTATAGGATAGCATTAGCACTTAGTTCACACATAAGTAATGTAAATATTGCCGCGATATTATATTTTTTATAATGCATCAATATCAATGAGGTTAAAATTAATGACAATAAAACAATAAGCCCGATTGCCATGGTATAGTTTACATTAACAAACAATCTTATAAAAATAACTAACAGAAAAAACAACATAAGAATACTGTTCATATTTAAGAGATATCTTGATTTCTTTTGTAACTCCAAAGGCAGAATGTCAATATCCGGTATAAAAAAATGAATGATTTTTCTAAACATAACTAAATCCCCTTATTATTCACAAAACTTGCTGATATTACTATCTCCGAAATTGTATCCGCTAATTTCTCATAAACACTTCGGCAATAATTACCAAAACTTTTATCATCCGGAATAATAGATGCGGGTGTTTCAACCCTACCCGCTACCCGATATAAAATAGACCTCAGATTATTAAAATCACTATATTGCCGTAAAAAATCCGAATTTGCAACAAGATTCACAAATTCAATAAACCCCGCCCTATTGAAGTCTCCATATTTCTCAAATAAAGGAATAACACTGTTAAAATCGAAAGATTTATAACCGTTATAAAAATCATCGGCAATTGCCGGCTCTAAAGTTAATATATATCTGTCGATCAATATCTCAAAAAGTATATGGCTAAAAAAAGCACCGAGATGTGTACCGCTGTAATCATAATAATCCATTGAAATAGTTTCAGTTGACTCTTTAAACACCTCATGGGTATGGAACCACCTGTCTAAAGTTATATGTTTCTTTAAACCATCAATAAAGGGACAGAATATCCTGAATTCAGGATCATTTTTCATTAATTCAATTTTTGTTATTGAAATCCTGTACTTTCTATTTTGAAATCCAATAATATCAGGTACAGTCAACCCGATATTATGAGATTCATCGTTATTTCTATCAATAAACAGGTGGCTTAAGAAATTCAAACTGCCCCCTTTTGTTATATTAAAATTTCTTTTACTTTACAATAATTTGCAAAAACAGTAAACTCATAATGAAAATTTATAGATTATAAATGTATTATCATACCCTAAATATGTTAACAAAGGTAAAAAGAATGTTTATTATAAAAAATCTTGTTAAGTTTACAATTACTAAAAAAGTGATATTTTTGTTTTTAATATCATGGATTATGGGGACAGGATTATTATCAATTTCTTCATTTCTGTTTACCAGAGAAAAACTTTTGAATGATTTAAGGGTTCGTCTAAAAGGTTATGCGGAGATAGGAATCCTCGGTTTTCCTGCGGATGAGCATCAATTTCTTCAAGTTAGATCAGATGAAAGCACCGAACACTACACAAATGTAGTCAATTATCTTCGATTATTAAAAAATAAATGTGTTGATGCAAAATTTGTCTATACCATGCGTAAAACTGAAGAAGGAATTATTTTTGTCGGAGACGCAGAGACTGATATAGATCTGCTTTCAAGTCTAGGTGATGTTTACGAAGATCCGAATAGCTTGTTATTAGAAATAGCCGGTGGAACGGACACTGTTCATATAATTGATGATTATTATACAGATGAATGGGGAACATTCTTAGCTGCATACGCCCCTATTTATACTAAAGACGGAAGATTTGATGGTATTCTCGGTATTGATATATCAATAGATCAAGTAAACAAAATACTTACAGATATGCTTATTAACTTAGTTTTGATATTTGCCGCAGTTAATACTATAATTATTCCTCTTCTAATTGTTTTAACATTAAATTTAACAAAACCATTTAAACCGGTATTAAGTATTTTAAAGTCGGTATCAGACGGAGATTTTTCACAAAAAGTGCCGCTTAAACTCACAAATCGTACTGATGAGTTTGGAGATCTTGCTAAGATTATTTCAAACATGAACTTCTCACTTGCAAATGTTTTTAAAAACCTAAAGAAATTTATTTTAAAAAGTGAAGAATCGAGTTACGAATTATCATCATACAACGAACAAGTTTCAAGTTCTACGGAAGAAATTCGCGCAATAATGGAATCTATCTCACGGAATAGTGATACACTATTAGATCAGGTTGATATAGTTCAAGAATCTATAGATTATATTTGCAGCTCCTCAAATGAGGTCGTAGATCAAGTAAACATACAGTCAAGTGTACTAACCGAGACATCAACTGTTCTTGAGTCAAATATCGAGAAAATTAATAGTATTTATCAAAAGAACAAGGAAAAATCAGCATTATTTAAAAGTATGCTCGGAAAGATTAATGATAGCAGTAATATATTTGATGAGCTCTTTAAAACGACAACCGGCATATCTGATAATAATAAAACCATTTCGGATTTAGTTAAAATGATAAATGTGATAGCTGCGCAGACCAATCTTCTTGGAATGAATGCTGCTATTGAAGCCGCTCATGCAGGAGAATACGGACTTGGTTTCTCGGTAGTTGCAGATGAGATACGGAAACTCTCAGAAACGGCTACCGGATATTCTCAAGAGATATCTGTAGTATTAAAGAAAACAACCGAAACGATCAATCTTCTTGTAAAGAATTCGACAGATGCCCAAAAGCAAATTCAAGATGTATTTGAAACAGTTTGGAATGTCATAATGGAAACGGTCGGTTTCTTAAAAGAGTTTGAGAGCATCTCTAAAGGTACAGATGTTATTCTTCAAACACATAACAAACTTGTTCAGGTATCAATCATTTTGAACGAGTCAGCTTGCAGTATGACTGATAAAACAAAAAAGCTTGAGATTGCCATTTCTGAGCTTCAAAATGTTTCTGCATCTGAACATTCCGCAGTAAAAGAGACAACTATCGGTGTAAATGAGATAGCAAGTTCTGTAGTCAAATTGAGTGAGTTAAGTATGAACAACAGGGAAAATTTACAACTGTTAAATAACGAGATTCAAAGATTTAAAATCTAAAATTGCAGCATTTTTAACCTCTTCTAACTCAAACAGATATTTTTTTTGGGGTAATTTCATTT
>CAZSQU010000123.1:0-4668 GCA_964608985.1 uncultured Spirochaetales bacterium
TATTTGCTACTTCTGCTATAGGCTTACTTTCTGGCGGTAAAACCTGTCCCAAGATATTGTTTTTCATCCCTTCGCTGTACTTCATAAAAGTCCCCTTTTTTTTTTAATTTAAGTGACTTCTATATTGACACATAAAGGTTTCAGATGGTTATTCAGACATTAGAGGAGACAGATATCTCACTTGTTATGCAATGGGTTAAACAGGTTTTTTCGATTCGATTTAACCGAAGATTTAGCCGAAGCGGAACAGTTTGGAGAGGACGATTTAAGAGTATCCTGCTTAAATTCAAAGAGGATATTACAAAATTTATAGAAAAAAATAAATGTGCTACCGATCAAATTGAATATCTGTAGAGAAATAGGTGAATATCTATATTCTGGGGCATGGCATATTAAGAATAATATTAGAGATATAATTAAAGAGCCTCTAATAAATTAAATCTACCTATCTAAAAACCTGCTTTAGAATTAAAAGAGGTGATTCAAATAATATTTTAATGAACAGCACATAAAAAAGAGGCTGTCATTTGACAGCCCCCATATTTTAACTTATTAACTATTTCTAGTTGATCTTCATTGTATAGGTACCCTTAGTTGAGGTAACAATCTTTATATATGTAAAACTATCAAGAGCCTTGAATGTTCTTTCAGTCGTTGTGTCATCAGTATAGACATAACTTCCACCGTTAAAGTTGATTGCAGTTGTACCATTTGATCTGTAAGCATAGATCTTTGATTTAGCTGTTAATGAACTAGTTGTGTAGTTGTCAGTTCCATTCATAACAAAGTTAACATTAGCTGTCGTAGGTATCTTAAACCAAACTGATTGGCCATTTGTTGAAGTTGAACCGTTAAATACTACCCCTGTATTAAGAGCAATTGCTGTTGCAACTGTTGATCCGTTATTAGCTGATGAACTGCTTGAAGATGAGCTAGAAGTAGAACTTGAAGATGAACTTCCACCATTATAGTTTGGATCAAGTGATCTAAGAGCCTCAATACCAACCACTACGCCATCTTTAAATCTTATTGATTCAACTTGTTTTGAAATATCTGAGAAAAAACCAATTACTTTTACCTTGTTAGCTGTAGTAACTGTTATCATCAAATCAGAAGAACTTTTTGTAATTGTAGCAGCTGATCTGTTAATATCAGCAAAGATAACTACATCAGTTCCACCAATTTCAGTTATATAGTCATAACCAAATGAGCCTCTGAAAACATAAGCATCATCATTTGCAGAACCATAAAGATCGTCATTACCGATTCCGCCATCGATAAAGTTGTTTCCATTAACGCCATATAGTTTGTCAGCACCTGCACCACCAAGAAGGATATCATTTCCATCATTGCCGTAAAGTGTATCGTTACCTGCACCACCGTCAATCAGACCATTTGAAAGAATTGTAGAAAAGTTGTAATCTAATCTTCTTGCACCATCTTGATAAGTGTCAGCAGCAGTAGTTCCTGTATATGTATATTTTGCAGTAAAGTCAGCAGTTGCAATTCTTCCCCAATAAGCCGATTTATTCCAAATCACGCCGTCAGCAAACTCTATAGCAGTAACATAAGAGATATAGTTATCTTCACCCGGCTCAGTTTCGATAAGCATTTTACCGTTTAATGCGTTGATTATATTGAAATAGTATCCACCGCTTATTGAAAGATACACATCATAGCTTCTAAGTGTTGTTAGTTTAATATATACTGGATAACTTACTGATACTTTTTTGTCCGCTGCACCATCCCAGATAACTTCAGTTGCTGAGTTTCTTGATGCTGATAGGTTTTCAAACTCTTCACCATCAATAAATACCTTGTCGCCATCGTATATCACAGACTTAGGTACGAATCTTCCGTCATTATTAACACTTGCTTTGTTAACAAGACCTGCGTTGCTACATCCGAAAGCAACAATTGCCACAAGAACCATCAAAACCAATTTTTTTACATTTTTCATTTTTTTCTCCATTTACTTTTTATTTGTTATTACTACGCAAGTAGTAATAAAGACTATATACAACATTATATTTATAATGTCAACAAATATTTAAAATATTTGTTACAAAAACTCTTTTGAGGTAAGTTCGAAAAAAACCTATGTGTTGTAGTTTTTTGAACCTCAAAATAACCTCGACTCCAATGAGGATACCGAGAGGATGGTTATTTCGAGGTACACTTTTAGAAGTGTACTATAGTTTTAGAAGTGTACTATAGAAAGAAATGTGAATACACCGGTAAATAATGCAATGATATATAGTAATTCAAAGTTAAAGTTTTTAAAAACATACCGTCTTTCAAATGTATGTAGTAACGGTGTATATCTAAATGCAAAACCTGATCCGATTACAGCAAAAATAACTATGAACAGATCAACTATGTTGATTAATTTAATCTTGAAATCTACAGGAAAATATAAATAGAATAACACAACCAATACAGGTGAAACTAAGTGGATAACAGATAGTTTGAACTTGTTAAATAATACCCCATACTTAAACAAACCTGACATAGTAAGTAGAGCAGACAAGTAGATTATCACTTTATATGTCAACTGCGTTCCTGTATTTTCATATTTCAACAGATAGGTTACCGCCGGAAAAATCCCAGCTGTAAACAAAAAAAATACTATTGTCATACCATAGGTTATCGGATCAGTAGTTATTGACAACCTAATATCAACCTCATCGTTTGCAGACATCCTTTTTTCATAAAGCAAAAAGAGCGAGGACTTATAAATTGCATGAATAAGCATGTATGAAAATGCGGCCCTATAACTTCCATATGTAAGCATAAGCACAACAATTGATGTTCCTGTAACAGTCGTTCCTGCTATCATCTTCTTGAAATGCTTCTCGTAGAATACATACAATGATGAGTAAACAATTGATAGTACCGAGACAAATCTTAATAATTCAATTACTGATTCAATTTTTAAAAACTCGGCAGGTACTATTACAAATTGGTATATACCGAATATGCCGGAAAAAATTGTAAATGACGACAAAAAAGAAGAAACTGTCGAGACTGTGGCCGCATGACAAACAGCTGTCCAATTACAGGCCGGGAAAAGCCCCCCCTTTATAGTAAAGGCAACTAAAAAAAGCCCGATCAATAAGACTGCATATTGTTTTTTAGATTCATCTATCGTACTAAAATAACCCATATTAAAATAATTACCCATAGCAAACCAGAGTATAATAGCTGATAGCAGTACTGTAGAGCTAATCGCTCCTATTAACATATACCTAATTCCTGCGTAGTAGTCTTTTTTTATTGTAATGAGTACATAGGCACCCATAATCATCAATTCAAAGAATACAAAGAAGTTAAATAAATCTCCTGTAACAATAATACCGCTGCATCCGGAAAGATATAATAAGAATACAACACGCATATTTAATGATTCTACACCTTGCATTCCAAATAACGCAAAAACACAAGGGACCAAGAGAGTCAACATAAAGTAGAACCGCACATCGTCAAATATAAAGTTTATAGAATAGTCAAGGTAACTTAATGCTACTATTATCTCACCCTGATTTATATAACTATAGACTATAAAAATACCTGTACATATTTGCACTATAAGTGAGACTCTAACAAGAACCCCTGACATATCTTTCCTGAATCCGTATTTCATCAAGAGGATAATTATTGCTGAGCTAAAAGCTATTATAGGGAAAACTGCAACTGCGGTATTATACATTAAGTGTTGAAACCTCCACACTTCCCTTTTTTTCATAGAGTTTAACAATCATTATTATGGCAAGTGCATTAAAACAGACGCTAATGACAATAGCTGTCAGCATAAGTGCCTGAGGTATCGGATTAACAAAGTTGGTTTGATCACCACTTCCGATAATTGGTGCAAGCATACCTCTAACATAGCCGGCCCTTAGAAAAATAAGTATGATTGAGCTCTCTACAACATTTAAACACATGATCTTCTTGATTAGATTATCGGAAACAATAAGACCATAAACACCAACAGCCATAATCAGATATATCATAGTTATTCCTTTATTGATTTTATTCCTATAACAGTTAAAACTACAACGAGAACCTCAAGCATTGTATCAAATATTCGTGGTCCGAGATAAACAACAGTGACAAGGTTCTTTATATTCATCATCTCTGCCAGTTCGATAATTTTTTCTATATGTTCATTACCGGATGAGACAAACCCACGAAGTAAATAATACACGCATAGAGAGCCACCTATAATAAGTAAAGCAGTAATTATTTTAAATATTCTACTCATTATTCATCCCTATAAAGTTTCTAAATATTAGCACTATAGAGCCTGACACCTCAAGATAGATTGCAAAACTTAATATCCATATAAATATATTTGAGTAAATTGAATCAGAATGTTGTAGTAAATAAAATTTCCCAAAGAGAAATCCCGATATAACCAGACCCGCAATCATTATAACTATTAACAACAGAACACCGGCTATCTCAATTAATGAATAGAATGTGTCACTAAAAACCTTTATATCAAATAAAACCTCAGTAACAACAACAATAGTCCCAAATATTACCCCCGCTTGAAATCCACCACCCGGCGAATTGCCGCCGTAAGAAAACATGTAGAAACTAAAAATCATTATATAACAAGACACCCTGTATCATTGAAGAAAATCACTTACGAACCCTTTAAGA
>CAZSQU010000124.1:0-4575 GCA_964608985.1 uncultured Spirochaetales bacterium
TCAGAACTTGTTCAGCAACAACTATCATAATTTTTTTACTGTTTGTTCTCTGATCCCTTTTGCTTTTGCGGTTGTACTTGGAATTATATTGATAACAATTAAAGATAAATCTGATAAAACAAAAGACCTTGCTCTGGGGTTTTTTGCCCTTGGCACTTTTTTCAGCGGATGTTTTTTAGCGGGGTATTTCTATCATCCGCTTGCGGCTTATCATAGATTTATAACAATAATCGGGGTTTATCTGTGTTTTGTATTCTTTTATAGATTGTCATTTCAGTATAATACAGCAAAAAACAGTAAAGTTCCGCTGAATATTGCTACTGCTATTCTGTCGGCTAATTTAGCATTTATTGTTATCTGGTTTACGATAACAAATAAAAACACAGGAAATATTGTTTTTAATTTTGAAAGCCACTATTACGATTTTAATACATCGATAGTGGATCAGGTTATTGCCTTACAAATGTTGTCGATGTTATTCGGCTTATTTATTTCAGGTATATGGAGATTTTTTAAAACTAAGACAAATGACAGATGGTCGATATTGGCTCTTTTCTCGTTTATTTCATTAAGTATAATGATTCCTGCTATAGTAAACCTTTTGAACAGGAAAGGTTTGGTTAGTAAAGGGGCCTATCAGGTTTCTCAGGATTTATCGAGTCTGGCCGGTTATTTTATTGTCATTATTATATACATAAATTCTACGAAGGACAAAACAACCTTTTTTACAAAAATTATTTCAATTACTTTTGCCACATTCTTATTGGTGTTTCAAGGCGTGAGTTATTTCGGATTGCGTGATCAGGAGAACGCTTACAATAGTATTAAACTTAAAGAATCAAATTTGATAATTTTTAATAACTACAGACCTGATGACTTAAGTTATATTTACAGATATGATTACAGCACTCAACCTAATTGCGGTGTTCAATATGCAAAAGGTGAGATAACCGGCATTAATGATCTGTTATTAGTAAGTACGATGCTTAACACGAGACTTTATGAGAGCATAAGGACCGATCAGAATATGATAATTACACAATCTGATCTTGACTATATAAACAGATTCGGAGAATATGATAATAACGGATATTTTGCTTATATATACGATGTAGTAACAAAAACAGATGGTGGAGTATCCGTATCTGATGTTATAGATCATCTTGAATATCTTAATAGTAAAGTGATGATATTAAGAAAAAGACTTGAACCAATCCCCCGTTTAGAGCTTTATTCCAAAATTGATAATGTGCTTGATAAAAATCAGACAACAACAACAGAATTTTTTATTGAAAACATAAAGGAGCTTGAAGGTCAGGGACTATCGGAACTTGAGTTTGAGCGAGGATATAGGTCAATTGTTGCTCCATGTGAGCCGATTGGGACACATTTCTTTAGAGAAGCCGACAATTTCAGACATTTTATATCATTTATCGTTTATAATGAGAATGATAGCAGCATTTATGAGGTAGGTTTTAATTATATTTCTTACAGAAAATTTCTCCATCCTTCAGCTACGGTTTTGATACTAATATTGATATTTATCATTTTTGTAATTCTATTTGGATTTAGATTCTTCTTTATGGGCGCAATAATTAAGCCGTTAAGGAGTCTCCAGTCGGGTATTGATGAGGTTAGAAACGGTAATCTTGATGTGAAAGTCCCAATATATATTGAAGATGAGATAGGTTATATTTCAAGGACTTTTAATGAAATGGTGTCAAAGATATCGAGTTCTGAAAAAGCACTTGCGGATTATGCGAACAATCTTGAATTCAAAGTAAAAGAGCGGACTGTTGAGCTTGAAGATGCCAATGTTGAGATTAATCGCACATTGAAAGAGCTGCATTCAGCACATAAGCAGATGAAGGAACAGCTTGAAATGGCACAGGTAGTTCAGGATTCGATTATTCCGAAGGTTTTTCCTTCAAGCGGGCATTTATCTATATATGGAAAATATGTTCCAATGGATGATCTCGGTGGGGACTATTACGATGTGTTCAAGTTGAATGAGGACAAGCTCTACTTCCTCATAGCGGATGTGTCGGGGCATGGTGCCGGTGCCGCTTTAGTAACTACTATGGCAAAGATATCATTTAAGAACCACATGGCAACAGGGGAGGATACCGCTTCGATTGTCGCAAAGGTAAATAAAGAATTGCTTACAATTATAAAAGGCACCGGTTATTATCTTACCGCATTTATCTGCGCAATAGATCTATTAAATAATACTTTTGAATTTACAAATGCAGGACACAACGAGATATACATTGTCAACAAAAAGGGTGAATATAAAAGTTTGAAATCAAATTCTTTCTACATCGGTTTTAGAGAGATGAAGTTTGTGTCTGAAAAAGTAAAAATTGTTAAAGGCGACAGAATTATTTTATATACTGACGGAATTCCTGAAGCTAAGAATGAACAGAATGAATTGTACGGAGAGGACCGTTTTAAAAAAATTGTAAGTAAAACCGTTGATAATACACAAGAGGAGTTTATCAATGAACTTCTAAAAGATATCGACAGTTTCAGTAAAAGCAAACCGGCTACTGATGATAAAACAATTTTGATAATTGATATCCTTGGTGAAACAGGGACTATAATTTTTGATCCTGATAGATTTAGAAGGGAGATAAATGAACAGCTTTTATCAATTGATCCTAATAATAAAGTAAGGATTTTATTTGATCAGCTTTTAAACGCAATCGGTCTAATAGAAAAAAGATCATATAAAGAATCAATAGTTGAGCTTGATAAACTTAGAAGAGCATTTAAGCGGAAGAATGATATAGCAAGGGTTAACTGTCTTTTGGGTTTTGTTTATTATGTTAACGGGAAGTATGACGCGGCTGCAAAGTTCTGGAGTAATTGTGAGAAGATCAGTCAGGATAATGAGTATTATAAGTGTATAAACGAACAGATCAAGAATGTAGGGAATTAAAAAAAAGGGGCTTTAAGCCCCTTTTTTTAAAATATTACTATTAGTCCATATCCGCTAATGTAACTGTAACATCTTGAGTTTGGCAGTTGATATTTCTAAAAGTATAAGAATCTCCGTCTGCATCAACACATTTGATATCAAAAACCGGACTTGGGTAGTTAGACAAAGTTACTTTGTAAGTTGCACCGTTTGCAATTACACTGCTTCCAAGAACATCTTCTTCCCAGTCACTTGATGATTGATGGCTGACATACAGATAGTTAATTGTGTATCCTGTTCTGTTAGTAACATTAACATATCCGCTCCAAGCTGAAGCAACCATGCTAATCCCCAAAACCATAACAGCAGCCAATAAAAATTTCTTTAACATATTCGTCCTCCTGTAAAAAAATATCATACTTTAAGCATGATTATTAATATTCTATCAAAAAAAAAAGAAATGTCAATAAATTGTTTAAAATAATTTAAAAAAAATAATTACTACTGGTGTGAAAACAAAGAAAATTCTTTTTTTATGCGGGAGGTTAAAAATTCATCAAGAATTGCACATGCCGCCACCTGATCGATTCGTGATTTCTTGTTTTTATTTTTTGTTTTTTGAAGTTTTAGGACAGAATATGCATTTATCGTTGAAAATCGTTCATCCTGTTCAAACAATTTAATGTTCATTGATAATTCGTCTAGCTTTGTTTTTAAGTTTTTAGCGAAGTCAATAACAAGCTGAGCTTGAGGTCCGATTAGAGAATTCTGATCAAACGGGATGCCGATTACAACAGCAGATACAGATTTTTGCTTGATTATTTCTATTATTCTATCGATTAATTTATCGCCGGCTTCTAAGGTTATATATCCTGATACAGTAATCTGTAATGGATCTGTTAATGCTATTCCTACCCTCGATAGTCCGTAATCAATCGACATGAGACGGGTCATATATTTTCTATACCCTCGAAGTTGTCAAATACATCCTTTAACAAGAAAATATGATCACTGATAAGTTTAACCGCTATTTCTTTGTCACCAAGATCGGCGAGGGCTAAAACAAGATCACTGATTGATTTGCGTACTGCAATATCTGCTTGTTTAACGGAATTAATTTTGTTTGATACGGGGTCAGGTTTGTTGGCTTGAGTTTTATTATCCATAGGTTCTCTTCTGATTGCTTTAATAATTGTATCATGAGCGTCTGTGATGATGTTTTTATTGAAAATATCAATATTGGGTTTGCGTTCTGCTCTGATTTTATTAATAAATGCTGTTTCTTCATTGTTCATAATTATCAAAATAATAATATTTTTTTTTGTTATTGTAAACTAAAATATATATAAATAGTAAAAAAAAGGGCGCGAATTTATTTTTTGGCAAATACCTTAGTGCAAAATAGAATTTTTAAACAAAACAAAAAAATGCGGTACGCATTTTAACCTCTTTAAAGCTCTCTCAGTGCAGAATATAGTTTTTGACCTTAAAGCGAGTTAAAAAAGGAAAACGCCTGTGATTCTCAGAACCGAAGTTTTACTTTTTATAACTCGCTTTATTATAAACCTGCCAAAAAATAAATTCGCACCCCTACCCTATTGGGTGCAATTTTAAATTTTGGGTAAACCGGAATAATACTTAGTCAAATTTCCTCA
>CAZSQU010000125.1:0-1564 GCA_964608985.1 uncultured Spirochaetales bacterium
CGAGGCAAGGGCGTAATCTGTTATTCTTTTTTGTCCATGCTGTGTTTCTTCAATAAATCCTCTAACTTTTTTAATGTTTTAGTAAACTCTGTAATTTCAATATTCCCGTCTGAGTTAACCGGGAATGCATTTTCAACAATCGCCAATGTAGATGTTTCACCGGCTCTAAATCTATCGGGTTTAATTATTGAAAGTCCAATATCTTTAGCATCACTATGTAGTTTTGAAAGCGCAGAATACATTGTATCAATATTTGGTTCCCAATCATCAATTTTAATAACTAATTTAATTCCATAGTCTAAAGCATTTTCAATTTGAATATGAAGACAGTAATTGTCACATCCTGTCCAGCAATACCAAAAACCAAGAAATCCACCGGTTTGGTTTGCAACATATCGCCAGTCAGACCATTCGGGCAAAATCAACTCCTGAAGTTTTATAAAAAATCCTTCAGCGGCTTTCCAGTCCGAGACAATATTTTCGAACTTATTAAATGAATTTGTCCTAGTCTCAATTTCATTCAAATTATCTCTAAACTCTGTAAAAATATTATTTTCTGATTTGCTTCTATTAAGAACACTGAGAACTGCTTTTCTGTCAATTACTGTAAATCCTTTTTCTTTGATCTTATCTACTGTTGAAATACTTTCGTTGCCAGTTTTTAGATAAATAAAAACCAAATTATTCCGTTTATTTTTATAATGATCGGTTACAATTTGTTTATATCTTTCAAGCTGCTCAGAATGTTTACCAGTAATAGTTTTGTCTTCTATAGCAATAAATGTGTCGTCATTTAACTCTATCCAAATGTCGATGTTTTTCCAATGTCTTCCAGCAGAGACATCTGAAATTTGCATTAAATTATTGGTTAATAGATTTACAAAATCTATTGCGGTTTGGTGTAATTCTTTGTCATATTCTTTATTTGATTTGTCTGCCCATTGGATGAGCCAGGTGAAAAATCCGTCTTGTGATAATTCTTTAGTTGCAATTCGAAATATGTTTGGTTTGCTCATTTTTACCCTCTTATTACTTAAATATAGTTAAAATAACCATCTTCCCACAACCTCAAAGCTATCAATGCCGCACCTCTTGCATCGCTTAGGGCTTCGTGGTGATTGAGTGGAATATCATAATGCTTACACACACTTGAGAGCCCATGACTCGAGAGCGTTTTTTTTAAATGTCTGCGAGCGGCTTTGAGTGTACAAAAAACAGGTGGAACTTTAACAGGTATTCCATAATGGTTGAGTGTACTCTCAAGCACCCTCGTATCAAATGCCGTATTATGTGCTACTATAACCGGAGCTGACTCGATTAACTCTTTTATCTCAGGCCAGATCTGATCAAAAGTTCTCTCATTTTGAACCATCCTTATCTCTATCCCGTGAATATCGATAAACTCATCAATAATATAGAACGGATACGGTTTAATGAGTGAAGCAAACTCCTGAACGATAACACCATCTTTGACGACAACAATACCTATCTGACAACAACTTGTAGCACTGTGATTTGCCGTTTCAAAGTCTATAGCGGTAAATGATTGCATATATTTATCCTT
>CAZSQU010000125.1:1664-4535 GCA_964608985.1 uncultured Spirochaetales bacterium
TCCATCGACTTCTTTCTAAAGTCACCGTTATTGTAATCTGCATCAAAATAAACTTCTATTTCCGGACAAACAAGTATGATCTCAAGCATCTCCTGTATAGATAAACTTGAAGCAATCCAATGTTTTGACTTATCAGGTTTAATCCGTTGATATGGGTGCTTTAGAATAATCCGCAAAACTTCAAACTTTAAGTTTAATTCGAGCATCTTATCATCCAACGATTCAACAAAGTTCTCATTTATCTCTATTCTACCCTGCCCCGAACGGATAGTATCAATGGAATTATTTGAAGATATCTTATGTTTTATTATAGCTGAAAAAAGCACAGGTTCAGTTATAAACCATGATTTTATTATATTATTTACCCTTTTAATCATTTAGAATCCGTTCCCCCTCCTCCTGTAAATTCCTCTATTATAAAAAATTACCGGAATTTTTTTAATGCTATTTAATGTTATCAGCCAGTCAACCAGTTCTTTGAGTAATTCTTCATTATCAATCTCTTTTAGATACTTTATTTTTTTACTGATGGTGACATGGTAGGTTTGATTTGTGTTTGTTAGATTTATGTAGTCTCCGGTGTCAGTTATAACAATATTGTTATTTGATAGTCTAGCAATATTTTTTATAAAACGATTTAATACTGATTCTATTTTAACTTCGTTTACAAGTGATCTTTTCTTCTTAACTTTTTGTTTATATTGTTTCAGATCGTCATATTTTTCTAAGAAAAGCTGCACAAGCATCATATCCGGCTTTAATAGTACTCTGTTTGAGATACCATAATTGATATTGAGCTTTTTCTGAATTACTAAGACGATAACATTATCTACATTATCTGTAGCCAAAAACATTGTTGGTTTCCTTGAACTAATATAAAATATTTCATTGTAATCTTTAATGTCCCGGTCCTGTACCCATGTTCTCCGGTGTGTCCCGGCATGTTTTAGTTTGTCTGCTTCTGATTTAGATAAAAAGGTGTTGACCGGTAAAGATAATGACACTGACTCAAAGTATTTAACAATTTGAGAATGTGAGGTAAACCTCATCTTCTTAATTTCATCTATGTTTTTTTGATCCATATTATTTTATCCTTGTCTTTGATATAAAAGAACTTATAAACTCGGTTAACTCCTGATTTTCAAAAATCAGACTTTTTAATTTGTCGCTTAACAGTATCAGACTGAAAAACTCCGAGAGTATTTCATCTTTTTTTAATTTTTTTATGGTTTGAAAATATAGCATGAGGTTCTTATAGATTAAGTTCATCTCTAATTCAGTAAAGTTTTTTTCAGCGGTTTTTAATAAAAACAATCTAATCTGTTCATTCAAAAAAATCATTTCATCGACTTCCAGCTTTTGAATAATTGGACTAACAGTCTCATAGTAGTTTGACAAAAGTAACTGTTCTGCAGATATAGATCTTCTTGATTCTACAAATTTTTTAAAATTAGAAGTTGCCGCCGCTCCGATAATACCTGCGATTATTTTATAGTCTGTATTTGAAAGTTCACTTTTTTTGTTTTTTATAATGTCTGACACTCTAACCCAAGCTCTTCTGTCGGGAGTTTTTTCAAACACATCATCATTATTATCAAGAACGGGATCTAACATACCCTGAATCTCTTTATGAAATAAAATTACTCTATCATCAATTCCATATTCTGTTGCCCAGCTTATCCAGTCATCCAATGTAGGATCAAGCTCATAGATATTAAATCGTGAAACAAGTGCCGGGTCAAGTTCTGTTAACTGATAATGATCACCATAATTACACGCTGATATAACCATAGAGCCTGTCGGTAATGATCGTCCGCCAAGTTTTCTATTTAACACAAGATCAAATATTACCTGCAAGATCTCAGGTCTCGCTCGATTAATCTCATCTAAAAACAGGAGAAACGGTTTACTGTGTTGCCACCAAAAAGGGGGTAAAAAATCCATAACTGATGATCGAACACCATTATTATCTACCACTTTTTCCTTTGGGAGACCGAGAAGATCCCCTGCATCGCTCATTTGACCTAAAAACAGCGTTACAACCTCATAACCTCTACTTGAATAAAATCCGGTTATAATCTCTGACTTGCCTATCCCATGTTTACCTGTTATCAAAATACTCTGATTTGCCGGCGTTATACTCAACAGATGGATTAGTTCACTATAAGAAATTTTAATCATACACTACCCTCCATAAACTTTTTTACTATTTCACACTACATTATCAATAAGTCATATTCTGACTCCAATTAAAAAAATATTTATTTTTTCTGTAAGAGTCTAAATATGACATAGAAATCATCTATATTTTCTAACAATTACCAAGTCCCCGTTAAGCCTGATCAGTAATATA
Organism: uncultured Spirochaetales bacterium; assembly: GCA_964608985.1. Lineage (GTDB taxonomy): Bacteria > Spirochaetota > GWE2-31-10 > GWE2-31-10 > CAYYKD01 > CAYYKD01. The sequence continues at coordinate 4,018 of CAZSQU010000125.1, forward strand.
CCGAGAAAAACATATGATGAAAATTATTAAGAATGAAGAAATCTACGAAGCAATATTTACTGAAATGATCCCGAAGGCAAAAAAGTATATCTGGATAGCAACAGCTGACATTAAAGACCTTCATGTTAAAGCGGGTAAAACCTCTGCTCCATTTCTCGACATTCTTGCTAACAAGATCAAAGAGAACATCTTGGTTCGACTGATCCATTCAAAAGAGCCGGGGCCACTTTTTAGAAAAGACTTTGACCGCAATCCGGTTTTGATACATGGACTTGAGAGGATGCTCTGCCCGAGAAATCACATGAAACTTGTAATCGTGGATGGGCACTCTGCATTTATGGGTTCTGCAAACCTGACCGGTGCAGGGATGGGGATGAAAAGTAAAAACAGGCGTAACTTTGAAACCGGCATAATTACCGATGAAAAACCTATGGTAAAACAATTCGTTGATATATTTGACGAACTGTGGATGGGGCAACATTGTAAAAGTTGTGACAGAAAAGAGTTCTGCGGGGAAG
>CAZSQU010000126.1:0-4463 GCA_964608985.1 uncultured Spirochaetales bacterium
TTTGTTGAATTGAACATGGTAGAGGCATATTGATATAATGGGCTGAAAAGGGTGTAAAGGGTGTTATTATAAAGACGGATATTTGCAGAACTGTTGATAGAGATCGGAGGCATTGTTATTGTACAGTCTCCGGCATATACAAAAACCGCATTATTGTAAACAAGAACCGGTGTAGTGTTGCTATTATCAATTAAATTTATGCCGTAAACGGTCCGTGCGTTTGATGTATATATCCGGTTATTTCTAACTGATGTTACGGCATTCGGCAGATCTATATGGATGCCTGTTATACTGTTGACTGCCGTATCCGAGTCGTAGTCGTAACCGAGATTAATTTCATTATTCTCAATCATGTTGTTCTGGCCGCCCGTTCCCGAACCTGCGATATCAATGCCGTAATAGTTATGATCTCTATATGAATCGTTAAAGGTTGTTATTGTATTGCCGTTAATTGAAATTTCACCGCCTCCTGTGTATTTGATACCGGTTGATGTGTCTGTGCCGGAAAACATATTTTCAGACAGATAGATTGTAGAGTTAGATATGTTAAGTGGTCCGTTATTTGGATCTGATATCGTTATCGCATTAGATGAACCTGTTGATGAGTTAGAATCAGAGAACACGGTACACTTGTCGATTTTAATGTTGCTTCCCGTAATATTAATCGTGCTGCTGTCAATACCTTGATTACTGTTTAAAAATTGAACATAAAGATTATAGAGCTCAATATTATTTGTGCCGTTACCGTAAATAGTCCAGTCTTCGGCTAAGCCTGAGTTTAATATATGGGATTGTTCCCCTGATTGTCTCCAACCGGTGCCGTATCCGCCGTATATTGAGATGTTTGATATGAGGGTAATATTTTCTGTATAATCACCGGTTTGAACAGCAATAAGGATTGGAGTGGAAGAAGCGGAGAAATATGATGCGGAGTCTATCGCTTCGCTAATGGTTGAGAACGGATTGTTCATTGTTCCATCCGGTGTTGTATCAGGTAATGTTGATTGACTCGCCACAAATATTGTATTTTCCGGAAAAACCGGGGCAAGATCATCTGATCCGGCACTTTCAATAAACTGTTTCCATTCGTTATAACTCATGAGTTTAAAGTATTCACAACTGAAGCCGATCACTAATACAAGAAGTGTTATTGATATTTTTAATAATAAGTTTCTCATAAATCCATCCTATGTATTTTTAAGTAATATAACAATAATAAAAAATATTTTCAATGATTATTTTTTTTGCGGTTAGTCAGGATTTCTTTAAAAATTTTGAGATTATTACAGTTTCAAGAATTATAACGGCTATGCTTATTATAATAGTACCGGTAACAGACCCGAAAATTTCAATTAAGTTTAGTTCTCTCTGCATTATTATTGTGCACATTTTATTACCTGATAACGCTGATAAAAAAGCTGTTATTGATAAATATACAATTGATGTGCAGACCCTGACTGCTGTGCTTCTTGGGTTAAAGATCATATAAACAAGAGGGAGGAAACTTGTTATTAAAACGGTTGAAGGGAGAACAGTACTAAAATAAACAACAATATATAAAAGGATGTATAACGGTGAGACAAGAAATATACCTATGCCGGCAAGGATTCCGGTATTAGCGGTTGTAATAGCACCGAGAATAAAAGAAAAAACAAAAAATGATGAAACAATTCCATAAATAAATCCAAAAATAGTTCCAATAAAAAGGCGAGTCATTGAAGTCTCCTTGAATCAAATTGTAGAATTTAATAAAAAGAAAGTCAAATCAAAACTATTGACAAAAAAATTATTGTTAATTATATTATGTTACCAATAATTATTTAACGAGAAAAGGAATTCGATAATGCAAACTCTATATTCATGCGGAATTTGTCCCGATAAACCGTGTACCAAAGGGAATGATAATTACCCCAAGAACTGTCCGACAAATGAAGAAAAAGGATTGATAGATGTTGCATTAAATGAATACAAAACTAATGATGTTATAAACCGAATTATGAATTTTGCTAATTCTATTCCGATTGGCGATGATGGGGAGTTCAGAAGCCGTGCAGAGGAGATCATTGAATTGATTAATAGGATGGGCTTTAAAAAGGTCGGAATAGCTTTTTGTTACTCAATGGAGAGAAAGGTCAAGAAGTTTATTAAGATGTTTGACGGGTTAGATGTTGAGCTTGTTCCTGTTTGTTGTAAAGCCGGCGGGCTTGAGATAGATAGGGTGGTTGATATCCCAAAGAACAACAAAAGATTTATTGCAAGTTGTAATCCGATAGCTCAAGCAGAGATAATGAATAAAGCCGATACTGAAATAAATGTTGTTGTCGGATTATGTGTAGGACATGATATTGTTTTTAATAAGTATGTAAACGGATATGTAACAACGCTTATTGCAAAAGACAGAAAATTCAATCACAACCCGATAGAGCATTTTAAAGAATCAAATTAGAACTATATCAGGTTAAGGAATATCATCGCTTTTTTGATAGCTTCATCAGCACCGGATTCTACATCCTCGATATCCTTCCACTTAAGACCTGTTATCTCCATCAGCTTTTCTTCGTCTTTATTCGGGTATGTGTCACCGGCAAAGCCGATCTCATGACGGTTTGCTGTAATATTTGCAAGTGATATAACCGCAACAAAATCCTTGAAGTCATCAGGGCATTCTTCAATCTTATGGTGATATTGAATTGTATATTGCAGTGATTTATTGAGTTTCCATAATTCTGAAATTCGCAGGCCAATATCGTTGTGGTTGATGCCGAGTAATTCTGTTTCAACTTCGTCAAACTGTTTTTTGTTTTGTCTTGCCGTGTTAATTGTACGGACATATTCGTCAGGAATTTCTGCGTTCAACGGTATTTTACCGATATCATGGAGAAGTCCTGCAACGAAATACTCCTCAAGTTTTTTTGGATCGATTTTAATTGATTGTGCAAATTTTTTGGCAATTACTCCTACTCCGATTGAGTGCTTCCAGAATGAATCAATCTCAAGTGCATTGAAGTTCTCCGATCTTTTAACGGTTGATATTACTGCAGTCGATAGAACAAGATTCTTTACCGTATTGATTCCAAGCATAATTATAGCTCTGACAAGTGAGGTGACTTGATTAGACATCGAATAATAAGCAGAGTTTACCAGTTTTAATACTTTACCGGTTAATACCGGATCAAGACTGACAACATCGTTAAGTTGTTTAGCGTCAATTTTCGGGCTTTTTGTAACCTCAAGAACCTTGCTTACCGTGAGCGGAAGAGGCGGCATTTTTTGTATAAATCTGTTTATCCTGATCTGCGTTTTTTCATCAATAATCATAAGTCACCTTCAGGTTTTTTAATTTTATGAAAATTATTCCGTAAAAAAACCTTTCTACTTTTTGGATAATATTTCCTGTTCTGCTTTACTAAAAAGTTCATAAAGTTTATCGTATGTAAGAGCTACTTCAAACTGAGGAAATTCTTTAATAACTTTTTCGGGCGGGCAAAAAAGTATCCCTTTGTCCGCTTGAGCAAGCATTGTTGTGTCATTATAGCTGTCGCCTGTTGCTATAACATTAAAATTTATCTGATGGAAAGCCTTAACACTCTCTCTTTTTGAGTCTTTTATCCGCAATTTATAACCGGAGATAAATCCTTTATCGTCGATTATAAGTTTATGGCAAAAAAGTGTCGGATAGCCGAGTTTTTTCATTAAAGGCATTGCGAATTGATAAAAAGTATCAGATAGTATTACTACCTGAAATTTCTCTTTTAATTTTGCAAGAAATTCTATTGCGCCTTCAAGCGGTGAGAGAGTCGCGATTACATCTTCAATATCTCTCATTTTGATGTTTTTTTCTTTAAGAATCTTGATTCTGTAATTCATCAACTCATCGTAATCACTTATGTCCCTTGTTGTAAGTCTTAGTTCTTTAACACCGAATTTATCGGCTACATTTATCCAAATTTCCGGAAGTAAAACACCCTCAAGATCTAAACAAGCTAATAACATTTAATAATCTCCACTTATTTTTATTTATTGTAAAAACTCTAAATCATTCGCATTATGGCCATTGCCACAAAAATCTCATCAGATTAAAATAAACTTAATATTTACTCTTGTCAATAGTAATATTTTAAGAAAACCGGTTATGGGTGCAGATTTAATTTTTGGCAAATACCTTAGTGCAAAATAGAATTTTTAACCCATTATGCATGACAATCGTAGCGAAGCGAAGTAGATTGTTGATTAGCTTAGAGTTAAGAAGATTTGAGACTCGCAGCATAGTAACACTATGTGAGAATCGAAAATCGAGTAACTCGTGGATAATCAGCAAGATACGAGCTGCGACTATCACGATGATAGAAGTGTCGCTAAAGGCAGGAAGCCGTAAAGCGACCAGTAGAATTTTCGTGCATAATGCGGGTTAAACAAAACAAAAAAATGCGGTACGCATTTTAACCTCTTTAAAGCACTCTCAG
>CAZSQU010000127.1:0-3968 GCA_964608985.1 uncultured Spirochaetales bacterium
GTTTAAAAATTCTATTTTGCACTAAGGTATTTGCCAAAAATTAAATCTGCACCCGTGATTAAATTAGAAGTGTCCATAATTCGCACCACTAAAATAACACGATAAAAATATTTGCTTTATATAATTGTGAATTTCTGTTATACTAAATACCTTAAATTTTCACAAACGGAGAGGCTTCCCGATGGCAGGAAAAATAATAGTGGGTGTAGATGAGGCAGGTAGAGGACCATTGGCAGGACCGGTTTATGCGGCTTGTGTAATACTTGACCCAAGCAAAAAGATTGACGGGCTTAACGATTCCAAGAAACTCACCCATAAAAAAAGGGAAGAGCTTTATGATAAAATCATAAAAAACTCATTTGCCTATGGGATAGGATATGCCACGCACGATGAGATAGACACTATTAATATCCTGAACGCTACTATTCTTGCGGCAAAAAGGGGACTCGAAAACATCAGAACAAGCTCCGAACACGGCATAAATCATTTTAACACAGACCATTCAGACCGGTATATACTCAATGACGGCAATATATACTTTTTTAAAGGTATCTATCCGGGTGAAGCGGTAGTAAAAGGCGATACGAAAATTGAAGAGATTATGGCGGCTTCTATACTGGCAAAGGTTTCAAGAGACCGTTTTATGCTCGAAGCATCTAAGGATTACCCGGAATACGGATTTGAAAAACATAAAGGCTACCCGACACAATCCCACTATGAAGCTATCCGAAAATACGGCGCATCTCCCATTCACAGACTAACATTTAAAGGTGTAAAACAATGAAAAAACTAAAAGCAATGTATATAATCAGCGGCAGGATTAAAGGGCGCCGTATCGAATGTCCCCCTGGAGTAATAAGACCGATGACTGCTATATGCCGTAAAGCCCTTTTCGATATACTTGGAGATCTTACCGGTAAGAAACTACTCGACCTCTTCAGCGGATCAGGAGCTATTGCACTTGAAGCGTTTTCCCACGGTATAGAAAGCGCAGATATGGTTGAGTTTGACTACAACAAGAAAACTGTTCTCTCAAAAAACCTCATTAACTGCGGATTTCCCGGTGCGAGGGTCAACTTTACAGATGCCCTCGCTTATTGTGAACGATCTTCCGGTAAATACGATCTTATAACGGCAGATCCTCCATTTAACTATGAACTTAAAGAACGGCTTATTTCAACCATAGATCAACGGGAACTTCTAAACAAAGAGGGAACACTCATGATACATTTGACAAGTAAAGAAACTCTGCCCGGTGAATTTAATAATCTGGTTTTAAAAGATGTACGGAAATACGGAATTAACTGTCTTTGGTTTTATGAAAATAAAAAATGAGCTTATTGCATATCGACTTCGCGTTTTTTAAAAAGCACTCTTGCTATTTTTGACTTGACATGTTAGAATAGAAAATAAAAAAAGTGGTGTCTAATGAAAAAGATTGTTCTTACTGCAATAATATTAATGTTATTTACTTCGTGTTTAAATAAGTCTGTCTATAAGAATAACGATTTCAGATACAAGGTTAACATACCGAACGGATGGATATTTTTAAGCAACACTGCTCGGTCTGACAACAGTGCTGAATTTGAGGAAACCTTAAAAAACTTTCAAAGCACAAACATACGCGTTCAAAATGTTGATGTTGCAATATTTAATCCGGCTTCAGAGCCTCCCGTATTTGAGGTCATTTCAATTAAAACTATATTAACGAGAGTTGATATTAACAATCTTTCTCAAAACCTCGACACTCTTCAGATGCTTATTAAAGCTCAATTTGCTCAGATTTACCCGGACATCACGATTAATGAAGTAGAATATACCCCTTTCGGAACAGGCAATTACCTGCGTATTAATATGTCTTTTAACTACGAAAACAATCCTTATAACTGCAATTATATTGTCCTCCCCGGTAATCTGATGGGAACACACTTTATTACATTTATTACCAAAGATGGCTCATCAAGCAGCTCTGATCATATTATTGATAGTTTTATGAAATCATTCAGGAGATTTTAATATTTTATTAATTGATAACAAATTCCAATTAAACGAGGTGTTTATATGACTTTAGATGACGATTTTATTAATGGGCTCTCTCTCAATCCACTACATGTTGTTGAAAAGGTAGCTGATGACCTTAAAATTCAATTCAGGCAGGTAAAAGCTACGGTTGATCTTTTGAAAGAGGACAACAGTATCCCTTTTATTTCACGATACCGTAAAGAGGTGACAGGCTCACTTGACGAGGTACAAGTCAGAGATATTTCACACAAGCTTGAGCATTATGAGAATATTGAAGGACGCAAAATTGACATTATTAAAAAAGTCCACGGCCTCGGCAAACTTACCGATGAGCTTTTTAATAATGTGATGAAATCAACAACATTCTCCGAGCTTGACGATCTCTACGCACCGTTCAAGAAAAAGAAAAAAACCAGGGCAATGATTGCCATTGAAAAAGGACTGCAGGAACTTGCAGATCTTATGGAAACACTTACAGACAACAAAATAGAAACTGAAGCGATAAGATTTGTTGATGCAGAGAAAGGTGTAACAGAAGTTAACGAGGCATTGACCGGCGCAATGGATATTATCGCCGAAAAAATTGCCCACGATGTTGATAACCGTAAAAAGACAAAGGATTTTGTTGTAAATGACGGTGTTTTTGCAATAACCGGCAATAAAGAAAAAGATTCGAGTGTTTATAAAATGTATTATGATTATAGTGAGCCAATTAAACAACTCAAACCGCATCGCGTTCTTGCCGTTAACCGCGGAGAGCGGGAAGGCGAACTTGAAATAAAAATCGAATTTAACGATAAAGCCGTAACAACTTTGATTATTAACAGATACAAGATTAACAACGATTATCACAAAAGGGCAATAGCAGATGGAATGGAAAGACTGATGATACCGGCAGTATTGCGGGAGATAAGAAACGATCTGTTTGAGTCTGCTGACAAACACGGAATCAATGTTTTTGCAACAAATCTAAAATCGTTGTTAATGCAGCCGCCGATTAAAAAAACACGGATTATGGGTATTGACCCGGGCATAAGAACCGGCTCAAAATCGGCAGTTCTCGATGATAACGGCAAATTTCTATCCTATTTTACATTTAAACAAGATATGGCAATGAGTTCCAAAAAAGAGATCGCCGATAATGTCAAGAAATATAATATAGAATTGATTGCAATCGGGAACGGAACGGGCTCTCAGGATGTTCAAAAGATCGTTGCAGATGCAATAAGCGATTACGGACTTAACTGTAAATACACGATTGTTGATGAAGACGGCGCATCTGTTTATTCTGCTTCAGACATAGCAAGGGAGGAGTTTCCTGATCTTGACTTAACAATTAGAGGTGCGGTTTCTATAGGCAGAAGGATTCAAGACCCGCTTGCAGAACTTGTAAAAATTGACCCCAAGTCAATCGGCGTGGGGCTCTACCAGCACGATGTTAATCAGGCAGAACTCTCAAAAGGTCTTGATGAGGTTGTAGAATCTGTTGTAAACAGCGTTGGTGTAAATGTTAACACAGCTTCATATTCACTTCTAAAATATGTTTCAGGGATCAAAGGTGCAGTTGCCTTAGGAATTGTTGATTACAGAAACAGATTTGGAACAATCAAATCGCGCACTGAACTCAAAAAAGTCTCCGGTCTCGGAGAAAAGACATACGAACAGGCAGCGGGCTTCCTTAAAATACCCGAAAGTGATGATGAGCTTGATAACACCTGGGTACACCCCGAAAACTATCCCGTTGCAAGAGAGATTTTAAAGGTTGTTAAAACCGGCAAAAAAGTAACCGATGAACAAAAACGAAAACTTTCCGGAGATTTCGGCGTCGGCGAATTCACAATAAATGATATTATTGAAGAACTGAACAAACCAAACAGAGACCCCCGTGAAGACTACCCTAAACCGATAATTCAAGAAGGGATTGTAGCTTTTGATGACCTCAAGGT
>CAZSQU010000127.1:3978-4334 GCA_964608985.1 uncultured Spirochaetales bacterium
AACGGGTAAGATAAAAAATGTTGTGGATTTTGGAGCATTCATCGATCTTGGCATCAAAGAAACAGCTTTACTCCATATATCACAGGTAAGTGACAACTTTATTTCTGATCCGCATTCTGTATTAAAAGTAGGAGATGTTAAAGAATATACTATAATTGAGATAGATACTGTTAGAAAGAGGATATCGCTTTCAGGTAAATCATCTGCCGGTCAATCTCAGGTAAAAACTCAGTCAGAAAAAAGCGGGCAAAAAATACCGGTTCGCAAGAAACCGACTAATGAGGATTTGTTGAAACAATATCTAATTTAAAGGGTAAAATAATCCGGACGATAACCGGGGGTGCGAATTTAATTTT
>CAZSQU010000128.1:0-4261 GCA_964608985.1 uncultured Spirochaetales bacterium
GACGCTGATATGATCAAGGATATTTCTGCACCATTCTGACCAAATGTAGTTATTGCTATAGCTAGGGCCAGTGACAGATTCCTTAAAACAGTTCCATAGATCAGAGCAACACCGTCTTTATAACCAAAGAATTTTGTTGCAAACAGTGTGCTTATTGCAAAATTAATTAAGTAAAACACAACAATTGATCCGAATATTGCAGGCAGTACAATCGGGTTGTTTACCAGGGATTTTGCTTTAAGTGCTATGGCGATGAATATAACCGCAAAAACTCCAATAGTGCTTATCGATGCAAGTTCAGGCTTAATTTTTAATCGAAAATTTTCTTTACCTGCTACTTTAATAAGTAGTTTCTGGATTAGATAGCCTGCTAGCATCGGAATAAATATAATCAGAATAATCTGTTTAAAAACATCGAGTAGTGGGATTTTTACAGACTCTCCCATAAATAAATTTATATACAAAGGTGTCAGGAGTGATCCGGATATTAATCCGATTATAGTCATTTTTACTGCAGACTGGACATTCCCTTTTGCTAGACCTGTCCACGATATAGTCATTCCGGATGTCGGTAGAAGTCCCGATATTAAAAGTCCCGTTACTATTAATGGATTTGACGGAAAAAATAGTTTTCCTATGAAGAATGCGATAGGAGGGATAACTATAAAATTGATAAAAAGTGCTGTTAATTGTAAAATATAGTCTTTACCTGCAGTTAACTCCTTATAATGAATACCTACCATCATCGGAAGTATCATTACTATCGTAAAAAATACAATGTAGTTTTTTAAAAACCCGACATTGAAAAAGTATCCTACAATAAGACCTGCCATCATAACAATCGGGATTGTTATGGTAAGTTTGTTTTTTAAAAAATTAAACATTATTTTCATTTTTTGTCTCCTTAAGATTCGTAATTTTACTAAAGTGATTATTATTTATTTTAAAAATAGTTTTAATCGTCTTAAATTGAGTTATCACAGCAGGCATTAGAAGCAGATAGTAAATTATAGAAAATTGCTCAACAAGAGCGTTTTTTACTAGCCCCCAGTGGATAAAAAACATACTTAAAACTATAAATGCAACTCCCGGGCAAATTAGTGCGAAACTCTGTGAATTTATATTTTTGCCGTGTACAAATTCAGCCATATATCCTGTTTTCTTAAGTATTAAGGAGCCCACAAATGCTACAAGTCCCTGTATCGAGATTATGACAGAGAGTACAACAAAAAGCAATATGGTATCCGGTTTTGAATGTAATAGATTGTGACTTATACCTGCGGTCATTCTTACAATTATTATTCCTGAAATTGTTAAGATTGGTATAAGTATTAAGAATCCCGGCGCACTTTCTTTAGAAATCCCTTTTTCAAGTATTGATTTAAAACTTATGGCTGTCTTGATAAATAAAATAAACAAAGCAGTGCTTGCAAATAGTAGAGTCAGAAACATAGATAATGCCGATACGGCTTTTATTTTTGACATGGCGGCGGGTCCTGAAAAGCCGGCGGCTATCATTATGAAAGCAAAAACAGATACCATTTGACTCAAGTTATTATTTTTATCAAAATCAAAATCTCCATTTATTATTATTCTTGAAAAATACTCGCCAAAAATCTTAAGAGCGTAAATACCTATTAATAAAAATAGAAAAATCGCTACAGGAAACATATATTCAACAAAATTCCATAGATTTGGTATAAAAACTACAGCAAATACTATTAAGACATTAATCGTCATAGCAAGAGCAAGTGGGATCGTCATCAATGAAACTTCCGCATTAGAATTTTTAAGCTTTAAAAACGCTTCTGTTTTTTTGAATACTGAGTATTCTTTGATATTCCATATAAGGTATTTTAAATTTTGAAATGTAAAAAAAACTATCCCAATAAGGGCCAAACTAGTGACTATAGTGTTTAATATATTTCCTCCCTTAAGGACTATGAAAATATCCTCAAACAATGGCATTGGAGTATTCGGATGTTTTATTAAGAACATCAGGTACATAAAAAATGTGATCGCCAATCCTCCGTTTCCAAGCGATGCAAGAAAATAAACAGGGTCGTATTTACCATTAAACCTTTTTACCATAATTTTAGCTCTCCATTATCGTAATATCGTTATATTACGATATTACTTGTATGTTTATTTATAACTTCTTGTATTCAAAGAAGCTAATTTTTCATTAGATAAATAATCTCTTTAACTTTTTCATTTGAAACGAAGTAACATGCCTCAAGTCCGGTTTTGTTGCAAGAAACAACTCTAGCCTTCTTTAGTATCGATAAATGTTGTGAAGTTGTTGATTGCGGTAGTCCTAGAAGCTCACAGAGTTTATTTACAGAACAAATATTGTCGTAAATAAGAAGGTTTACTATTTTAAGTCTTACGGGATGCCCCAAGGCTTTAAAAATATTACAGCATTCATCACAGCTTATATCGTTTATCATAATATCGTATTATTACGATATTATGATAATAAAGTCAAGTATTTTTTTAACATTAAACATATTTCCGGCATAATTATAAAATACATTTCCCGCCAACCTATCCTTCATTAGAACATACTTTTCAACACCTGTGCAATGGGACACGCCGAAAGTTTTAATATTTAATCTGCTAAGTTCATCAATAACCTCATTCGCAACATCATCACTTTCATCTTTAAGTATACTTAATAAAAAAATAACACCGGCAAAAAAACTTCCGCCGGTTTTGTAAATTGGAACTTACTTCTTTTTTGTTATAGCAGATAAAATCTTATCTTTATCGATCTTCTTTGTACAAAAAAACCAGTCTTTACATTCAAGCCCCGCTTCTTTACCGTCCATCCTGTCTTTTGCGGCATTGCATGAACCGGCAGGAGAAATAATAACATCATCACCCGGTCTCCAATCCGCAGGCGTTGCTATACCAAACTCATCGGCTGTTTTTAATGCCGTAACAGCTCTTAGAAGCTCATCGAAATTCCTTCCTAAACTTAACGGATAATAAATAATCGTTCTAATTATCCCCTTTGGGTCAATTATAAATACAGCCCTAACTGCCTTTGTGTTACTCTCACCGGGCATCATCATCCCGTATTTTTTTGCAACTTCCATAGTTATATCTTCGATAAGAGGAAATTTTATTTCAACATTCTTCATCCCGCGATATTCGATCTTATCTTTAATAGTTCTAAGCCATGCAATATGACTGTAAATACCGTCAACCGATAGACCTACAAGTTTACAGTTTAACTCAGTAAATTTTTCTTCAAGTGTTGCAAAAGTCATAAATTCCGAAGTACAAACAGGTGTAAAGTCTGCCGGATGACTAAACAAAATTACCCAGCTACCTGCATATTGTTCAGGGAAATTTATCTCCCCTTGAGTGGTAACTGCTTTAAAAGCGGGCGCTTTTTCTCCGATCCTGGGCATTGAAAAAACTTGTGGCTGATTTGCATTTTCCATAAAAACTCCTTAAAAATACATTTAAAATAAACAGTAAAAACTCTACTTAGATATGATGAATAATATTATTATTTTTTTTAATGTCAAATCAAATTTTTATAATTTGTCTCAAATCACAGGTAAGATTTAATTATTTTACATAATCAAAACTTACTTCTCTGCCATAATAACTGTATGGTGATATTTTAATATTTTGATAATAACTTTTATCATCGATTATATTTATAACTTCACCAAATGATGTGTATATCGTTTCATCATTAAATGTTATTTTAAAAGATCTTTTTAGTGGAATTTCTTTTAAAACAACAGAAAAACCATAATAAACTATGGAATATTTTATGTCGGCACTGAAATTCACAACTGAGGTAATTGGGATTTTTTTACCGTTTACCGAAATTGACAGAAAATAATTATAGTCATTAATCCCATCAAAAAAATCTTTGTAAACAAGCATGATCTCGTTTTGTAAAACTTTCCATTTTTATCTTTGTCGCAGGATTCGATAACATCTCTGCTCCACCATTTATCCCATTCTCAGTACATATATAATCCGTTTGTCTTATCATCCTGAGTTATAATCTTTATTGACGGCTTGATAAATAAATGCGGATGTGAAAACACAGTTAAATTTACAGTTAAATTACCGGCAAAGTAAAAACCTTTTTAGAACTAATCATTATTTATCTTTAAAAATTTGTGATCATTAAAATACCTATTAATACTATTAAAAAAATTGAAAAATATTCAATTATATTTGAGGATACTTCGGTTTTTTTTTAGTTTTTTTTGACATTAAAATAAGCGGG
>CAZSQU010000129.1:0-4216 GCA_964608985.1 uncultured Spirochaetales bacterium
AATCAACAATCTACTTCGCTTCGCTACGATTATCGTGCATAACGCGGGTTAATAATCAATTCAAACCATCTATTTTTTCTCAAATAGAGATCTTATCTTCTTTCCTACAATTTCGATTGGATGACTTCCTAGCTCTTCTCTTCTTTTCTTTAGATTAGGACAGCCATTGTTCGCTTCAGCCATCCACTCTCTAGCAAATTTACCGGATTCAATATCTTTAAGGGCTTTTTTCATCCTCTTTTTAACTGATTTATCAATAATTTTTGGTCCTGTAACATATTCACCCCACTCAGCAGTATTTGAGATTACCTCATTCATCTTCTGAATGCCGCCCTCATAAATAAGGTCAACTATAAGTTTCAATTCATGAAGACACTCAAAGTAAGCCATTTCAGGAGGATAGCCTGCTTCTGTAAGCGTTTCAAAACCATACTTAATCAACTGAACAGCACCTCCGCAAAGAACTGTCTGCTCTCCAAAAAGATCCTCGTTGGTTTCCTCTTCAAATGAACACTCTAACACGCCGGCTCTTGTAAGTCCTTCGCCCTTTGCCATAGCAAGTGCAAAATCTTTTGCTTTACCGGAGCTGTTTTGCTTGATAGCTATAAGACCCGGTACTCCGAACCCTTGTTCAAAAGTTTTTCTAACCTCAGATCCGGGAGCTTTAGGAGCAACCATAATAACATCAACATTATCAGGCGGTGTTATCTGATTAAAAATTATATTAAACCCGTGAGAAAACGAGAGAATTTTACCTTGAGTAACAAATTCCTTAATCTCGGAAGCATAAACCTTACCTTGCGATTCATCGGGAAGCAATATGTGAATAATGTCAGCTTTCGATGCCGCATCCTTAACACTCATAACATCAAAACCATCTTTTTTTGCTTTATCGAAAGACGGTCCCTGTCTTACACCTACGATTACCTTAACGCCCGAATCTTTAAGATTCAATGATTGAGCTCTACCTTGAGCCCCGTATCCGATAACTGCTATCGTTTTGCCCTTTAAAACCCCGATATCAGCATCTTTATCGTGCAATAATGTAACACTCATAATAACTTCCTCCATAATTGAAATTTAACAAAAAAATATTGCAACTTATATAACATAAAAAAACAAATGATACAAGAGAAACAAATCAAGCGGGCGAATTTATTTTTTTAATTTTATGACTCAACTGGTAGTTTATTAATAGAATTTACTCGAAATTTTTAAATTGAAAAATTTTAATATATAATAGTTGAAAAAAATTAATAATTTATTTATAATTTCTGTCAATGGAGGCTAATTATGAAATTAAATAAGACTTTTATCATCGTTTTTACTACTTTTGTTTCAGTTTTTGTTATTTTAATTTCTTCTTGTGATTCGGCAGATCAAACGCCAAAAAAAAACAGCATCGGTTTACAGAAATATGCCGGTGATTCAACCCAAATTAATCCAAATATTTCACGATCAAGCACCAGAGGAATACCCCCACCTACACCAACTGAGTTTTTTGATCAACATTGGTCATATGATACTACAGCAGATCCATCGGAACAAGTACTTGATAAAGTCTTTGACCCTGCACAAAGAGGGTTTTCTTATCTTTGGGCGATTAGCGAACTTGATGCACAGATTGCCAATATTAATAAAATAGTTACCAGTGATTTTGAGATTCAACCGGATATGGAGAGTATTTATAAAATCTCTAGTATATCTGAGATGGATGTTCCTGCAGCATTTGATGGTATGTTGGTGGTAACTTTTAATACTGATGGAGATTCGTCAACAGATGAAGTTATTCCGATACAGGGCATTGTTCAACAGAAAGCCACCTCATCAAATAGTTTTGCAATTGATATATGGAAAGCGGCATTCTATAAGGACTCTCAATACGAAAGAGTAATGATTTTTCAAAAAAGAGGTTCCACTGAGGACGATGCCGGTGTTGAATTGTTCTATGGTGTTAAGGATAAGATAAACAAGATGACCTATGTGCGTTATGTAACTTCCAATTTACAAGATTCAGAAAGACTTCTTGTTTGGACAAATGAGCTTACTATAAACCTTGAAACTAAAGAATTCTCAATAGCTTTAGGTTATTCAATTCAGCAAGGTACTACAGAATGGCCTGCAGATAGTGTAACCATCTTTGGCGGTGGTGTAGGTGGTGATAACACGATTCTACGAAAATTGTACTATGAAAGAACCGGCGAAGCTGCATCTACTTTAAAGGGTGATGACTGGTTTGTCATGGATAATGCTCTTCAAAAAATTACAGGCAACTATCAGAATGGAGATGATATTGGTGATGGTTTTGGTGAAAATTTAAATGATGAAGATTATTGGATCACCGATTATGATTTATTAGAACCTTACATACTCAAATCTAAAGGAGTATCACCGATATGGTTCCCAAGTGTTATGATTTCAAGTTGGGACTAAATTTTAAGTAAGCATAATTAGAATTAAACATAAAAGGGGCGGTATTATACCGTCTCTTTTATTTTTGATAATTAATAACTCGTATGGATGAATTATTATGATTTGAAGACAAACCAATCTATGTTTGATGGTAAATCTAATTGTTCTTCTTGATTGATTTACAATAAGATTTTTTTGCTAATTATAAAAAGCAACTTAAAAAGTTATTTGTGACGGTATAAAAACCGGAAATTCTTACAAACTGATTTGATACTTCTTTATCATTCTTACCGGGTTATAGCTCCTTTTTGCTTTTCTTAAACCTTCAAGCCCGAGATCCTGTTCGCGATTAATGAATTCGGTATTCTCAGAGGTTATGGTTTTTGCAAATAACTGATTTATTGCCTGATATATACCAACGAATTTTGTATCTGCTTTTTCAAAATGTACAACAAAAGTATTATTATTCAGCCGTTCACCGGAAGAAAAAGCAGCAACTTTACCATCAATCAGTATTAAACCGGTCTGTACCGGCAAAATATCGTGATATTCAAACATTTTTTTCATAGCATTATACTCAGACAACCCCGAGTAATTTTCAATATCTGCGCTGTTTTTTGATTCGATCCACCTTTCAATTAGTTCAATACAATCGTTTCTGTAGCGGCTTTCATACGGCACAAACTCGTAATCATAATTGGACATGAATTTTCTGACAAACCCCCGCTTGTTCTTAAAATTTCTCCCCGGTAAATGTGAAAGATCACTTAAATGATAAACATAATCATAATGATCCGGCATCTCAATAAGATGAAACCCGTTAAGATCACTTATAAAGCGTTCATCTGCCCTTCTGATAGAAGGCAGTATTCCGTTATTTTGTCCATTCTCCAATAGAGAACTAACAATTAAACGATTGTTGTTGAACCCGACAGGCGGCATATAGAACAATTCTCCATAACTGTCTGCACATATAATAACCCCCTCATCCATAAGTGCATAACTGATCTGCCTTGAATCATTCCATACAAACAGATTAGTAAAAGTATATTCTGAGATTAATTGCGTATACCTTGAAAAATAAGACGAGAACCTGTCCAAATCATCAATAGTTAATTGTTTCAAATTTATTTTCATGTTTTTACAATTTAAGACAAGATAGATTTTTAGTCAATAAATTTATAACACTTCTGAGAATTGCCTTTTAACCCGCGTTATGCACGATAATCGTAGCGAAGCGAAGTAGATTGTTGATTAGCTTAGAGTTATGAAGATTTGAGACTCGCAGCATAGTAACACTATGTGAGAATCGAAAATCGAGTAACTCGTGGATAATCAGCAAGATACGAGATCCAGTAGAATTTTCGTGCATAATGCGTCTATGATAAAAGTCAAGCAATATTTTTAAGAAATTTCAAATATTGAATATTTTTATTGTCATGATTCTTCTTATCCATTTCTAAAAAATATTTGCTGTCTTTTAACATCCTAAATATATTAGTGACTATTTTTCTTATTACGGCAATACGAACTTTACCGGCGCTCTTTCTTGATTTTAGGTTTTTGGAATATTCTCTATAATATGAACTGGCATTATAAAAATGTATTACAGATTGACAAAGTATGGTTCTGGTTAATTTTCGAGATTGCCTGTTAATTCCTCCCATTTTTGTAGATTTATTAGATGAATCTATTGTAGGGCAAAGACCCAAGTAAGCACATAATTTCTTTGCGCTTTCAAATCTGTTAATATCTGCGATATCAGTCATGATTGCAATTGCAGTAAATACGCTAATTCCCTTTA
>CAZSQU010000130.1:0-4109 GCA_964608985.1 uncultured Spirochaetales bacterium
GTGTTTCTTGAGAGCAAATTTGATTTGCTATTTCAGAAATTATATTTGATTTAACAAAATATGTACCGTTTAATTTTTTTTCTCTGTTATTTCTCATTGCGTTTCCTTATTTATTTATTTTCTGCTTAATAAAAACGATTTTTATTAAAAAGTATTTGCAAAAATGGCGGGGGGAATTAAAATATTTTTATGTGGAAGTACAAGCGGGGACAACCTATGCTTGCTGAGATGATTATTTCACACATGATTTGACAGGCATAGCCTGTCCCCGTTGATTCTCCAACTGAATTATTAATACAAATCCCTATCTGACTCTTTTGCGTATTTGCCAAAAAATAAATTCGCATCCGATTTCTACAGGTGTGAGATTCTAAATCTGCATTCTAAAAATCCTAAAAACAAAAAAAAAGATTTTAATTATTTGTTTTTTTTTATATAATGATCCGATGTATTATCGGGAGCCAAAATATGAGTGATCTGTTGCAATTCTGCGAAGAATCTAATGAAGTGTATCAAGAAAGAAATGATAATTCATGGAAAATCCTTGTAGTGGACGACGAAGAGCAGATTCATGCGGTAACGCGAATGGTTTTAAAGGATTTTAGCTTTAATAACAGGAAACTTGATATTGTGGATGCTTATAGTGCCAAAGAAGCATATGAGTGTCTTCAAAAGAATTCTGATTTTTCTGTAATCCTTCTTGATGTAGTTATGGAAGATGAGGATGCAGGATTAAAGTTGATTCCTAAGATAAGAGACAATTTGGGGTTATGTAAGGTTAGAATAATACTTAGAACAGGACAACCCGGTCAGGCTCCGGAGGAGCGGGTGATTATCGATTATGACATTAATGATTATTGGGCCAAGACTGATCTGACGAGTCAGAAACTTGTAACTTCAATAATTACTTCATTGCGGTCATATAGCGATCTTAATACAATTGAGATGAATAGAGTCGGGCTAAATAAGATAATTGAGGCATCAACCTCAATATTTGATTTGCAAACCAAAAAGGGGTTTGTTAAACAGGTTCTTGACCAGATAATAGATATTGTAAAAATATCGATTAGTGGCGGAATGGGATCGATTTTTGCGGCTTGTATAGCAGGTGTGGGTGATAAATTTACTCTTATACTGTCAACCGGTAGTCAGGATATTATGGATGATAAGATGTTAGTCAAACTTGGTGCTGCCAGAAAAAACAAATCAAATATTTTTTCGAATGACTACTACATTGCCTATCTAAAGAGTAAAACAGGACATGAGAATCTTTTCTATATCGGCGGTCTGAATAATCCACCGGAATGGATACATTCACTATTTGATGTGTTTTTTTCTAATGTATCAGTTGCCTTTGATAATCTGTACTTGAATGAGAATCTTGAGGATACACAACGGGAGTTGATTTACAAGATGACCTCGGTTATTGAAACAAGGTCAAAAGAGACAGGTAATCACATAAGGAGAGTGTCTGATTTTTCTAAACTTATTGCTTTGAAACTCGGTATGCCGGAGGAAGAAGCGGAGCTTATTAAGCTTGCTTCCGCAATGCATGATATCGGAAAGATAGGAGTACCGGACTCAATTCTTAATAAGCCGGAGAAGCTTGATAAGGAAGAATTTGATATTATGAAAAAGCATTCGCAACTTGGTTATGAGATACTTAAGTCAGGTAATAAAAACTTATTTAATATTGCCGCAACAATTGCTATAAGTCATCATGAAAGGTGGGATGGCAACGGGTACCCTTCAGGCTTAAAAGGTGAGGAGATTCCGATTTACGGTAGAATTACAGCAATAGCAGATGTTTTTGATGCACTTTACAGCGATCGCGTATATCGTAAAGGGATGACATTTAAAGAGGTGCTTGATTATATAAAATGCGAGAGCGGTAAGCAGTTTGATCCTAAGATAATTGAGATGCTGACTCTTAATCCGAGTGATTTAATGAGTATTTACGGGGACTCTTGATAGGAGCTGTTTATGTCAGATAAAATTGATGATATTATAGAATTTGCAGATGAAAAATCCGGCTCTAACAAATCATCTGAGGATGAGGTGTTCTGCAATATTCTTGTAGTAGATGATGAGAAGGAGATCCATTCGGTTACATCGCTTGTTCTCAATAACAGACTGATAGGAAATAAGAGGGTTCGTCTTATAAGTGTTTATTCCGCAAAGGAAGCAATAGAATATTTGAAGAGCCACAATGATATTGCGCTGATTTTACTTGATGTGGTAATGGAAGAGGAAAACTCGGGGTTACTACTTGTAAAATATATTCGTGAAGACCTCAATAACAAATTGGTTAGAATAATACTGCGTACAGGGTACCCGGGGTCGGCACCGGAAGAGACTGTTATTACAGAATACGATATAAACGATTACAAGAATAAAACAGAACTGACATCAGAAAAGTTGTTCACAACAGTTTACTCGTCATTAAGAACTTATGATGAGCTTCTATCTAATCTTAAAATGATAGATGAGATAACAGATTTAAAAAATTTTTTAAAAAGTATAATTGAATCGTTAAATTCATCAATTATCACAACTGATAATAATCTTATTATTACCCACTGCAATAATACAGCTAAAAAATTATCAGGAAAAGACTCTTTTGAAGGCAAATACTTTGGTGATTTATTTCCTGTTTTTGAGAGTGTTACATCAAAGATCTGGGAGTATATCAACCGTAAAGATAATAATTGTTTATTTGACCTCCGACGGGAAAAAATCGAAGGTGATAGTATCAGATATTATGATATTTCTGTTGTACCAGTTAATTCTGATCCGGAATATGGTTTTGTTATCAGAATAGATGATGTTACAGAAGATGAATTGAAGGACAGACAACTGAAGGAAATTCAGAAGATGGATATGGTCGGATCCCTTGCAGGCGGACTTGCACATGATTTTAATAATGCGCTTGGTGGGATTATCGGTATGATATCTTTAATCAGGCATCAGCTTACGATAAAACCCGATACTGTTATATCTGAGTTTTTAGAAATGATGGAACAAGCTTCAAATCATACAAAAGGTATGATTACTCAGTTAAAAGCCCTTACAACCCCTTCCGATACAAAATTTGTATCAGTTAACCTTGGTGATTTGATAAGAAGGATAACTAAATTTTGTGCAACGACCTTTGATAAATCTGTTGCTGTTGAGTATAATGATCCGCATGAAAATTTAATTATAAGCGCTGATCCTACGCAGATTGAGCAGGTGATCCTAAATCTCTGTATTAATGGTTGCCACGCTATGACAATAATGCGTAATGAAGGTGAGGAGCACGGAGGGAAGCTTGCTGTTTCCGTTAGGGAGATAACAGCGGATGAGGGGTTTATAATTAATCATCCTGAAGCGCATATTCGAAATTATTATATGATTCAGATATGCGATAACGGTGTCGGTATATCCAAAAAGAATCTTACAAAGATATTTGATCCGTTTTTTACAACTAAGCCCAAGGGTAAGGGGACAGGTCTCGGATTATCGATGGTTAATTCGATTCTAAGAGCGCATAACGGGTTCATCGATGTTTATTCGGAGGTTGGAGTAGAAACAACATTTTCTATCTATATACCGGTTATGGCGATGAACGGTGAAACCTATAAGGATGAAAACAACAGGGTTATTGTTAAGGGGTCGGGTAAAATACTTGTTGTTGAGGACATTGAAATAATGGCATACACTATCAGTCAGATGTTGAAACGATGCGGTTACGAGGTGGTTGTTGCTTATGATGGTATTCAAGGCATAGAAAAATTTAAGGATATTCATAAAGAACTCAAATCTGTAATTGTTGATATTGATATTCCCAAAAAAAGCGGGATTAGTTTGATCAGAGAGATGAGAACTATTAATCCTGATCTGCCGGTGATAGCTTCATCAGGTTATTTTGATGATGAAAGACATGACACGCTGTCAAGACTTGGTGTTGCAGTAAGATTAGAAAAGCCGTTTGACCTTTATACGCTTTCGTCAGAGTTATCAAAGGTAATCAAACAGGTAAAGTAATAATAAAATTTACTCCGGAATTTTCTTCACTTTCACAAGTTATGTGACCGCCTAAGTTCTGGGTTATAATGTTGTAAACTATA
>CAZSQU010000131.1:0-3853 GCA_964608985.1 uncultured Spirochaetales bacterium
CACGCATCTCAAGAGCTGTATCAACACGAATACTATCAAGAAAACGGGAAACCTCTTTCATTACTTCAATTAAGAAATATATGTTTTATACTCACAAATATTCACAAATTATAGTGTATTTTATTGAATGTATTATCAAAATAATATATAATACAAGTTAAGCAAATAGCATTAGAGTTGCGAAACTGTTCGCAAAACCAAATGACTCTAATTACAGATTTTATGCAATATCTGAATAAGTCAGCATAAGCATATATGGAGGACTATAGAAAATGACTACAGAAATGAAAAAAAAGATAATCCATGAAATCAATGAGATCCCTGATAATAAGGCGGGATCGTTATTAGACTATATACTTTTCTTAAAATACACTGCTGATGATAAAATACCGAATCAGCAAACTATTGACACATTTAACGATACGGATAACAAGAAGAATCTAAATGTCTGCAGTAGTGCTGAAGATATGTTTAACCAGTTGGGAATCTAATGCTGACGCCAATATATACTAATAAGTTTCAAAAAGACATAAACAAGATTAAGAAGTCTGGCTCTAAGGATTTTACTGAGTTTAAAAAAATAGTTGAATTGCTTATCAATCAAATGCCGCTTGAACCAAAACACAAAGATCATAAACTAATTGGAAACCATATAGGAAGAAGAGACTGTCATGTTGAGCCTGATTGGATAATAATATATATGATTCAAAATGATAGTATCATATTTGAAAGAACCGGCACTCATTCAGAACTCTTTAAATAACACTACTCCCTCCCCCGGCAAGTACTTTCATCGTACTCCTGACGATGAAACGAGGGAAAAGGAGTGGAAATATTAAAGAAGAGGTGTATCAGGTTCCTTTATGTGTCAATAAAGAAATCAACAGATTACCGGAACAATCACATAGTATCATTTACAAACTCAGGCTTAAAGCAGAGTGAATACTGCAAACAACACAAGCTTAACCTGAGTTACTTTTCAAAGCAACGCAGGAATATAACGAGATGATGATTGGAAGTAATGCAGTAATTTCTGAAATCAACGGTCTATTACAGATAACTATAAGTTATTTTGCAAATAATTGA
This sequence comes from uncultured Spirochaetales bacterium, assembly GCA_964608985.1. Classification (GTDB taxonomy): domain Bacteria; phylum Spirochaetota; class GWE2-31-10; order GWE2-31-10; family CAYYKD01; genus CAYYKD01. Next base: position 1,087 of record CAZSQU010000131.1, read on the forward strand.
TATTAGTACTAGTTATTTACAATTTAAACTCATATCAGTATAATTAATATTATTTACACTATAAAATGATTCAACATAGATTGATTTTGTGAAATCATCAAATTTTGTAGATAAATCCGTTATTAAAGAGAGTTTATAACGATATTTAGTCGAATCTTCGGAAATTTCTAATTCATACTTTATACTATAGTCTTCATATTCAAACTCAGGAGGACCATCATAATATGATTGAAACTGATCATCTCTTAAAATTATTAAATTGTTTTCAATTGAATATTTCCCAGTAACACCATCTCCTCCAAAGGATATAGTATAAGAACCATCTGAATTAAATTTTAACAAACAAGGGTAAATTGTCGTTTCTTTTTGAAAAATCCAGCTGCTATTAATTAAGTATTCATGATCAAGTATTAGGGAATCTATATTAGAATAACTTATAATGATAATAACAATTATAAGTAACTTTTTTTTTATCATTTCTTCTCCAATATTATTTCAAATGATAGGAAAAATTATAATTTCCGTCAATGAGTTTCTGAAAAAAAATCGAAATACAAGCAAATATATATACACTAAAAAGAACCTTGAAGTAATATAAAACTTGGAAAGTAATACAAAACACTCTCTACAAAATCAAAAAGACAGACCTATCCCAATGGCAATAACTTTCATTTCACTACCACAATATGGACAAATCAGTGGATCAACTTCGTAAATCTTGTTTTGATAAAGCACTTTTTCTTGATGGGATCATAACTGATTTTTTGCAGGCTTACAGGATGACGGGCGATATACTGACACGGTTTTTCTCTTGCCTTATCGTCAAACGGAAATAAAAGTACAGAATTATCCACCGAAAAACCGGAGTTTGCCCAAGTGAGTAATTGCCGTGCAAATTGTTTGTTGAGAAGCTCTTTTTTAACAAACAGCTTAATGACAGCACGGCTAAATGCTTCTGTGAGTTTGGCAATATCCTTGATTCAGATATGATAAAAATCATTGGCTTTATCTATGCCACCCTCAAGGATCAAACAGTGCCAATGAGGATTAAAACATAGGATATCACCATAAGTCTGAAGTGCAATTATTGTTCCGGTTGTTACATCTTAACCTGATGCTTCTGTATAATAATAGATAATTAGTTTATGAATGAACTTGGAAACAGATGCAAATGATTTTCTGTTATTCTTGAAGTACGGTCGAAGTAGCTTAGGAATTGTAAATACGAATTGACGATGTGGTAATTTGAGCATAACTTCTTAGGATCAGTGATCTGCTAATAATAATACTCTTTTCTGATGACAGCTGGGGCATAGATACCATTGCTTGCAGGAAAAAAGGGAGAAATATTTCATGCTTGCAATCCTTGTTACTGCATTGTATTCTGGCGATTCCATAGCTCCAATCACCGCAATCTTTAAACTTTTCTACTGTTTTTTTCATTCTGTCTAGACGGTAAATGCCGTATTCTTTGTCATATTTTTCATCATAGCTGGATTCAAAAATTGCATAATACAAAACGATTTTTTGTAAAAAAACAGTTGCGAACGTAAAGAAGATTTGCTATAATTTATAATTAAAAAAAATTAAACAGTCATTTGGTTTGATCAATACGGCATATATCTGTATGAATTTTTTGTCATAAATAAAAGGAATAATATGAGAAACATTTATTTAGCTGTTATAGTAATTTTACTATTTTCGTGTTGCCTAGATGTTAATATAGATTTTAAAAAAAGCGAAATAAACGGTAATTTAATAGCACATGCTATAGAAGAATATCATAAAAATCATAATGAGTATCCTGATGTATTAGAACAATTAGTTCCGGAATATCTATCAAATATTCCAAATGTTGAGTTTAAAAATAGATTGGGTGTTTCTAGAGAAAATATGAGCTTTTTGTATGAGAAAAAAAACATCATACCCAAGTACGGATGTTATATAATCGAATTCGATCATAAGTTGACTTCAAAAAAATTTCGCTATGATTCAAGACAAAATAAATTTGAATGGACTAATATTATTATAAATAATCCGGACTATATAGAAATATCAATTTCATTTGATGAGGTTCGAGTCATAATTAATGCATTAGATGTTTATTTCTTACAAAATAAGCATTATCCTGAAAAATTGGAGATGTTGATTCCTGAATATTTGGAGTCTTTTCCTTTTAATATGGACGCTAAATACAGGCCTTATGATGTTGCCCCTAATTTTGAATCTGATATTTTTAATTATACATCCTTTCAGCCTGATGAGAATATAAGAGGAAATTTTACTTTATATTTTAATGTGGATTGGGGAAGCTATCAATACATGGGTGAAGATCAATGGTATTATGATGATTAAGACTGTATAATTTGATTTGGGCGATTCAATAAAAGTGATGAGTTTGTGCAAGTCCATGCGCTTCGGTTTTAAGACGGGGAGGGGATTTAGTTTGAAATGAACATTTTAATTAAGGTTATCTTCTGGGTTTTATATATAATTCTGTTGCCTATAATTTCAACTCTATCCGTTTTATTAACAATCATTTTTATACATAATTATATTTTTAAAATATTAATTATATTTTTTATTTTACCTTTTCTATTTATAATATTTTGGTTAATTATTCGAAACAAACTTAAAAAGTTAACAAAAATATTTGTAATATCTTATTTTATTATAATATTTTCTATTTCTATAATAATAACTGCCGGAATGCGTAATATGTCAACATAGAAGTCACAAAATTTTTGACATTTCCACTATCTTTTTT
>CAZSQU010000132.1:0-3718 GCA_964608985.1 uncultured Spirochaetales bacterium
CTGTGGATGGGGCAACATTGTAAAAGTTGTGACAGAAAAGAGTTCTGCGGGGAAGAGTTGTGAGATGACTGCTGTGTATATTTTTCAAATACTCAACATTAACATTAAAATTTTAGAAAAAAATTCTTACTGTGCGTCTAATTCTGTCACAACGATATATTAAAATGATCGTAACAATAATTATTAGACCTTCAAATTACATTAGGAGACAGATATGCAATACAATTTTATTTACAAACAGGTTAGTTATGATGAGTTCTCAACTCATTATGAAGGGTATAATTACGAACCCGGAACATATTATTACCTACTGGAGTTATTCTATGAATGTAAAAGAAAGCTCATTGGAGGATACCAGGCAAGTCATGAGTTGTCGATTAAAAATAACTTTGATGAGATATATAAACCTTTTAGTAAAATCGATAAACATTTTCTAAACAAGGCGATCAAATACTACATAAGTGAACCCGAGTCATGGCTTGAACTTCTGAAGAAAAAGTACATTCCTTATACATTAGCCGGTATCGATCTGAAATCAACACAAGGTGCAATAATCTACAGAGAACAATTAAAATCCATTATAATGAATTGCAAAAACAATCTCTCTGAAAATGAAGTCGAGCAAATCATCTCCCGCGGCATAAATGCAAAGAGGGCTGAATACCTGGAGGCCTTCCATGAAGCAACGATTTTTAATGACAAGAAAATAGGTAATGAGATCCGAAGGCGAATCCTGTATGGTGTAACAACGGAGAAATACTTCACTGATATATTGGAGTTATGTCCAATTCCCCCGCCGAGGAGAAAAAGACTAATTTTTATTGACATTGTACATACTTAGTGTTACACTTTAAGGTATGAAGATTTTTAACTGGAATACTGAAAAAAACGAATTATTAAAACAAACTCGAAATATCAGTTTTGAAGAAATTATTACTGTAATATTAAATGACAAAATCATTGATATTTATGATCATTATAATCAAGAAGATTATCCAAATCAAAAGATATATGAAATTTTATATAATGATTATATATATTTAGTTCCATTTATTGAAAATGAAAATGATATTTTTTTAAAAACAATAATTCCAAGTAGAAAAGCAACAAAAAAGTATAAAAATATTGGAGATTGAATATGAATAATTTAATTCTTGATCAAGAAGAACTGGAAATACTAAACAAATATAATAATAATGAATTAATATCTGTAAAGGATAAAAATGAGGAAATTCTTAAAGCAAGAGAAGCGGCAGAAAATACTTTTAATAAATCAAAACATATAAGCATTAGAGTTTCGGAAAAAGATTTAATGAGATTAAAAGCAAAGTCACAAGAAGTAGGAGTAGCATATCAAACATTGATTGGTATACTTATTCATCAATATAGTGAAAATAAAATAAAAATAAGTTTATAGAAAAGAGGAAGACGGCGGGGGAACTCAGGACATAACAGCCAGTATGACTGCATTCGGCTGTCGCCTTATTCCGCCCAGTATGAGATATTTTTTGTTTTGCTCCTTCGCTTCGCTCGCTTTTTTGCAAAACAAAAAACATCTCATACTGTCGGACATTGCCAGATCACCTGTATGGCGTATAAACATAGTCTATAAATTACGCCTAATTCTTCGGTTATACTCGAATAATTATCTACATATTTTCGATTTGACTTGCCAAATCTTTATTTTATGATATAATAATTCTATGATAAATAGAGATTTAACAAAGATTATTAACGAAAACTTCTTCACCGGTAAGGCAATACTTCTTCTTGGGGCAAGGCAGGTCGGTAAATCAACGCTGATTAAACAGCTGTTAACGAATCACGATGAAAAGGTTATGTATTTAAACGGTGACGACTCTGATGTGAGGGCTATGTTTGAAAACGCCACAAGTACAGGGTTGCAGCTTATTTTTGGTAATAATAAAATAATTGTTATAGATGAGGCACAGCGGATTAAAAACATCGGACTTGCTCTGAAGATCGCTGTTGATAATTTCCCTGAAAGACAGATCATTGTTACAGGTTCATCATCGCTTGATCTGTCTAATGAGTTAAATGAACCGCTGACAGGCCGCAAGTACCAATACTATCTATACCCGATATCGTTTACTGAGATGACAGAACACACATCATTTATCGAGGAAAAACGGCTGATTCCACACAGAATGGTTTACGGTTACTACCCGGAAATTGTAACCAAACCAACCGAAGAGATCGATATTCTGACGCTATTGACGGAAAGTTATCTCTACAAAGACCTCTTTATGTTAGAAAACATAAAGAAACACACCGTTTTTGAACGGCTCCTGCAAGCGCTTGCATTGCAGCTCGGCAATGAAGTAAGCTACAATGAAATCGGCTCACTTATCGGATCAGACAAGGAAACTGTTGAAAAATACATTGATCTTCTGGAAAAGTCGTTTGTTATCTTTAAACTCTCATCGCTTTCAAGAAATGCCCGGAATGAGATTAAAAAAGGAAAAAAAATATACTTCTATGATAACGGCATCCGAAACGCAATTATTAAAAATTACAACCCCTTAAATCTCCGCACCGACACCGGCGCACTCTGGAAAAACTTCGTTATCAGTGAAAGACTAAAGGTAAACCAATACAATAGAAATTATGCTAACTATTTTTTCTGGCGGACTCTTGATCAAAAAGAGGTTGATTTTGTCGAGGAACGGGGCGGCAAACTCTACGGCTACGAGTTTAAGTGGAATACAACAAAAAAGTATAAACCTCCGGCGTTATTTAAAGAGTACTATCCGGAGTCGGAGATTAAGGTTATAACACCTGATAATTTTTATGAGATATTGGGGTGATTTTATTATAGATTTTATCTCAAGATAAAATTGCGATTATTTATAAATATTAATGAGGTCATTATGCATGAAATTGAAAGAAAACTAAAGAACCATGGTCACTACATTAATCATCCTCAAATGATTCCATTTATTGGTGAAAATTACACAGAGTTAAATAGATTACTTATTATTGGAGAAAGTCATTATCTTCATAACAGTAATAATATAGAATTGAAAAATGAGTATTCCAATATCATTGATAGTTGGTATTCAATAAATAAAGATGACATAATTCTAAAAATGGGGGACAGTATAGGAAAAGATATTATTCAATGTACAAATACGAGAGCGAATTTATATGCTTTTATGAAAAATTGTAGGAATTTACGAGCATATACAATATTCAAAAATGTTTCAGATGTGATCTGGCAAATTGAATATTTTAAAGAAAAAAAAATTGAACCATTTAATAATTTGGCTTATATGAATTTTTTTCAGCGTCCTGCTGAATATACTGGCGAGAAAATTAACCCTAAAAAAGAAGATATTTCAATCGCAAGGGAAGTTTTTTGTCATGTGGTTCAATCCATTAACCCTAATTTTATATTTGTTGTAAGTTCTAATGCTTGGCAATATATTAGTTCTTTAAAATTTGACAATATTATTATTGGGCACTCTTGTCATCCTGCTTGTGCCCATTGGAATAGAAAATCAAAGAAATACACAAATTATACTAGTGATATCAGAATTAGCGGAAAAAAATCATTTTACGACTTCTTAGTTTTCAATAAAATTTTTGAAAAATTCTAAACTCAATATGTTCTGTCCAATTGACCATGTAATTAGCTACCCCCCCCCACTCCCCAACTTTTTCTTCACATCTTTATACCTCGCGATAAACTTTTCAG
>CAZSQU010000133.1:0-3675 GCA_964608985.1 uncultured Spirochaetales bacterium
GTGCAAAATCAGGTAAGTTATTAGTACATGGAGTCTTTGTAAATTATCAAAACAATCCATCCGAGCGGAACTTCATCGTCCTTGATGCTTCCGGTGATGAAGTGTGGTAATTTTTAATAAAAACAAGCTGTTTCATCGTGAGACAGCTTAGTTTATTTAATAATGAATATAATTAAAAAGTTTTGGAGGTGTTTATGAAAAGAATTGCTAAATTGATTTTTGTTTTTCTTTTCATCTTGACGGTTTTCGGCTGTACACAAAACAGCTTAACCGGAAAAGAGGAAGTTGCAGGAGGCGGGACTTTTGTATCACTTGACAGCAATATTGATCTGAATGCTGCGAGAAGTATTGCACAGATGAAACTCGATGAGTTAGTGTCAGATGGAAGTTGCAACTGGAATGAACAAAGCGTTATTACTGATCATTATCCGATTTATTTGCCTGAGCAGGAAAACCCGTCATATTATGAGTTTAAAGTAGAAACTGATGGAAATGATGCAGGATTTATTCTTGTTAACATTGATAAAACAGATATTGTTGTTCCTGAGATTAGACTTGAAGGTATAACTGTATTTGAAGAATATAGTGAAGCAATAACACGATGCGGAGATTTTAGAGTAGTTAGAATAAATATGATAGAAAGTTATGCAGAGTCTAAAGGGATAAATCGTAATGATGGCAAAAGAGAAATAATTGCTTCTTTAGGAATAGTTAACGATTTAGTAACAAACATTGATCAAGATATAAACGCAATTATTTATGAATATAGAGAAACTGCCGGTGATTATATTACTGAAAACGGATGTATAATAACTTATGATCCGGATACGATATCAGCATATTATAGTTCATTAGAAATATCAAGAAGCGCTGAGAAACTACTGAAAAATAAAAAGACGCAATTAAATACAAGATATAAGCTGTCTAATGGATATGCTACCCCTCAATGGCATCAGCCTGTTTATAATGATAGAGCAATAGGTTGCGGTGCATCTGCATGGGCAATATTGTTAGGATTTTGGCATCAGCATCGAAATAAAGATCTTTTTATGATTAATGGTAATAGACTGAACTTGTATGATCAAGAGGAATGTGAAAAATATGAAATAACTTTAGACGATATAATTTATTTTATTTATAGGATAGAACCTTCAATATTTGAAGATTTGATATTAAGCAAATTACAGGTTGATTCAGCAAACTATATTCTTGGATTGTACAAGAAAGTTCTTTATTCAGATGGATATTTTTATGGAATCTATAATTCTTTAACTACAGAAGATGTTTATAAAATATATAATTTATTAAACTCATGCGGGTACTACTCGGAGGAGCAAATCAGTAACCGAATTTACTCAACAATGGTAGAAATTTATGATGATATAAAATCGGAACCTTATGCTTTTGATGATCATTCAACTTTAACTTGGCCATTGGATATGATGAAAGGGTATCAATTTGCCGTAGATAGAGGATATACATCAAGCTCCTGTACATGGAAAGCAGGCTATAGTTCTTATGATCAAAATCTGTTATATAATGAAGTTGCAAACAACAAGCCGGTAATTATTCTTGTGTGTTCTAAAACCGGTACAAGTGTTACTAAAGGTATAGCCGACCATTATGCAGTTGTTGAAGGAGTTCAGATAGATTATTATAACTCAACCAGCGCCTATGCACAATCTACCGGGTTTTTAATTAACTATGGAAATTCCGGAAAGTACGGATGGGCATATAATGCTGTAAAGAACTATGATGTCTACGATGCATATATTGTAAATATTAAGTGAGGGTAAAACTATGTTTAGATTATTAAGGCTTATTTTAGCGTTTTTAGGATTATTAACTGTTGTCTCTTGTGTTAACTGGGCTGATGTTAGACCTGAGATTTATATTTTAAATTCAAGTATCGATTTAAGTGAAGATATCGTTATTTATTATGATAGGAGTGTAGATGGGAATAATGACTTTGATAGTGTTACACATATTTCTTATTGTTCTCCTGGTTTTTCTCCTGGATCTGGAATATTTGTTGGTTTTAATAGTTTCTCAAGATCACTACATTATTATAAGAAAGAAGAGGTTGGTAATATGGCTTATGTATATTTTCATTTAAAAAATCAGAATATTGCTACAGGTGAGATAAGAGTACATGTGGATGATTATTGTCAAGAAATAAAACTTAAGAATAATAGGGTTTTAAAAGTTAGCTACCCAACCTTTTTAACAGTTTCACATTTGTCCGTTGGTGTTGGTGATAAGATTACCATTACCTCAACAAAACCATTTTTTAATCTTGAAACATTTACGGATGATAATATGGCGTATAAATTTGATAATTTATATGATATGATTTGGGTTTCTTCATCAGAAAATTATTACAATAATTATGACTCGTATGAAGATATTTCACATAATTTTCCGAGAAACTTTGAGAAGGTTCCGGTACCTATTGAATATTATGATCTAAATTCGATAACACCTTACTCAATCTCATTTACTGTTCCTGATTTTATGCGTACTGGGACAATACATGTTTTAAATGAAGATGGTTTAGGTTTACTAAATAGTCCATATGAAGCTAGTTTTGCATTTTACACTACTAAAGAAAAAGTAATTGTTAAATAGCTCTCTATAGATCAGGCGATGAGGTCTGGTAATTATTATATATAACGAGCTGTTTCTTAATTAGATAACTCGATTTTACTTATTTTGAGACTAACGGCGGAGGACATTCTGCTCCGATATATAAAGTAATTATAAAGGTTAATTCTTTAGATATTTATTATAATGTTATTTACTCTATAGACACAGGTTGGAAATATGTATCGTCAGAGTTTGGCAAGAATAACGGAGATTCAGCATTTACCAAGGATATACCTGTCCACGGTTATAATTGTACTGATTTTGTTTTGATTTGGAGATAATGGGAGGTTATTTATGAAAAAATCAATATCAATTGTTTTATTTGCAATTTTATCAATATTTTTATTAATTGTTTTAAACTCCTGTCCTCAAGGAGTACAGCCAAATTTTGGACCTAAGAATATCGTTTTTACACCAACAACCGGTAGAGTTGGAGATATAATAACAGTAACAGGTGATGATTTTCGTGAAGTTGAGGACTACCAAAAGCTTTATGACATTATGAAAGATTTGACTAATGATGAAGAAAAAGGGAGCCGTTCTTTTGTTTTATTTAATGCAATTGTTGAGTATTATATTAGAGATGAGATTAGATACGAAAGACCTATCGGTACACCTGCATTAGAAATAGTGAGTATAGAAAAAAATAGAATACAATGTAAAATTCCTGAAGGAGCTAAATCAGGTAAAATACTTGTTTTGGGAGATTGGATAAATGAAGATAACAATCCATCCGAGCGAAACTTCATTGTCCTCGATGCTTCCGGTGATGAAGTGTGGTAATTTTTAATAAAAACAAGCTGTTTCATCGTGAGACAGCTTAGTTTATTTAATAATGAATATAATTAAAAAGTTTTGGAGGTGTTTATGAAAAGAATTGCTAAATTGATTTTTGTTTTTCTTTTCATCTTGACGGTTGTCGGCTGTACACAAAACAGCTTAACCGGAAAAGAGGAAGTGGCGGAAGGCGGGAGTTTTGTATCGCTTGACAGCAATATTGATCTGAATGCTGCGAGAAGTATTGCACAG
>CAZSQU010000134.1:0-3657 GCA_964608985.1 uncultured Spirochaetales bacterium
TACAGTATCGATTTTAACTTGTCATCAGGGTCGATGCCGGTTAGTTTGGGCAGTTCTATATATGTTATCATTAGATGATCTGTTAAAATCTTATTAATCTTGCGCTCTTTGAGCAAAAAACAGCTGAAATAGTCAGGAATATCGTTAAATACATTGAAATCAAGTATATTTATGCAGATAGTTGGTTTTAACTTATGATAAAGCTGGTTTTCAAAGAGCTGTGAAGAATACAACACCGACCAGTAATACAAGCTACGCAAAATATATAATTCATTACCAATAGTTTGTATCTCAATATCGTATATTCTACCATGCTCATCGGTTGCTTTTACATCGAGAACCGTCTCTTTGTCGTTAACAAACTCTTTGATATTGAACGGGTTCTTTATCTCAACTGATACAATCGTGTCAAAATCAGACTTGGCTAAAACACGATTTACAAACTCAAGCAGGATCGGTTTGTTCTCTTCCTTGCCGAAAAGATACTTTATAAATATATCGCTTGTCGGTTTGATGTAGTAACTCATGGTAAAATAATATCAATATATTTGCGTTTAGTCAATCGGATTTTGTGATAGAACTATGATAGAGAAAGAGCAGTTGCAATAATTAAATTACAATCCTTCCGCTAAAAAACAGAAGTATTGTTTATGGGTGAAATGAATTGAGTCGAGAACAGCCGGAGTTTAATGGTTATTGAGGTAATGTTAACCGATACTCAGGTGTTGTTGAGGCCCCTAATACCATGTCATAATATTACCATCAACCTTGAGTCTGTAAGTGCTTGTAGGGATAAGTACTGGTACCGAAGAAAATGAAATATTAATTGAATCAACTGTTGTTACATAAGTTAATGTGTCATATGTGCCAGAAAGAGCAGCAGTTGTATATTTTTATAAATTCATTTACCGGAGAACAAGAGATCAAAAACACACCGAGCATAACCACAATTAAGACATTTCTTAAAAAACTTAAGTTCATCTGCCCTCCCCTTTTTATATATACAGGCTTAATACCGGTTTAGTTAAAATTAATTTAAACCGGTATGGTAAATAGTGACAAATGGACTACCGTGATTTTTTGCTGTTTTTAAAGTGTTTTTATGATGTTTTTATTTTATTATATTTATCTTTTGCTTTTCATATTATATAACGCAGCGATTAACAAATAAAGATCAACAATCAGAAAAACAGAAAACACAGATATGCCTATAAAAGCCGGTTTGCCGGTTATAACTCCTGTCAAAACTGCGCCTGCTATAACAGACAAACCAAGATTAAAAAATATTACAAGATTAACTATAGATAAAATATATCCGTAAATATTTTTTCTATATAACAAAACACCCGAAATGACAGCAAAAGGAAATATTATACCTATATCGAGCCCTTGATCGATCAAAGTATTATAACCGGCCATTCCAAAAGGGAGCGATCCTGAGGATATTGTCGGAGCAATTTCTCCGATACACTTTAATAAAATCATGATACCGGCACAAATAGTGAATATTGATATGGATTTAACAGGGAATCTGTCATTGATTAATTTTTTATAATCATCAACATTCATTCTGATAAATATTAAAATTATAATTATAATACACAATGAAAATGTTACAACGAAGACAAGATATAGTGAATTATAAGCCCAGTTAAATGACCATAATATATATTGATACAGTAGATTAGAAATCATTCCGATAAGAAACAGTGTGGATTTAAAAGAATTCATTATAAATAGAATAAGCGCAATAATTAAAACCGGTAAACTAATCAATCTGATAATATCGAATGGAATACCGCCGACAACAAGAGTTTTAACATTATATTTATAGATCCCGCTTGTTACAATTTCTACTTGTTCTCCCCGGATGGTTGTAAAGAATTCGGTGTCCATTTTGTTTAAACTTAAAACACCCAATATACTCGTAAAAGCAGAAAAAATAATTACTAATACAGTAAGAATAACTATGCACTTTTTCATGATTTTCCTTTTTTGGTACTCTTTTTATAGAAACTATTAATAATTTATAATATAAATTTCAATAAATACAAATTGAATTTATTGCAATAATTTTTATTAAGTTATATACTGATCTAATCAGAGGTGTTAATATGCGCGCTATTATCAATATAAAATTATTATTCATTTTAATTATTACGGGTTTATTTCTTAACAGTTGCGATATCCTGATTGATATAGAAGAACTACAACAAGTCAAGGATACCGGCGGTTATGTATTTTATGACAAGGGTGATTATTCAGATGGATGGAGATATCTCGTTGCAGCGCCGACAGACCAGGCAAAAATAGCATGGGGGCCATTAAATAATATTGGCGGCACTTTAGAACAAACAGGCAAAGGGGAATTCAACACAACGATTATTGTGAACACTTTAGCTGATGTTACTCCATCTGCGGCAAAGTATTGTTATAATCTTCAACTAAACGGGTTTAGCGATTGGTTTCTGCCATCGATTGATGAGCTGAAATTAATGTATAAAGTGCTTTATAAAAATGAAAAGGGTGATTTTCTCGAGGATTCATACTGGTCATCAAACAACAGTGATATTGCTAATGCAAAAAGCTTAAATATGACAACCGGAGTTATATCTGATGCAAATAAAGCGAGTCAATTCAGAGTGAGAGCTATCAGGGCTTATTAAAAAATCTATTTACATTTATCAATTTCTATTATATATAATAGCAGATTATTTAACAGGTGTTTCTAAATTGCTAATAATAACTAACAGCATTAGAGTTTTTACTTTTTTTATCAGACTCATTATTAAACTTCACTTCATACTTGCAGTATGGGTTGCATTTACCTCATTCTATTTTATTAAATATGACCCGCCTCTTCATTCATTGATGATATATCGAGCATTTATTTCCCGATTTGATAATCAGCAAAAAAAGAACATTAAGTTAGCTGATCTGCCATGGTACATTGAGTATATGCTCATTCGACTTGAAGACTGTAACTTTCGTAAGCACAATGGAATTGATATAGAAGCGATGAAGCACGCCATGGAGATGAATAAAACCGTAGGTAGTGGTTCTTACGGCGGAAGCACAATTACACAACAACTTGCAAGGACACTTTATCTTTTTCCGGATAAGCTTTATGTTAGAAAATATCTTGAGATTGTTATTGCGCTTGAAATGGAGATTTTTATTCCAAAAGACAGAATATTAGAGCTTTATCTTAACAATGTAGAGTGGGGTAAGGGAATCTATGGGATAGAAAGTGCCTCTTGGTTTTATTATAACAAAAGCTCGATATATCTATCGAGAGATCAAGCAGCGCGCTTACTTACAATACTTGCCAGTCCTATCAGATACTCCCCGAGAACTTTTTATACAAGACGGCTATTGAATATAAGGTATAATTTCTTATCTAACCTTCTGTCAAGATAAGAAGTGCACTACTAGTAATATCTATTCGGGTTTCTTCAAAAACACGAAAAAAAAGGCCTCATGCATTATAATATCTTCATTCAATTCAAAAGCGAGATTTATTATACTTTTGACTTGTAACTCGAGAATCGAGATTATCAATGAGTTTTTCGAATACAGCGGTTTCTAGTTTTTCCTTTTATGCTTAACCCGCATTATGCACGAAAATTCTACTGGATCTCGTATCTTGCTGATTAT
>CAZSQU010000135.1:0-3629 GCA_964608985.1 uncultured Spirochaetales bacterium
CACGGCTAAAAAACGCAAGGATAATACTATTCTTTAGTATTATTTAATGTGTGTTATAAGATTTTCCAGAATTTATACCAAATGCTTGATGAAATCCCATCAATAAAAAAGCTATTATAATGTCAAAAATATTTTATATATATGTTTTTTATATATCTAGTTAAAGGCTAATCAATGTTGTTTACATTGTTTTGTTATGTGCTTTCAGACTTATCAGCTTTTTCCTATTTCTTTGCATGTTTCCAAATAATTCTCTACAGCTTCATGAAAAGCCTTTTCAATATCTTTAACAACTTCAGCTTCATAATTTACCAAATCATTAATAAATTCAAGCTTCCCAAAGAATACTCTGTCTGCTGCGGAAAACTCTACAGAGCCATAAAAACCTTTGTATTCTAATAAATTGTTCATAAAAAACCTCCGCATAAGTGTTTAAATATACATCCAATTGTTTGAAACTACTAAAACAGGTCTTTTTCACCTTGTTCACACCCAACAATCGGATCTAAATCAACAAACCAAATTTCCACACAGCTAACAATCATCATCAGTCCAGCCCTCCAAATCAATTGCGCTAAATTCTTGCGAAATACCGGTGTTGTTTTCTGCGCATCTAGCTTTATAACCTTCAATCATTTGCAGATCCAGCTCTCTTCGAGCTTTTTCTTTGATTGCTTCTCTGATGAATTTGTTTGTATTTTTTGGTTGTAACATATTCAGAAGATTAATGGGTTCATTGTCCAGCACTAAGTTTTTGTTTAACATAGCCGCACCTTTTCAAAGCACATTCTTACCTTTAGATACCATAGCGTGTTTTCAAAAAACATCAACAAAAAGGGAAGATATTACTTGATTAAAAGGATTTAGACAACTACCTCTTTGGTGTTCTGATCTTTTCATATTTGATGATTTAAATAGCAAAAAGAGAGAAGTCGTGTCATTTTTGCGAACGGTCTTTGCCTTCAATTGACATTCTTTTTTATCTTTGTCTAATACTTTTCAGCGCTTCATAACATCCTCATTTAACGCACAAAAATTTTTTGATCAAAAAATCTCTCATCTGTATTTTTTCTTGGTTTTATATGTTCTTTTATTTTTATATCTATGCTAATTAAGTATATATAATATTTTCAAATAATTTATTTATGCGTTACAGCAATATCTTTTTGACATTTTTTTAATATTTTTATAGATTAGTCTTGCAATAATGATTATGGAGGCGTTTAATGATAATTACAGTAGCAAACAAAAAAGGCGGTTGTGGCAAAACAACGATAGCTGTCAATCTTGCAGCTATGTTCGCACAACAAGGGAAAACCCTTTTAATTGACGCAGACCACCAAGCAAGTAGTATGGTTTTTTCTGCGCTCCGACCAGACACTGCTAAAGAGTTTCAGACGGTGCAGGTCACAACAGGAACAATCCACAAAGTTGTTAAGGGTTTTGATGAACACAAGAGCATTGTTATAGATGTCGGAGGTGGAGACACTGATGCGTTTAGAAGTGCTATCTATGCTGCAGATGTTCTTGTTATACCGGTAACACCATCTCCTTTTGATTTGTGGAGCACAGAAGACACTTTTAAAATTCATTCTGAACTGGCAACCACAAAAGATATAAAGTCTATTGTCGTATTCAATATGCTTCCTCCGCTCCGTAATCAAAACATTTTGAAAGACTCCTTTGATTTGCTCCGTGAATACGAAGCAAAATATAATTTTAAACTCGCAAAAACAGAGCTTACCTTCAGAGTTGCTTATAAAGAGGCGGCTTCTCTAGGGCTTTCTGTTTGCGAAGCTGAAGGAGATAAATTTAAGGCAGCATGTAATGAGATGAATAATCTTTTTAAAGAAATACAGGAGATTTGAATATGGTTATAAAATCAAAAAATGCTATTCTGGAAAAAAAAGCTGAGGAAATTATTGCTAATAATGAAAGTGATAAAAGCAGAAACGAATTAGAAGAAGTAATTAAACAGACAACTGTTTATTTAAATCAATCAGACTATTGCCGGTTTAAAAAAAGTTTACCAAAAGGTGTTTCTCCGAGTCAAATTTTTGGAGCAGTAATGTGTTTGTATAACAGCAATGATGCCAAGCTCAAAAAATTGATAGCAGATGAAATAATGAAAAAATTATTATGATTTTGTAGCTATGTTTTTTATATTGTGTAAATATTTTATTTTACATTATTATAGCTGCAATGATATGTTTTTACTATGTCTTAAAACAGATTTGAAGACGAGCATAAACCCAGTTGGGGGTTATTTGCAGATTCCCCGAAAAGCGTCGTTTCAGGTTTAAAACAGCTATTTAACACAAGTGTAATTGTGTATATTTAACGGCTCGTAAGATAACATCAAGTTTTTATTCATTATTTATGGCAAAAACATTAAAAAGAATTTGACTCACATACACATTGTCTTTATATTCAGGCAGTTCAGATATACATTGAGAGGTTTTCCCATGGTAAAGAACAAAGAAATAGTTCTTGCAGAAAATCAGATTTTTCAAGAAGTTCCCGGTTATAAAAATCTTCTTCATGAACTTAAAAGTATTCTTTCGCAAGGACAGGCAAAAGCTTATAAAGCTGTTGATAATATAAAAGTACAGACATACTGGCAGCTGGGTGAAAGAATTGTTAGGGAAGAGCTACAAAATAAAGACAGAGCGAATTATGGTCAATATTTAATCGAATACATATCTATTGATTTAGATATACAACGGCAGAGGCTCTATGAAATAGTTAAATTCTACCGCTGCTATGAGATTGTCCGGACAGTGTCAGGACAATTAAGCTGGAACCATTATCTTGAATTAATTAAGATAGATACAGAAAATCAAAGATTGTTTTATCAGGACAAAGCGATAATAAATTCCTGGAGTGTCAGAGAGCTGAGGACTCAGATCAAAAACCAGCTTTATGAAAATACTACTCCGGAAGAAATTCAGGAAGTATTTCATAAAACACTGCCGGAAGTTAATAAACTTGAAATATTTAAAGGCACTTATGACCTTGGGTTTACCGGAATGCAGAACAACGAAAAAGATCTGGAAAACAAGTTAATCATTCATATCGAAGCATTTTTAAAAGAGCTGGGGGATGATTTTTGTTTTGTCGGCAGACAAGTTCCTATTAAAATTGATGGCGTTGCTCATTTTATAGATGTTGTCTTATATCACCGAGGAATTCCCTGTCCTATTCTTGTCGATCTAAAAATTAACAAGCTTGACAGCCGTGATGTCGGACAAATGAACAAATATGTCAACTATTACCGGAAAAACAGGCAGTATGCACATGAGAAAGAGGCGATAGGACTTATTATCTGTAATGAAGCCGGCAGAGAAGAAATACTTTATGCTCTGGGCGGACTGGAAGAAAAAATATTTATTGCAACTTATAAAACAAAGCTGCCAAGTGAAGAAAAAATAAAGAAAGCGTTAATAAATATTGAGGAAAACCAATGAATCATGTTTAGCCGATACGAGATCGGAAACAGATCTATTCATTCGATTTGAAAAATCAAACAAAGCTAATCCTTGAAAGCCAGCTTTTCCTTTTTTTTTATTTTTCCCGCGGGGAATTTGTACCAAATGTTTAATGGAACCCAATATTTCTGGTAGATTTAA
>CAZSQU010000136.1:0-3527 GCA_964608985.1 uncultured Spirochaetales bacterium
TGTTGCTTTTCTTTAAATCATCCATAATTTGTTATCTCCTTTTTGTTTAAAAAAAATAATTTGCTTAAATTTTAAAAATATAATATCTTATTGTTAAGAGGTTATTTATGCGTACTTTTGTAGTTGATATTCCTGAAAATAAAATCGATCAATTTATAGATTCTTTAAAAAAAATACCTGATGCAAAGTATCACGAGAACTATACAATCAAAGCATCGATTAGCGATAAAATGGCATATTTCTTCGCTAAAAGAGATCTAAAAAAAGGCAAAACAATTTCACTCGACGACTTAAAAAAAGACCTTGGTGACTAGTGAAGTATACAATACTATTCTCAAAGTCAGTAAAAAAGTTCTTATCAAAGATGGATAAACCGTTTAGAGAAAACTGTTACAAATGTATCGAAATTATTTCTGAAAATCCGTTTGAAAATAACCTTGACATAAAACCCCTAACAAACATTCCTAACAGCTTCAGGCTAAGATTAGGTAAATTCAGAATTCTATATGAAATCGATAGAAATCAGATTCTTATCTTCTTCTTCAAAGCCGACAGCCGCGGTGATGTTTATAAAAAATAATCATTTCAAAGAACTATAAAACAGTTACGAGTCTAAAATCCTAAGAAGTTTCTCACAAAGGGCACAAAGCTCAAAAAGGAAAGATATCCAAATCACAAATATTCGATTTAATTCTTACCTCTGTATCCTCTGTGAACTCCGCGTGATACACTCCCAATCCCACATTCTTAATTCTTAATTCTTAATTCTTAATTCATAATTCATAATTCTTAATTAATATTTACGGTGCAAATCTCGCTACATCCCACAACGATGTGTCAAATTTCGAGCTCTCTCGACTTCTTAGATCCACTTCAATAACGCCGGAAACAAGCCAGTTTGTATCGGTGCTATAAGCTATAAACTTGTAAAGATACCCTGACTCAAGTGCGATCTCTTTAGGAAAGCCTGTTTGACCGTTTGTCCCCTGATCAGCCCAGTTGTATATACCATCGTAGGTTGTTCGTGTCGGCGCGCTTTGTGACCCGTTACCTCTAGTATAAACGACCTTGATCTTACTATTGTAAGGTGCACCGAGTCTTGAGGTAACGCAATCAACGGTCACATCGATGTAGGATGAATATACAACATCACTAACGACAAACTCAGGCTCTTCAACCGTACCGTAAACTCTAATCTGCAACTCATAAGTTGTGTTTGAGTCTATCTTACCGCCGCCTAATGAGTAAGCTTTTGCCTTTATCTTTAGGTACGAATCATAACCTATATTTTGAGCAGGCGAGTCAGTATCCAGATAATACCTTAGTCCTGTATTTTGATCAGGCACACCAAGGATTGTATCAGGATTTGTTGACTTGATAAATCTAACATCAGCCGCCGCATCTTCATAGTCAGGAACATCGATAGTCAGATCTACAGGCATATAGTATGTCCCTGATGCATGACTAAATAACGGAATCGGTAATTGATCAGTTGACGAATAACTTACATATTTAACATTTGAGTCATTCCAGTCAGTTTTGTAAGCATAACAAGTAATAACTGCCGGTGCATTCACTTCAAATGTATAAGGCGGCGTTACTGTAACGGCGGTTCCGCTGGTTTTAGGATCAGTAGAGTCAATAGTATATTTAACCTTAGCCTCAGCGGTTGCACAGGTTATGGTTACCTCAACAAGTCCCGATTTTAAGCCGGACTCAGGTGTAATAACCGGGTCTGCAACTACACCGGTTATAGTTATATTAATCGAAGCTATGCTACTCGGATTTAGATCTTCCGCATAAGCAATCGCCTTAAGTACACAGCTTTGAGTTATCGCAAAAGAACCGCTATACACTGTCCCGTTAGATTTTGATGGATTGGAACCGTCGGTTGTGTACCTTATTGTAGCACCGGATGTTTTTGATGAAATATTTACCGTAACCGAAGTCTGGTATGTTCCCGAGTCTATATTAAACTCAGGTTTGACGACTTTACCGGCATCAACAATAGTCCTCAAAAAAGGCAAAGTACAACTTGCTATCAATACTTGTAACAATAATCCTAAAATTAAATTCTTTTTCATTTTTAATTCCCCTTAATAACTAAACCAAAAGTTAATCTATCAACAGAAATGTCGATTATCCCGTTAAATGACAATAAATCTCTTGTTCTATTATTTAAATTATTTCTAATTCCCCGTTTATTTTCTAATAATTGATCATAATTCTTAATATAAGCATAATATGCCCAACTTACTGCCGCTGCAATTAGTACACAAAAAGCTCCGATACCAAGTCCTGTACCTGCCCAAAAACTTCCGTTTGCGCCAAGATTTGAACTCTCTATTTCGCTTATTGTTATCGCTTTGAGATTCAAATCATAATAATATCCGTATAAACCGTAAGATATAATTGATCCGGCAAGGACGGCAATCCCCCCTGCAGTAAATCCTATCGACAACCCCAAAAAACTATTCTCCAAATTTAGAGTTGTATCTCTATTTAATTCCATATTATTTATCTCTTCATCGATTAGATTATAAGCATTCACGGTTTCTCTGTATTCGGCAATCTCATCAGCAGTTTTACCCGAGATCTTCATAACAGTTATTATTACTTCAGCAAGCAACTTTTCTTCATTAGGAGCAGAAACTGTCTCAACGAATTTAACAACGCCTGTTTCAACCGTTACACCCTTAATTATTAAATTAAAATCATTTACCCTCCGCTCAACCGTTCCTATGAATACCGTCTCGGCACCGGTAAGTTGACCAATTTCGGATGCTGTTTCTTCATTGAAGAAATCAGTATTTTGCAATTGCTGTTCATTAAGAATCAATTCGAGATCCTTTCTTTCTACAATCAAAAATCTACCGCTGTTTGCAGTTTTTGAATAGAATTCATTGTAAATCTGCATCAAAAATCCCTCATCTACACCATCTGCTCTAAAATCTAAAATCGCAATCCTTTCGATTGCATATAGATTTAGACTAAACAAAAAAACAACCGACAAAAAAAACAATTTTTTTAACATTCATAATCTCCTATAAATTTATTATGGTAACTGATAAAAACGGTCTTTTGTTAAATGAAAAAAAAAAAAAGCTGCCGGATAAAACCCGTACAGCTGTTGAAATTTGAAAATTTATTAAAATTTGTTTGAGTAGTGTCTCTTGAAAATTTACACAGTGAGAATGTGAGAATGTGAGAATGTGAGAATGTAAATTTTATTACCAGTATTGATCATAATAATAATCTTATACAATATTTTATTATACTTTTCAACTAAATATTTTTAATATTGTAATATTTTATTAAGTTATTTAACCCGCGTTATGAACGATAATCGTAGCGAAGCGAAGTAGATTGTTGATTAGCTTAGAGTTATGAAGATTTGAGACTCGCAGCATAGTAACACTATGTGAGAATCGAAAATCAAGTAACTCGTGGATAATCAGCAAGATACGAGCTACAGTAGAATTTTCGTGCATAATGCGTCTATGATAAAAGTCAAGCAATATTTTTAA
>CAZSQU010000137.1:0-3413 GCA_964608985.1 uncultured Spirochaetales bacterium
GTTAAAAAAACGACGCTATCAGGGGTATAGTAAAGACTGATAGTAAAGTAGTAACAAACACAGATTGAGATGCAAATTCGGGGTTTGCATCGTATTCCTCTGCAAGTAATGCTGTGTTGGCGGCAGCGGGCATTGCCGCGATTATAACGGGAACCCCGAGAAGCAGCGGGTCATTTCTAATAAAAAGTCTTAGTGTAAACAAAACAGCTAGTGGGATCAAAATCAATCTGAATAAACTGACGGCATATATTCTCCAGTTAGTAAAAATGGCCGACGGACTGATGTTGGCAAGTAAACCGCCGATTATAATCATGGACAATGGGGTGGTAACCTCTCCGAGTAGTTCTAAGGGGTCTTTTATAACACCGGGTAATCGGATTCCCGTTAACATTATAAGTAAGCCGATTATTGCCGCAATCGATGGTGCATTAATAAAATCTTTCCAGTTTATATTGAATTTATCAGACTTGCCTTTAATTAAAAGGGATATTCCAAGGGTAAAAACGAGTAAATTAAAAGGTATGTTGTAGATAGCCGCGTAAAAAAGGGCAGAACGCCCAAAAACAGCCTCAAGAACCGGATAACCCATAAATCCAACATTTGAAAAGATTACTATAAAACGGATAACTCCTTTCTCTGTCCGTGGGGTATGAAGAATGAAGCTTACAATAAAAGCAAGTGCCAATGATACAGCATATACCCCAAATGATATGAGAAGAATGTAGCCGGTACTTGATATAACCGGATTTGATGAGTTGTCAGGCATAGAGCTGAGTATCATTGCCGGAAGTGTTACTTTAATTAGCATGGAAGACATGTTCTTAATTGAGTTTGAATTAAGAATGTTTAGTTTACGGATAATAAATCCAATAATCAGTATGATAAAAAGCATTGCTATTCGCTCAAGAATTAACAAGTATTCCATCATCTAATCTCCTTAACCGAGCTAAAGAGTAGTCCTGCATTGTGTCCGCCGAAACCGTAGGAAGTGGAAATGGCATTATTAATATTAAACTCTGTTGTTTTGTTGATGAGATTAAGCTCGTCAAAGTTATTTTCTGACAGATTGGGATGAACCATGTTGTTGTAGATAGATAGTGCGGTAACAGCTGCTTCAATTGCCCCGCTTGCCCCGATGGTGTGTCCCATGATACTTTTTGTTGAATTTATTAGAGGTTGTTTATCCTTATTACCAAAAGCTGTTTTAATTACTATTGATTCTACTGCGTCATTAAGTTCTGTGCCGGTTCCATGTGCATTCAGGTAATCAATTTTTTTACTGTTTTTTAATTTGTTGATTAAAGATATTATGTTAATGCCGGACTTATCAGGTTGTACAATGTTGCTATTATCATTATTTGATTCAAAACCGGATATTTCGGCGTAAATACGGGCATCTCTTTTTAAAGCGTGTTGATATTCTTCAAGTATGAGCGTTGCAGCTCCCCCTTCTGAAAAAAGAAAGCCGCTTCTATTATGAGAGAATGGTGTCGGATTGCCGTTTTCTGACTTGGTGAGAGCAGATAGTGTGTCAAAACCTCTCATTATTGATAAAGTAGGATCTCTTAATGATTCAACTCCGCCGGTGATGGCGATATCGTTGTATCCGTCAGCAATTTTTCTATAAGCTTCACCGATTGCTACTGTTCCCGATGCGCATGAGGCGTTAATTGTAAAAGATTGTCCGGTAAGTTTTAGCATTATTGCAACCCATGCAGCCGCAGAATTAGGCATCATCTTGGGAACGACAAATCTGTCATACTTATTGTTGCCGTATAAACCATATTTGTCCTCATACCCGATATGCGCCGCATTTGATTTAAAAGATGAGTGAAGATTACTTATACCGATTCCGTATATTATAGCGGGATTTGAGAAATCCCCTTTTATTGAGTAGTGTTTATTTTCATGTTCTAAGGTAAAACCGGCATCTAATATTGCGTTGACAGCAGAAATTAGTGTCATTCTCGGAATATCATCCATTATTATGTTATGAGTCGGATCGATGTTATAATGGGAAAGATCTGTATCGGGAAGCGGGATATAGTATTTGGTCTTGAATTTGTAATTCAAGAATTCGAGCGGCTTAATCAGTTTTTGTTTCGTTTCCGAATTACAGAGGTTTCTAAAAAGTTGATCAGGATTAGTGCCGTGAGTCGTAAACGGTCCAATGCCCGTTATCACTACGCGTTTTTTCATAATTATTTCTTAATTGAACCATAGGGTTTATTTATCAGATCAGAATCAAATTTTTTAAGAAGTGTTTTTTTTCTGTTAAAAGCTGAAATAGATTCCTCAATGATTATTTCAATAAGCTCTTGAAATGAGATACCGGTTTGTTCCCACATATAGAAACTCAATGACCCCGGAATAGTATTGATTTCATTTACAAAAATATTCTTATTTTTGTCATCATATAGATAGTCAACTCTGACTATACCGTTACAGTCCATAACCCTGTATATTTTTTTTGTGTAAATTGCAACATCCTCGGCTGTTCTTTCGGGAATGTCAGCCGGCATCTTTCGAGACATCCCTTTCATGCCGCTTTTTGATCTATTTCTTAGATATTTATCTGAGAATGATAGAAGTGTTTCTATCTTAACCGGTTCCTCTGTGGGGCTTGTGATAATCTCTTCTGATCTCTTCATTGCTGAGCAGTTGATATCGCGGGCAGATTCTATTGCTTTCTCAACGATAATTCTTTGATCATAACATAGAGCTGTTTCAATTGCGTTGACAAGAGCAGTCTGATCTCCGGCAATCCCGATACCGATTGATGATCCGAGATTGGACGGCTTAACTATAACCGGATATGTTAATTCTTCGATCATTGATATTATTGAGTTGCGATTTGATAGCCATCCTTTACTTTCAAACCATTTAAACGGTAAAACCGGAAGTTCAAGCCCTTTAAATATCTGCTTCATAACTATTTTATCCATACCGCTTGATGAGCCTAGTGTCCCGCTCGATGTATATGGTATTTTTAAATGATCCAATAAGCCCTGAAGTGTTCCGTTTTCACCATAATTACCATGACAACAGATTACTGCACAGTCTAAATTATTAAAGAACTTGTCTTTTGGAGTATTAGAAGGATATGTTTTTTTTATTTTCGATGATTTTTTTTCAAATTGTTTATATGTATTAATATCAAATAATTTTTTATCGTTGTACCATTGGCCGTTTTTATCTATATATATGGGATACACTGTGAATTTGTTTGAATCTATATTTTCTACAACCTGCATACCAGATATTATTGAAACATCGTGTTCGACAGATTCGCCGCCAAATATAACTGCAATATTTTTTTTCATAAATTGACCTTGATAAATTTAATTAAGAATTAATATCATATATTAGATTAAAAATCAATTGATAATCTTAAAGGGGGCGAATTTATTTTT
>CAZSQU010000138.1:0-3334 GCA_964608985.1 uncultured Spirochaetales bacterium
ACATCGATTACTTTGAAGCCTACAAATTTGTACTCTTTATCATTTTCTTTTATGCCATATGTGAAGATTAAATCTCCAAAAGCTGTACGCATAATTGGATATATACCTTTTCTGTCCGTTGTTATCCATCTTTCGACATAATATTGATATTCATCAGGATTAATTGTCCAAAACAAACCATCGTCATAACCACCAAATCCATGCCTTTTCCATAGCTCAATAATTGGAGATGGCAAAAGACCCTTGTATTTACTTATTGTTGATTCCATCGCCTCTTTCGGGTCAATAGCCTCAGGATATTCTTCAAAAAACTTATCTGTTATTGACATAACTATCTCCTTAGATCAATATTAAATCTCATTCCTATCTCAATCCTACCTCAGACCTTCAAACAATTTAAAAAACTCAGTAAAGTCTTCGTCAGGAAACACCTCTTTTATCATTTTAAGTCTCTCTCCGAGCTCCCTTTCCAGCCCGAACTGAACATCATCAAACTTCAGTCCTTCTATAAACAGATACTGCCAGTGTTGAAGCCCTTTTATTTTTATTACCTGCTCCATATATTCCGGATAAGTGAGAACCATTTTTTGGGGTATGTTCAATTCGTTGATAAAATACACTTTTTCTTCTATTTTACCATCGGTAATTTTAATTGCAGCTCTGTCGTACTCATTTGGTCGGTCAAAAAACCTGTAACCATCTTTTAATAACTTTGCATCATCCAGACTTACATTAGCCTTGAAAGCTGTATCAAGCGGGTTGTTTAAGAATAGTGATAATGTTTTTAAATGGAAAAACCCACCATACTCTGTATAGTTTTCAAAACAGCAGAACCAATTTAAATCCAAGCTTCTATTTGGGAAGTAATATTTAAAATATGATTCTGGAATTGTAACATATTTTTTACTAATTCTATTTTTTGCAAACTCAAAAGTTTTTTCATCAATATCATCATATTTTTCAGATAATTCTTTTATGACAATATTGCCGGTGTTTTTTAAACTTTTTATCTTAGCCATATAAATTTCTTTAAAATACTCCATTTCCACTCCAGAACTCCTCTTTTATCAAAAATTTTATCTGTTATTGAGATCGCTCTCCAATGCTTAATCAGAAATTTTATCCAAACTAAATTACTTCGACTTTCTCTTTAAGTGCATTTGTGAGAATCTCTAAATGAACCTTATAATTAAGTTTTCTAATGTTTTCTTCTTTTTCTTTCCCGCCTAAGGCAAGTATGGGTTCATATCCATAACACTCATCAGATTTTAATATTCCTAATTCGTCAAATACATTAAAAAAAACTGCACCTTTTATATTTGTCATTGCTAATAAACTACCTGTTCGCAACAAATAATCTTCAAAAAAATCATCAAGTCCGATCGTTATTGTATTTGATGAACAATGCCGGACATCGATTACTTTGAAGCCTACAAATTTGTACTCTTTATCATTTTCTTTTATGCCATATGTGACTATAATATCACCAAAAGCTGTACGCATAATTGGATAAACACCTTTTCTTTCAGTTGAAATCCATCTTTCGACATAATCCAAATAATCATCGGGGTTAATTGTCCAAAACAAACCATCGTCGTAACCACCAAAGCCATGCCTTTTCCATAGCTCAATAATTGGAGATGGCAAAAGACCTTTGTATTTACTTATGGTTGATTCCATCGCCTCTTTCGGGTCTATAGCGTCAGGATACTCCTCAAAAAACTTATCTGTTATTGACATAACTATCTCCTTAGATCAAAAATAACTCTCATCTATTATCCCCGGTTAAGGGATAAACATATTCTTCCTTGAAAGGTAATATTGCTTAAAATAATTGAACCGCTCAGGGTTATTTGTTGCATGAAAGGCATAATTCAAATAAGCATCCAGTTTGATACAATCATAGTACGACATGTCTGTCTCGCACTCAACAACATATTTTATATCTCCGGATATTCCATACTGATTAACCTTTATTTTATCTATATCATTTAAAGTATGGATATTTGCGGTGTTGTATATTGATCTGAAATCGTTGATGATTTTGTTATACTTTTTCTCGCTGTATGCCCCTTTCTGCATACTGAAGCGCCCCTCAAACTTCCGCGGGTTAAATGGTTCACTCCATCTTCCTAAATACAAACAATCATCTAATTCAGTACTTGACGATACAGACTCAGATCCGGCAAATAGACTAAAAAAATAACCGGCTACAAATATGTCAAATTTGGGTTCCGGAAAATACACCTCTTTTTCAACACCCCCCTGTTTAAAAATGTAGTTGTAACCGCCGCCATCCCGGCGGGCCACACCCAGATTAACCTCCACCTCATTGTTTTCAAAACTGATCACTTTTCGGTTCCAAATTGCCTCGTGAATAATCGGATGATCTGCCGGTATAGGGGGAAGTTTAATAAACTCCTTTTTTTTCACTTTCTTATACATATCTTCATAAACGATCTCATCGGCAAGAGAACCGCATTTGTCAATATACTCTGCATAATCATTGTATGCTGATAAAAGGGGATCATCCCCTCCGGTGTTATCTGCAACCTTTGTAAATGATCTAAACCGGCGATCAAAATTTTTTTTATAAAAATCCTCTAAGTTATTGGAACCTCTCCACGAATCCATTATGCAATTTAATTCATTTAAAAATGGTTCTTTAAAACCGTCAATATCTGTAGCGTATTCACAGTTTCTTGAAAGCATTCCCATCCAGTGAGGATACTCTAAGTTATAGTAAAGTTTAGATAATATTTCATCAAACTCTGAAATATCGATCTCATTTTTTAAATATTTTTCTCCGGTGAGAACGATAAACTTTCCTGCCCATGTTTCAATATCATAATCATCAGGAACAATCACTTTTTGGATTATTTTTTCGATATACTCTTGTACTTCAGTTTGATTATCAGGATTTAAACCGGCAAGAATGTTAATGTTTGTATCATCTATGCCGTTTTCAATCTGCTCAATAGCCCAATTAATACAATTAATATAATTTGTATCTAAATATGTTGCCTGATAATAATAGTCTAATAACTCTTCAAGTTTAGTGTTTTCCATGCCGCGAAGAATATATAAAAATTTTTGAAAAATCAAGAAAAAAGAATTTTTGGTGTAGCGAGTCCCCGAATACAGCGGTTTCGAGCGTTTGCTTTTATGCTTAGATAGATAAAAGATTGATGTGTAAAAATTACCCCCAAATAAAATTCACACCCTAAGCATATTTTAATTTTAGTAAACCTTTAATTTTAACTTAAACAATTGTTAAGGCTTAACCCGCATTATGCACGAAAATTCTACTGGATCTCGTATCTTGCTGATTATC
>CAZSQU010000139.1:0-3306 GCA_964608985.1 uncultured Spirochaetales bacterium
AATCAACAATCTACTTCGCTTCGCTACGATTATCGTGCATAACGCGGGTTAAAGATTAATATCAAAATTTCCATTAATGGTCAATAATAAAATTCTGTTATTATCAATAAATCATATAAAAAAGAATTATTATTTTATTGACAATATTTATCATTTAGTATATATTTTGTGTAATGTTATTTTGAAGGAGCAGTTATGAAAAGATCGTTTTTTGTGGTTGCGGTTATTTTATCGGCACTAATATTTGCACAAGCCGAAGAAAACAGCAACACGGTTGATTTTGGACAGTTGTTGCGGGATGAGATGAACAATGTTCATTTCGGTGTCGGTGTAAATATTAACACCTCAAGTTTAATAAGCATTTACTACAATGCTCTACTCTATGAAGCAGACAAGAATGGCGGTACTTTCAATCTGCCCGGTATGACCTATGCTGATGTTGCCGCTTACAAAGGTTTGAGTGAGTCAATGAAAACAGGCGTACTCATTTCAAATATTCTCTCTACACTTGAATACGGTATCAAGTTCAGAGTTATGTGGAATGTTCTTATAGGTGAAGCTGATCTTAATATTCTTCCCATGGAAGGAACATATAACGGTAAACTCGACTTCTCTATGAATTTCAATGTCGGTGTAAGACTGCCGTTTTGGATAATGCCTTATGTGATGATGGGACCTATGTTTACATTCAGTTTCTATCCTGAAGAGTTTATCAAGGTTGAATCTTGGAGAAGTAACTGGGGCGGTTTCCAAAACTTTCTTTTCAGACCGGGCTTGAATATAAAAGCTGGACTTGATTTTAAATTTAAAACATTCTCTATCGGTGCTTACTACTCATACAGTATAAAAGACTTTGACGAATTTACAAACTTCTTTGATACTATAGTGCTTGGTAATATAGGAGACTCTGATGAAGAGATACAGGAAGCTGTCGGAATGGTATTCGGAAGACAGTCTAAGTTCGGTATTGCCTTTATCATCTATCCTGAAGGGTTTATTAATAAATAGGAGGTTTACAAATGAAATTTTTAAAAAATAATAGAAAAATAGTTTTATTATCAATAATCGCATTGGCACTTGCAACAGTCTCTGTTTTAAGCTGCGGTCTTGCAAAGGTATTTATACTTGTATGGAGCCAACCGGAGGTACTGCATCACTACCTTCTGACAGCGATAGAGGGTGCAGAAGAGATACCCGGACTGCCTAAGGCAAGCCAGGTGGCAGGTGAAGTCGATGTAGCTTTTGTTGATACAACAACCGATATGGTATCCTACGATCCTTTAACAAAAACAATAACCATACCGAATCTATATGAAACATCGGATGATGCTCTTGTTCTCGACAGTTATGCTATTCAGTTTGAAGGACAGGATAAGGCAATACTTGCTCCGGTTAACGAAAACGGGGAGCTTGTCCTAAAGATGGACTCAACTTCTGCCGCAATAATGGATGAATCAAATAACGGTGGCCAAATGGTGATTGATTATGTACCACTGTTCGTTGATTCTACAAGAGCAGGCGATACAAGAGGTACAATATCAGCAAATACTTGGGATACAGCTATCAAATCAAAGCAAGAACAGAAGTGGATATTTAACTCCTTTGTTATTAATGAATTTGTACCAGGAGCATGGGTACATCAGGGGATTCATCTGTCGATACAACCGGGTAATGTAAAAACAAATGATGTGCAAAAGATTGATGTAGCGTATATGAGTTTCTCGAGGACAGCATCAAAAGATTCAGCCGGCTGTTCTACTTGGGACTTGGATAACTATATTGTTCCGGACAATCATGATCATGATTATATTCATTACAATACTGACAGCACAAATAGTTATCTAACGGCTTTAACAACAGATTCAACCGATGATGATCTCGGCGTATCAATTTATAAATTTACTGTTAATACCGGCTGGACAGCAGGTAATAGAGAACTAAAGATTTATGCAGATTTTCATCATAGTCAAGCTTATATTCACTCAATTATTTATAATAATAATTATTGGATTAAGTGTGATTTTGATTCCTCGGCTAAACGTATTAATCCATCTCTGATAAACCCTTATGTTGCAAAATTCACAGTTACCGACTAATTTATATGTGATTATATTTAAATTTAATAAATAGACGGATGTTTTATCCGTCTATTTGATTTTATAGGAGTATTTATGATCAAATATATTTATTTGATGCTTAATCAGACAATGCCTGAATGGCTTCCCGGTTTTGCGTATAATTTTTTTTATATTATTGCCTGTATAACTTTTGCAATTCTAATTTTATTTCATTTCATCAGATATGGAATCTCATTAAAGAACACTATCTTTACAGTTGTTATTTTAACTGTTACATATATCATTCTGGCTGATATCGGTGTCAGGATAGCCGGCATATTTTATCTGAGCCCCGAGTTTTATAATCCGTTTTTTATGCTAAAAGTCTTTGTTGCCAAACCTTCAAAGACATACCATGCCGCTATCCTTCTAATAATTATCTGGAGTTTCATCTACTGCAGATTGATGTTTGATAAGAATTGGCGTATGCCTTTTGATTCTCTTGCACTCTACCTGCCGATTGTTCATGCAATAGGCCGATTGTCGTGTCTTTCATTCGGCTGTTGTTGGGGTGATGAACTCGGGATTTGCTTACCGGGGACAGACATCCCGTTCAAAAATCCGATACCGTTATACGAGTCAATATTTTGCATTGTAATATTTGCTGTACTACTTTTTGTTTTCAAAAAAATTCATCCGAGACCGGCGAAAGGGGCCTCAATGGATGAGAACGAAAAACTATTATCAGCTGCTCAAGTATCATTTGCCGGTATTATTCTACCTATATACATGGTTCTATATGGATTGTGGCGTTTCGTTATCGAATTTTTCAGGACAAACCCAAAGTTACTCTTTAGTCTTACACAAGCTCAAATTGTAATGATTCTATTTGTCTTGATAGGCGGGATTATTATTACAATTAAATTTTATAGATATAAAGGGTCAAATTTGAAATTTTTGGGGTAATTTTATATAATTATTGATTTAATAAAGCATAAAAGAAACGAGCGGAAACGCCTTATGAGTCTTTGTTGGGCACTTCTAAACACCTCATTCGGTGTGTAACCTTGATCTTATTCACATATACTTCGTCGCTAAAATCCTCATATAGACAGGCTATACTGTGGTTTTAGCTTCTCGTCAATGCAAAAAAATATCTTCGGTTACAATCCAAAGCATGTGTTTAGAAGTGCCCCGAATACAGCGTTTTCGAGCGTTTACTTTTATGCTTTAAATAACCATAAACAGT
>CAZSQU010000140.1:0-3291 GCA_964608985.1 uncultured Spirochaetales bacterium
CTGGTTGGATAACTAAAGTAGGAATATTAAATTCATTATGGATAATTTTTGGTTTGCTTTGCAAAAGAAGACTCAATGCTCCTTTTATTGTAATAAGAGTGCCAGCTTGAGGATCTTTTTTTAGTAAATTATTAAATTCTTTTGAATTGGTTAATGTATCGTAAGATATTAAACTATAAGTTTTCATTCTTATATTGCCTATCAGTTTTGATAATAATTTGAATAATGGTAGTAAAATGTAAGTAAATCGTCCGGTATTTGTCTCTTTTAACATAAATTCTCTATCACTGAAATCCCATAAACAATAACATATTAAAGCATCAATTTTATCAGGTATCATGCAAGATGCAGCATAAGCCAATGGCCCTCCCATGCTTGCACCTCCTATTATGATTTTACCATTAAAATTTTTTTTCGCATAATCTACTGTATCTATTAAGTTCTGAACATGGGCATTCCATTCAAAATCACCCTTTAATCCTTCATTGTAGCCGTATCCTTGTAAATCTGGTACTACAAAATTATAACCTTTTTCAAACAATGGAAAAATAAATGGTAAAAGTACTCTCGCATAACCAGCTATACCATGTGAAAAAATTATTGTAGGTGAATTTTTATTAGAATTACTATATATTTCCAGATGAATATTTTTATTGTTTGATTTAATAATAGCTACTTGTGCATATTTTTCCCATTTGAATATTAATTCTTCTCCAAACCATTGAACCATATAGTTTTTCCAAAAGTCTTTTCCTGTAAACATAAATTATTCCATAAAAAATATAAGTTTTCAATCTTTAGCCGCCACGGATGGCGGCTCTTATAAACCAGTTAGGCGGTGCGATTTCAGCTAACGTCCTGCTGACATATGACGTTGACGAATATATTATAGCAAATCTACTTTATCTTATCCAAATAATCAATAATAAAAGAGTAAAAGTTGTCGTCAATGTGGTCAAGTGAGAGTTGTATTCTTCTGAAATATTCAAAACAACTCGAACGCCGACCTGAAGCGCTCGAAAGGGCGCGAAACTTATGTCAGCTGTTATGTGAAGGATTTGCCGCTCTTCTCTTATATCTTAAACACTCTCCGATCTTTTCTTATTTCTCAAACCTTCTTCCACTTCTTACTTCTTTCCTCTCAGCGGCAAATCTTTTACATAACGTCCGCCAGTATATGACGGCTGGTACTCCGGCTGTCCCCGAAGGGCGGAACGACCGACAGGGAGTGCAGATATACTGGCTGTTAGTCGCTGAGTCGTGGCATTATTATCATATTGGAGCTCCCAATAAAAAACCTGTAGTTAAACCTTTTGATCTAAACCATTCCTTTAGATTACTCTTTGTTCCAGCAATATTTGTATCAATATCATGTCCTGATGGAGCTGACCAAAGTTGCCAATTCAAAAGCCTTTCTAGTAATATCTTAATTTTTTTAAAGTCATCTTCTGTCAAATCTCTATAAAATAACTTTCTTTTCTCATCCGTATCGTGTATTTCAAGTTTTGCAGCAACAGCATCTCTAAATAATTCCATCCAAGCCATAATAGATTTAGATGAATAAATACGACTCAATTTCAATTTAATATCATTTGAAATTGTAGAATTATTCCATTGAACAAGCGACAATTCATAACACTGATTCATTAATTTAATTATATTTTTCGATTCAACATCTCTTTTATAGTCATCAGATAACATGTTGTCGTTTAAAGGGTTTTCATATAAAAAACAGGAAAAAAATGATTTAGTTATCATATCTATAGTAAGTGGTTGTTCTTTTGTACTTCGATTGCTAACAGATATTAGGGGTTTTAACTGATTATTTTCGTCCTCAAGGATTGCATTATACAAATAATTACGAAATCTTTTATTTATTTCAGCTGTAGTTAATGATTGTTCTTTTTTCTTTAAATATTCGAGAAAATTAAACTCACTTTTTACTATTCCATCATCGCCATTTTTGTAATTTTCAAAATCAACTCCAAATTGACTACCTAATTTCAAAATCATTATTGATGAAAAAAATCTTGTTTGGGCAAATTTATCATGAGCAGAAATATTTGCTTGATTTAATTTAGATATTTCTGGATCTAAATAAATTTTACATTCGAATTCTTTTCTATTATTCCACAAAAGTGCGGCTGCTTTGTGTTGTCCATCAAATAAAAGTATCGAGTCATTAAATATACGACCTATTGATGGTTGTAATACAGGATAACTCTGAAAATGCCTATACATTTCGAATACTTTATCAAATATTAAATATCTAGGTTGCAGCCCATATTTGTGCTCATCATCATCATCACTATTTAAAATTAAAATAGGTAAATTGGCATAAAAATAACTCCATCCAGTTAAAGGGCATTTTTGCTTTTGAAAAGTTCCATTATAATTTGAGGAAGTTATAATAACTTTGTCTAATTCAGATTTAACTGAAACTTTTTCTCCAAATGATACAATTTCATTAATTTTTTGAAGATATTCTAATAAATTTTTAAGAGTTAACCTATCTCCTTTTTGGAAAAAATCTTGCATTCTTAATTTTGTCCTAAAATCAAATAATGGCAATGTTCCTTTTGCTTTATTATGAGTTTCACACATAGGTGCAATATTGTCTATTTCTGATAGACCACCTCTCGCATATGCATAAATATGATCAAAATGTAAAGAGTCACTATCAGGAATGTTATGACCAGTAGCGAAGCAAACCCTTCCATGTCTTTGAATAATTATTTCTTTTTCTTCATCATTTAATTGTCTTTTTAATGTTATTGCCACAATAAACTCCTAATATTTACAAAAAAATCAATGCCACGACTTTGCGACTAACGTCCCGCTGACATATGACGTTGACGAATAAATTATAGCAAATCTACTTTATCTTATCCAAATAATCAATAATAAAAGAGTAAAAGTTGTCGTCAATGTGGTCAAGTGAGAGTTGTATTCTTCTGAAATATTCAAAACAACTCGAACGCCGACCTGAAGCGCTCGAAAGGGCGCGAAACTTATGTCAGCTGTTATGTGAAGGATTTGCCGCTCTTCTCTTATATCTTAAACACTCTCCGATCTTTTCTTATTTCTCAAACCTTCTGCCACCTCTTACTTCTTCCCTCTCAGCGGCAAATCTTTTACATAACGTCCGCCAGTATGAGATGTTTTTTGTTTTGCAAACAAAGCGAGCGCAGCGCAGCCGCAAAACAAAAAATATCCCCGACAGGGCGAAATGAGGCACAGCCGAATGAAGTCATACTGGCTGTTATGTCAAGTACCGTGCAAAATAATATA
>CAZSQU010000141.1:0-3002 GCA_964608985.1 uncultured Spirochaetales bacterium
GCGGCGTATAGTTAAGCTTGATCGTGGGATTACTGTTGTTTGTATTTGAACTAAGTCTAAAGCGCAAGGTTTCTATCCCCGGAGAACCGGTTCTGTTTGGAAACAGCACGGTATAATCTCTGCTGATTAATTCAATGCCCTGACTCTCAAATCCTGCTTCAAGTATCCAGTTATATCCGGTAGAATAATTGGCCGGAAGCGAAATCTTTATTTCATCTCCTGCTTCTGCATTAATTTCAAAGTAACCGTCATTCATACCATATATTTGTAGATCTTCATGTGCATTACAAACAAAAATGTTTGTTGATTTGATTTCATTTGAATATGAGCCGATTATCGCGAATAATTGACCAACTTTAATACTTGACGATAAGTTACGGAGAGCAGAATCAAAAATTCCAATAAAAGATGTCTGGTTGTCTGAGAAATTTGGAGCATAAACCATTGAAATATTACCAGAAAACAAATTTTTATATGCGGGAATAAAGTCTTCTGACCAGCCATAATCGGGTTTAGGGTCTGAAAGATCAAAAAACGCAACAACAGGTCTGCTATTGCCAATTTCGGAGAGCAATGTTAATATCTCATCAATCGGTATCGCTGTAACACGGGGACAGGCAGGATTAAAATCAGCCGGTGCAAAATAATCGCGGTCTTCATAATGAAAAGCAAATCCGTAAATATAAACAAAAAGTGTGCCTGTCCCCTTATCGTCATTCCTGAAAGATTGAAGACTGTTGATAATATCAATCCTCGAGGCAGATCTGTCATTAAATCGGCCCGCAGTTAAGGGCAATGATATAATATTCCCTTCAATGGCTGATAGAAATCTAATGCCGTTTGTACTGTTTTGAATTCCTCTTATACCGTAACCATACTGATTGACCCCAATAACAAGAGCGGTTGACCCCGTTCTATCGCTGACTGCAAATATTGAACAAATATTGATAGTGATATAAATAACTATAAAAAAACATCTAAACATTAATTATTCCTTTAGGTGAGCTTAAAACCGTTCGCGAGTTAAGACCTCAACAGACTAAAAACTTCATGCCCTTCAAACTCACCCGATTTAGTAAAACCTATTTTAAGACGCGGGGAGATATCTGAATAAACAGAATTGGTTATATAAACACCGTCTTTGTCGGTAAATTTGTTGCCTGTGTGCATGAGGGTGTTAATTATATCACTTGTGATCTGTCCGGTGTCAGACTCGTTATAAATCCCGTTACCCGAATGAATTGTAATCCTCACCTTAAATACCGTTTCGAGATTAAGCCGTTCAATAACTGTTAGCGCAAACTTATAGAACATTGTGATACCAAAAAGTACACTCTGATTTTTATGATTTTCATTAAGGAATATTACAACACCGTTCTCCTTATTCCAGAACCAAACCCTTCCTCCATAACCGTTTGATTCGCGGTCAATCTCATTTCTAAAGTTATTGCAAAGCAATTCGTATGAGGTGTCAGAGTATTTACCTGCAATAGACGGATCGGAGATTATTGACACATGGGCTAAACTCATCGGATACTCAGCATTGTTTGTATAACTGCTCCAATTACCTGAGGCGACTATCTGAATCTTACTCCCGTAATCAAAAACCTGCTCATCTGTTTTAAAGGGCATTTTTTCCTGAAAATAGAGAATTGATTCATTAATCGAATTAGACACAGTATGATCTGACAAATCATTTTTTACAAGATAATCAGCGGCTCCGGAGCGCATCCACAAAACAGCTTCCTGCGTGGAATTACTATCGGCAATGATAATTACAGGTTTTTCTGACCCTATTAGTGTGACTATATTCTCATAATCAAATATTGAGGTTACAAATCCCCCTTTATTGATAATTATTGCACAATCTATTTGATCGGGTAACACGGTTTCA
This sequence comes from uncultured Spirochaetales bacterium, assembly GCA_964608985.1. GTDB lineage: Bacteria > Spirochaetota > GWE2-31-10 > GWE2-31-10 > CAYYKD01 > CAYYKD01. The sequence goes on from CAZSQU010000141.1 coordinate 1,895, forward strand.
TCATCAATAACATTATAAAATACTATTTCATTATCAGAATTTAATTGAGTAAATCGGCTTAATAATGCTTCAAATTCCGGGTTTTCATGTAGAAAAACAGCTATAACTCTCTTCATTTTACCCTCCAAACCGGTATCTGATAATTATGAAGATTTTCGCCCTTAATCTCTTTTAGTTGGAAAAACGGTTTGATCAACTGGTTAGCGTACTTAAATGTGTGGTTTGCTACAGAAATACTCATCGGCATAGTGTGATGTTTCTCTATCTCACGAACCCTGTCAAGCGGCTCGGAATGAATATTTGTTGCATCTTTTTTGAACTTGGTTTCTCCGCTGTTTATTGCTATTCTGATATTAACCGGTTCATTAAGCAGGTTCATCGTTGCGTTAAAGATATGCATCAGTCCCAATATCTCAAATGACGAATATATTGCATCATTAACCGGATCTTTGATGTGAAAAACAAGGACACCGCCGTCCCCTTCCCACATCCACACGCGCCCGTTGCGTTTCTCGATTATTGAGACAACCATCTTCTTGTAGTTAGAATATGTTTTTTGGATATCATCTATATTGTATTTCCTGACTAATTTGGTGTTGCCGCAAATATCAATAGAGACAAAACAGAAGTTGTAAAGTTGATCTTCCTGCAAAAACCCCCAGTCGTTACGGGGGGATTTATCGTCAGTTACTACAATTTTTTTTATATCGGCTCTATAAACAAACCCGCATTCATTCATCTCTTTAATTACAGCTTTAAAGTTATTAAAAGAAACCCGCTCTCCTCTGAACCCGCGTTGTGTTGATCCGATGTAAAGCTCAAGGAGTTGTGCGAGTCTTCCGATTTTAAAGAAGTGATTAACGATCTGAGTAGCCCCTTCTCTAACAGGGATGATTGTGTTGGGCGGATAGCCCGTTAATGTGTGCATATCAAGATTCTTGTCGAGCATATTTGCGAAAATTTGCTGCTCGTTAATGGTGAATGCCATCGTAAGATCATCAATTAATAGTTTTTTTAATCTGGAAATACCCACTTTTTTGCCTTGACTTGAATTTTACAACAATTTACAATAAGAAATACAAAAAATCAACTATTAATTATTATTTTA
>CAZSQU010000142.1:0-2989 GCA_964608985.1 uncultured Spirochaetales bacterium
GCATTCAATCCCGATATTTCTTTCCCATGAGCGAGCTTATGAAGTATAGGTATAAGCTCTGTCATAAGCTCAGACTCTTTTTTTGCTCTTACTTTCCAACCGAGTTCAAGCGGTTCAAAAAGCTTTGTTAACTCTTCTCCGTCAAATATCATTCTGCTTATTATCTTATCTATAAATTTTCTTACAGTTTTCCCCTCAAGCCCGTATTTCTCTGAGATTTGATAAATATGTTTTTCACTCTTCTCTTCTTTAAACTTCTCATATCCTTTCTTAATATCTGATTCGTTTAAACCGCCACCCACTTTTAAAGTATTAATATATTCAACCATCTCTTCTCTTTCGTCAAAGAATTTTGCATCGGCATTGATTATTCCGATAAGTTCTTCCCTTGTCATTTTATGTTTGCCTATTTGAGTGTATTTTGACATCAAAGATACAATATAGTCATAATCAATCATCGCAGAAGCAAAAAGAACAAACTCAAAATCCAACTCTTCCTGTGGTTTTCTCTCTCCCTCTCCCGGCGTAATATCTTTCAATATCTTAGCTGTTTCAATATACACCCCTCTAAATGATTGAAGTTTGTCTTTTGGTATAATCACATCTATTTTATTTTTATCCTCTTCGGTCATATCGGTATATTGGTCAAGCTGTGTTTTTAGTCTCTGAACCTCTTTAAATATGTTGATGAACTGCCCCCTTGCTTCATCCCCTTTAAGGTTGGTAACCTCTTCGGGAGCACATTCTAGACCTTGTGATCTCATAAACTTATCTAGGGATTTTACAGCCTCTTCATATTTTCCGATTACAACCGGAGCAGGATCAACAAGCCATATCTCTCTATATTCCTCCGTTTTAGTCCCTGAAAATAGAGTGATTGCCTCATCAACAGCATTTTCTTGTTGCCTAAAATCAATTATATTTCCGTATGGTTTTGTGTCGTTTAATATCCTGTTAGTCCTTGAAAATGCCTGTATAAGACCATGATATTTTAGGTTTTTATCAACATAGAGAGTGTTAAGATACTTTGAGTCAAACCCTGTTAGGAGCATATCAACAACGATCATTATATCAATTTTATTGTTGTGAGAATAGTCCTGGTTAGAATACTGATGATCTTTTATCCGCTTTTGTACATCCTGATAGTATAGATCAAAGTTATTTATATCGTGATTTGTTTTGTAGCATTTGTTGTAATCAGCTATTATTTTCTTTAGTGACTCTTTTTTTTCATCGGGGTTAACAGAGTTGTCAATTTTTTCTTGAGGAAGATCCTCTTGTATCTGTTGCACATCTTTATTCCCCTCTGCCGGAGGTGAGAATACGCAGGCTGTATTCAGCATTTTGTATTCTGGATTTTCATTTGCCAATCCGGTTTGTATCTCTTTAAACAGATTATGATACTCGATTGCGTCATTAATCGATGCAGTTGCAAGAACAGAGTTGAATCTCCGTTTAGAGGTTAGGTCATCATGTTTTTTTATAATTGCTTTTACAACGGCTTCTTTAGTCAAAACATCACCTGACTTTAATTTTTTGTCTCCATCCGGTTTATAATAGTCAACATGAAATCTTAAAACATTTCTATCCTCTATTGCATGGGTGATAGTATAGGCGTGTAACTCTTTTTCAAAGATATCAACTGTTGTTTTATATGAACAATTCTGACCGTTTATTTGTTGATAATTACTGTTCTTTTCAAATATTGGTGTGCCTGTAAACCCGAAAAGTTGAGCGTTTTCAAAAAACTCTTTTATTGATTTATGGTTCTCTCCAAATTGCGATCTATGACACTCATCAAATATAAAAACTATTCTTTTTTTCTTAAGCGGTTCTAACCGTTCTTTATAGTTATTTTTATAACTGCCATCTAATGCTAAACCCAATTTTTGAATAGTCGTTACAATTACCTTGTTTGCATAGTCATTTGATAACAATCTTTGTACAAGAGTTTCGGTATTAGTATTTTCTTCAACACAACCCTCTTGAAATTTATTAAACTCTTCTCTTGTTTGTCTGTCAAGGTCTTTACGGTCAACAACAAAAAGACATTTATCAACATCGGGATTATCTTTTAATAGCGTTGATGTTTTAAATGATGTCAGCGTTTTGCCGCTTCCGGTAGTGTGCCAAATGTACCCGTTACCCCTATTCTGATGAATGCAGTCAACTATTGATTTTACTGCATATATTTGATATGGTCGCATCATTAAAAGTTTTTGCTCGCTTGCAACAAGTACCATATATTTACTTATCATCTCTCCGAGTGTGCATTTCATAAGAAACTTTTCAGAGAAGTCATCCAGGTGATTTATTTTTTTGTTATCGTCGTTTGCAAATTGATATATAGGCAAAAATCTTTCATCGGCATCAAAACTAAAGTGTCTTGCATTGTTATTTGCAAAATACCAGGTCTGTGCAAGATTACTCACTATAAATATTTGAACAAAACTCAATAGCGTTCGAGTATATCCGTTCCCCGGATCATTTTTATAGTCAACGATCTGTTGCATTGCCTTTCTTGGGCTTTTACCAAGTGTTTTAAGCTCTATTTGCACCAAAGGGATTCCATTTATTAAGATCATAACATCATATCTTTGATGACTATAATCTGTATTCATTTTTAATTGATTCACAACCTCAAAAGTATTTTTACACCAGTCTTTTATATTTACCAGTGTATAGTGAAGAGGTGTCCCATCATCACGGGAAAATGTATTTATCTCTCGAAGACACTTTGAACTTGAAAACACATCAGGAGTTATAATCTCTTCGAGCAGTCTTTCAAATTCTGAGTTTGATAGTTTTACTTTATTTAAAGACTCAAACTTATCCCTAAAATTCTTTTCTAAGGTAGCCCGATCTCTTATATCATTTCGATATGTATATTTTAGCTCAACAAGTTTCTCTATTAAGTGATTCTCAATATCTCTTTCGACTGCCATAGTTATTTCCTTAGTTTCTAAAACATCTCCGCCATCTTCCATTC
>CAZSQU010000143.1:0-2952 GCA_964608985.1 uncultured Spirochaetales bacterium
CATGATATAGAGAGCTTTTTTAAATGTCTTGTTTTTCAGTGATATCACGATGTTCGAGAGCTGCCGCCACACCGCGTGACACATTCATAATTCATAATTGTTAATTAATTAACTACTTCATCTTCTTCGCCATTCTAATCATAAACACGCCCATACAAGCGATGATGATAAAAAGAAATGAAGTGATAGTTACATCAAAAATTTATTGACACAATCGGATATTGATAATACCCTGCCATTAAAAACCGGATCTAACATCTCAAAGTCTTTGTCGCCGGTTATCAAATAATCAGCATTTGAATTATAGAGACAATCAAGAAATATTTTATCCTTTGCATCTCTTATTTGATAAGAGGAGGATTGGATCGGACAAATCTCTGAATTGATAGTTAATACTTCAATCCAATTACGAACAAGATCATCAGATAATCCGAATTTTTTACGCATGAGAACCCCTTCATATTCTTGAATGATCGCATCATTAACTACTAATTTGTGCCCATTTTCAAATATCCAGAGTATAAACTTTTCAGGTGTTCTGTCTCTTATGATTGCAGAGACAAGAATATTTGTATCTACGATAAACCTCATCTTTTACTTCTGTACTCGTTAACTTCAGTTTCAATGTCATTATCTGTAATATCTCTATCAGCTGTCATTTTTTGAGTTAATTTAAACAATGACTTGAGTTCTTGAATAGTACTTGATTTATCGCTATTATCTGACATAATAATTACTTCTAGAACTTCACCCTTTTTAAAAGGCGGGTTTTCAATAACAATTTGATTAGAGCTATTGACAGTAGTATAGATTTTAAAAGCGTTCATAGTTTACCCTCATGTAGAATGTATCATAAAACAATATAAATGTCAAAGAACAAAATATCAGTCTCGAGTCTCGAGTCTCGAGTCAGAGCCATAGAGACCGGAATAAGATTAATCTCACGCGGTCGCTCAATGACATCCTGTCATCGCGACAGAGCATACAAGGAAGGATGCCTGCAAGTCCGTCAAGGATGACATCAGGACTTGCCTCGTCCATCCTTTATATAGTAAACTAATATTATAAGTTAGTAAAATAGCTTATAATATTAATTGAGGGAAAGCTAAGTCCGTCCAGCTTTTTAAAAGCTTAGTCCACAACTGCTTCCCTCAATCTTCTGACTGCTTATAGTGGGTTGTAACAAACCAAATTTTCCATTACATGAAATATTATTTTCTTCATTCGGTAGTAAGGTGCAGTTACAGATGATTATTGCATATCCAACATACAAAGACTTAAAGTCTGTATCTGATGATGAAATTAAAGAGTTTTTAATCAAAAATAGATACAGGCGAACAAAAGATATAGAGAAGGTTTTAAATAGAATAAAGAATTATCATCAAATAATATCAGAAGATGTAGAATACGCGTACAAGTTTGAATCAAGATGTATTTGTAATATTTTATTGACCATTAAAACTGAATTAAAAGAGATTGAGACAGAAATGGAGTCGATTACAGAAAATCATAGCTTAGGCAAATACTTTCAGTCGTTACCTGGAGCAGGAAAAATACTATCTGCAAAACTTCTTGCCTTATTTGGCGATAATCAGAATAGATTTCACTCTGCTAACGATGCACAATGTTTATTCGGGACAGCTCCTAAGAATTATCAAAGCGGTCAATATCATAAGGTAATCATGAGAAAGGCTTGTAATAAGACAGCAAGAGCAATATTATATAAATATGCATTTGCATCATTACAGTTTTCAAGCTGGGCTAGAGAGTATTATGATAAGCAGAAGAATAAAGGGAAGAACCATTCTGTAGCGGTAAGGGCTTTATCAAATAAATGGTTAAAAATTATTTATAGTATATGGAAAAATGAAGTAATATATGATGAGACGAAAAAAACATCACTTGTTGCTTGACATAGTGGGTGTGGACATCGGAGTAGCGGAGCTGCGGAGTTTAAGAGGTGAACTTAGGAGAAAAAAAATAAAAACAGTCTCATCCTCTCTTCATCCCCAAAGCTCCCCATCTTCATCCATCTTCATCCCCAAAGCTCCCCATCTTCATCCGTGTTCATCTGTGTTCATCTGTGGTTAAAACTCCCTCATAACTTCCCAAAACCTCCGCTCCTTCGCGAACTTCGATGTCAAGGGAGGGACGAGTGTCGATTTTTCCAAGGATGGAAAAAAATCGACCGCGTGACACATTCATAATTCATAATTGTTAATTAATTAACTACTTCATCTTTTTCGCCATTCTAACCATAAACATGCCCATACAAGCGATTATGATAAAAAGAATCGCTGATATTACTAAAGAAATAATCGTTAACACCGACACATCGCTACTTTTCACCGCACCTGTATTAAAAACGATCTCCTTGCCGGAGAGTGACTCGAGTTCGGACTTGAGTTGTAGGTTTTGAGCAGAGAGTTCTTTGATGGCTTCGACTAATACAGGTGTTATATTTGCATAAGCGATTCCTAAGTATCCATTCGCATCTTTTGTCACAATTTCCGGTATTATATTTTCAATATCTTGCGCACTAAAACCGATTTGTCTTTGGGTATCACCTTTTACATTATAAGATATCCCATTTAATGAGTTTACTTTATTTAAACAACTTGCTGATTCTAAACTTACGATATTTTCTTTAAATCTAATATCAGATGAATTGGCCCATGTTCCATTTGCAGCAACATATCCGTAATTTGATGTTTGACCTACTTGTAGCCTGTAACTCGAACTCGTAGTTCCAATTCCGACAAAACCGTTAGCTAAAATTGACATAACTGTTGTCGTGTTGTTAAGAAACTTTGCAACATAAGTATCTGCTCTGGCACTATTGTTTTTTACATATAGTACATCTCCATCGCTTGTGCTGTTTAGATTAACCATCGCGTAATATGTCAACATAGAAGTCACAAAAATTTTGACATTTCCACTATCTTTTTTCTG
>CAZSQU010000144.1:0-2756 GCA_964608985.1 uncultured Spirochaetales bacterium
GTAACGCTACCTAGTGCAGCACGAAGTGCGTAACGCAAATTAGTGGAGCGAAGCGTAACGCCACCTAGTGCAGCGAAGCGAAACGCCACCTAGTGAAGCACGAAGTGCGGAACGCACATTAGTGTAGCGAAGCGTAACGCCACCTAATAATATAAAAAGTCAACTATGCTATTCAACTCATTCGCTTTCTTGGTTTTCTTCCCACTGGTGTGCCTGTTGTATTTTATTCTTCCCCCGAAGTACCGCTGGGCGTTTTTGCTGGTGGCCAGTTATTATTTCTACATGAACTGGAAGCCGGTGTATGCACTGCTTATTTTTTCGTCTACCGTAATTACTTATGGCGTGGCGCTGCTTATCGATCGCTTTCAAAATAAGTTTCGATTAAAAAAACTGCTTCTTACTTTTAGTATCTTGTTAAATTTCGGGATTCTGTTCGTTTACAAGTATTTTAACTTTATAAACGAAAGTGTTGCGGATGTGCTTAGCTGGCTCCACATAGGCTGGCCGGTGCCTAATCTCGACATCCTGCTGCCGGTAGGTATTTCTTTTTATACTTTTCAGGCCGTTGGTTATACAATAGATGTGTATCGTGGTGAGCTACGGGCCGAACGACATCTGGGGATTTACGCACTTTTTGTGTCGTTCTTTCCGCAGTTGGTGGCTGGTCCAATTGAACGTGCCCGCAATCTTCTACCTCAGTTTCGAATGAGTTTTGATGTTGATTATCAGCGAATTGGTAGTGGTTTGAGGCTCATGCTTTGGGGCTTTTTTATGAAGCTGGTGGTGGCTGATCGGGTTTCGGCTTATGTCGATGCGGTCTATAATAATGTCCCTCAACATAGCGGTTCGAGCTTACTGCTGGCTACTTTTCTTTTTGCCATCCAGATTTATTGCGATTTTGCAGGTTATTCGAATATTGCTGTTGGTGCTGCTAAAGTAATGGGTTTTAGTTTGATGGAGAATTTTCACCGTCCCTATTTTGCACGTTCGGTGGGCGAATTCTGGCATCGCTGGCATATTTCACTGTCGACCTGGTTCAAAGATTACGTATACATTGCACTGGGGGGTAACCGGGTAGCATGGACGCGCCATCTTTTTAATTTGTTTATTACCTTTTTAGTAAGTGGCATTTGGCATGGGGCAAACTGGACATTTGTAATCTGGGGCGCCCTGCACGGTCTTTTTATCGTGGCCGGGGTTGTACGCAAACGAATTAAAGCGGGCGATGGCATTAAAGAAACAGGTGCTATCCGAAAAATACTTTCTTATCTTTCAGATGTTGGTTTGACCATTTTCCTGGTGGTGTTTGCCTGGATCTTTTTTCGGGCTAATTCGGCTTCGGATGCCTTTGTTGTTATCAATAAGATAGTTGCTGAGCAAGGGGCTCTGTTTATTGATCAGACTACTCTGGTGTATGCTTTTCTGGGAATTTTTGTATTGGTGATCAAAGAAGTGGTCGACGAAAGTTGGTCGGCTCGAAGGATGAAAATACCGGTTATGAAATCAGAGGGAGTGTCAAAAATCACCGGGTCGGTCGACAATGTGACCCTGCAACCCGAAAGTTTGTCTGCAAATCTGATTCACGGGTCTGTCGAAAACGTAAAACGGATTAATGAGAATGTTGAATCCTCCGGTTTTCTTGCCAGCTTATATACAAGATGGACTACAACAAGATGGGTTCGTACTGTATATTATGTGTGGATGATTAGCCTGATTTTACTTTTTGGAGTGTTTGATGGAGGTCAGTTTATCTATTTTCAATTTTAAAAGAAGATGAATACGAGTAATAATTCGCGTACGCACACACGATCTACGCTTCGGCGTTTGGTAATCAGAATATCGATAGTACTTGCCCTGGTGTTGACGATAGATCAGCTCACGGGATTTACTTTTGATAAATTACGCATGATGGCCCTTCGGTATGGTAAAACCAAGCCTGTGGCGGAGTATACCATGCAAGAGGTTCAGGCCGATGTACTCATTATGGGAAATAGTAGGGCCTCTCACCATTATGTGCCTTCAATTTTGGAAGATAGCCTTAAAATGTCGGTGTATAATTGTGGAAACGACGGGCAATCGTTTGCGTATTCGGCAGCAATGATACATGCGGTGTTGAAGCGCTATACCCCCTCGTTGATAATTCTGGATGTCGAAAATGAGCAGTTTGATCCTGTTTTGAACGAGTATTTTCAGTCGGATGTACTGTATCCGTACGTCGATAGTGATTCCGTAATACGTTCAATTTTGTGGCATGAAGATCCATTGAACCGGTACAAGCTTCGGTCGAAGATGTACAGAAATAACTCACAATTGGTAGATATATTGAAATATATGGTGTTGGCGTATCCGTATGAGAAAGGATATGACCCCTTACCTGCTGAAGGTTATAACTACCCGACGGTTCGCAAAGTACACTATAATCCTTCGTCACCAGCCGATACATTTATGTTACACATGTTACAGGGGGCCATAGATGTTTGTAAGCGTGCCGGGGTAGAGTTGGTGTTGGTCGTGTCGCCGAAGTACCAGGAGTCGAACTCGCACAAAGTAGCCAGTTACACTTCCCTTGCAGCGATGGCCCGCAGCAACGAGCTTACATTGTTGGATTTTGGCGATTACAGGCAGGTAGGCGATTCTACATTTTTTAAAGATGCAGCTCATTTGAATGGGCGCGGGGCGGAGGAGTTTACGAGGAGAGTTGGCGCTTCGCTAGGTGGCGCTACGCTTCGCTTCGCTAGGTGGCGCTACGCTTCGCT
>CAZSQU010000145.1:0-2658 GCA_964608985.1 uncultured Spirochaetales bacterium
TAATCAACAATCTACTTCGCTTCGCTACGATTATCGTGCATAACGCGGGTTAGGCATTTTTTCCTTTTTAAAGAAATGAATAAGTGTTTCTTCGTTGCAAATACAGGTTTATTGGAGGGGGAATTTATTTCTTGGGTAATTTGAAAATCTATCATGTATGTATTTAAGCATAAAAGTAAGCGATCGAAACCGCTGTGTTCGAAAGACTCACAAGGCGTTTCCGCTCGCTTCTTTTATGCTTTATTAGAATTAATAATACATCAAAATTACCCAAGAAATAAATATCTTTTATGTACTGAGAGAGGATAAAAATGCCCTAGGTATTTTCTTTATTATGGTTTTTTGAAGAAACCAAAATTTAAAATTGCACACTTGCTATTAGAAAATTTATTTATTCAGTTGTAATATCGTGAATTTTATGATATTTCATTCAATATATATCTTTGAAAATAAATATCGATATAGATACCGATAATTCTTAAATAAATCGCTAATTTGGGATAATAATGAGTTCAGAAGAATGTAATGTAACAAATAAAAATAACACACTCCTTGAAAGAATTAATGATATTAATTTTAATATCTTTAATCGTAGGATAAGCAAGATATCTGAGCTTAAAAATGTTTATTTAAGATTATTAAAGGATATTGAGGTTGGTAAGGTAGTTCTTTATCAGTCTATTGATAAAACTGCGGTCAAAGAAGAAGTTGAAAAGTCATTTGCACTATCGGCAAGATATTTAAAAAACCTTTCCTGGGGTGAATTTGCCGCATTAAATCCAAAGAAACATCCTAATCTTTATTCGATAATGATTGATAAAAACGGTGAACTTCTAAGAACATACGATAATTTTACCGGTACTGTAGCAGCAATGGATTTTCATGGTTATACACAGTTTTCTAATGATATCAAATATAATAAAACCCCACTTCAGGAATTCGGCGATTCGATGCCTCAAAAGATAGAAGCAATATGTGAGAAATGCGGAGTTATAGTTTACGAAATAGAGGGGGATGCCTTAATATTGATCGGTCCCGAGGATCCGATTAACATTACTACTGCTGTTCTTTCAATAATTGAATTGGCGAGACAAAAACCTTTTAATAAAGACCCAAAACAATTTCATGGGCTCGATATTAAAAATCCGATGATTAAACCGTTTGAATTGAATGCGGCAATTACGACAGGCGGTGAAACTTTTATCAATAGAAACGGTCATATAATCGGAGCAATTATTGCCGAAGCAAACAGGATTCTTAAGATAATTAATACAAAAAAACCTAATCGTTCGGGAATAATGCTGAGCGATAAGGTCTGGCGTAAACTCAATAAACTTAACATCGAAAAGGTTTCTGCCCACATTTCAATTTTTGATTTTAAAGAGACTGCACCGTTGATGGTTGATGTAAAAGGGATGCGTTTGAATATTCGTGAGATACTTGTTGATGACAGGAAATATTACCAGGATGCTCATGAGTTAATGGCAAAACTAAATGAAGAGATCAAAAAGAAATCTCCATCGAAATGGTACAATATTTTGATATACTATGTTTCTCTAATAAAAACTGCACTAAGGGATATCAAATGCAGCATTGTTTATAACGGAGAAAAGACAGGAAGTGATAAAATCAGAAAAATACTTCAGGAAAAACTCGATATTATATCTACGGAGATCAGGCCCGAAGCAATCAGTGATATACTTACCATATCTGCTTTGTTATACAACGGCTCGGAAGATATCAGAGATATTATCGCTGTTTATTATGAGATGATTCAGGAGAATTACAGGTTTATTAAAGATAAACTTGACGGATTCTATTCTCGTAACCTTGAGGATAAAGCTCGAAATTCACCGCCTACCGCTAAAATAATCGGCTCATATTTAAATGAGATAGAAACAATAAAAAGAATTTTTCCTCCGCGCCGTGTCTATGAAACCATTCTAACTAATATTGGTGCAGATAATCTACTGATTGATGTGCCGTATTTAGGTAAAAAATAATTATTAGAAGTGCCCTAGATATACTCCAGTATTTCTTTACCGTGCTCTTTTGGGGTAACTTTATCAAATATCTTAATGATATTTTGTTTCTCATCAATAATGAATGTTTTACGGAGAATTCCAAGTATATATTTACCGTAAGATTTTTTTTCGCCGTATGTACCGTAAAGCGTAGCAACATGTTTGTCAGGATCAGATAACAAATGGAACTGAAGATTGTGTTTATCGGCAAATCTTGTGTGTGAACTCTCTTTGTCAGGGCTAATTCCTATTACAACAGCATTTTTTGCAAGAATCTCATCATAAATATCCCGTAAACTGCAAGCCTCTGCCGTACATCCCGGTGTGTTGTCCCGCGGATAGAAGTAAAGAATGATTTTCTTCCCCGTAAAACCAGATAACTTGATGTTATTACCATCCTTATCTTTAAGATTAAAATCGACTGCTTTATCTCCTTCTTTAACCATTTTTTACCTCCTGATGAACTATTATACAAATGATATTTAAACATTGCAATAAATTTTTTAATTATATTTTTTAGACACATTAATAGAAGTTATTTCGATTTACCCAAAAATTTGAAATCGCACACATATAAAGCGGGTGCAGATTTAATTTTTGGCAAATACCTTAGTGCAAAATAGAATTTTTAAAC
>CAZSQU010000146.1:0-2560 GCA_964608985.1 uncultured Spirochaetales bacterium
TTTAAAAATTCTATTTTGCACTAAGGTATTTGCCAAAAATTAAATCTGCACCCTTACTAATTTTGTTAATTTATTTTAGGTATTTTAATATTATCTTAAGTTGAACTATTTATTGTCGTTAACCTATTACAATTTAATTTTTTATGTTATAAAGAAAATCGTATAACAATCCGGAGGCTAATATGAAGTATAAATTTACAATGCGAGTAATATACAAAGATGTTGATAAAATGGGTGTTGTTCATCACTCAAATTATTATAATTTCTTTGAATTGGCAAGAACTGAGCTTTTTAGGTCGGAAGGTATCAGTTATAAATCAATTGAAGAGAGGGGATTGATGTTTCCGGTTGCCGAATCACATTGCAACTATAGAAAACCTGTCGGATACGACGATATTATTGATATTTTTGTTTGGGTAGGCTATGCTCGTGCCTGTAGTATAAGGTTTAATTATGAAATAATTAATTCCATCCAAGAAGTGTGTACGCGTGGACATACAATTCACCCATTAATTGATAACAACTGGAATATTATCGAATGCCCGGATGATCTGAGGTTGATTGCCGAAAAATATATTGAAAAATAGAAAGAATATTGCTTGACAAAATCACATTTATACACTACTTATATGATAGTATATATAGCGTATGGAGGAATAATATGAAAATTGCCAAAAACATAACAGAATTAATTGGAAACACCCCTTTGGTCATGATTAATAAGCTGAATAAAGATAATAATTGCAAGGTGGTTGTTAAACTTGAATATTTTAATCCGCTATCGAGTGTGAAAGACAGGATTGCCTTTGCTATGATTAATGATGCAGAAAAGAAAGGTTTAATTAAACCGGGTAAAACAGTAATAATTGAACCGACCAGCGGTAATACGGGGATAGGGTTGGCGTATGTTTCAGCAGTAAAAGGATATAAACTTATTCTTACTATGCCGGAGACGATGAGTATTGAAAGAAGAAAGCTCCTCAAAGCACTCGGTGCAGAACTTGTTTTAACTGAAGGTGCTAAGGGAATGAAAGGCGCAATAACAAAAGCTGATGAACTTGCCGCAGAAAATCCTGATTTTTTTATACCAAGGCAATTTGATAATCCCATAAATCCGGAAACACATCGATTAACAACAGCTGAAGAGATTTGGAGAGATACCGACGGGAAAATCGACTATTTTATTTGCGGTGTCGGTACGGGGGGAACGATTACTGGAGTAGGTGATGTTCTAAAAAAAAGAAACGCTAATATAAAAATAATTGCCGTTGAACCGGAAAAATCCCCTGTTTTATCGGGCGGTACTTCCGGAGCACACAAAATTCAAGGTATTGGTGCAGGATTTGTTCCGTCTGTTTTGAACACGGCTATATATGATGAAATAGTACAAGTAAATGATGATGATGCCGGAATAACCGCCCGTGAAGCGGCAAAAACTGAGGGTCTTATGATAGGGATATCTTCGGGTGCCGCTCTTTGGGCTGCATTGCAGGTGGCAAAGAGACCTGAAGCCGCCGGTAAAATAATAGTCGCTTTGTTACCCGACACAGGGGAGAGATACCTAAGTACATGGCTCTTTGAAGAAAGCTGATATATTCTGATAATCAATACGGCTAAAGTTCATCAAAAATATTTAGAATATTTTTAATAATCATTATTTGATCTATATTAAGATCCCTTTTTAATCTGTCAAATACAAATCGGTATTTATCCCTAAAGCTCTTTCTAAACTTGTCATCGCCGACTCTTAATGCCTCTTCTGCATTATCAAGTATATCAAACAACTTAACTAAGAATGCTTCTTCTGAGATGGCACTAAGTTTATTTAAAAGATACTCGCTTTTGCCGAGTTTTTTTTCTTCTGCTCTATCATTTGTCAACTCAACCACAAGCTTAGCAACATTCTTACCTGCGAGTTCTTGTAAGTCAATCTCTGTTATTCCACAGTCCTCAATTGTATCGTGGAGATAAGCGGCACATATCTGATCTTCGGTTCCTCCTGCATTCCTAACATATTCAGCAACTCTTTCAGGGTGGATAAAATATGGGTCGCCGGTAAATTTTCTCTTTTGATCTTTGTGCTTTTCCGAAGAAAATAATTTTACTTTATCAATAACGCTATTCATTTTATTATCACCGCCTTTATTCACTAAAATAGAGCAGTCAAAGAAATGACTGCTCATTGGATTCGCATTATCTTGCTACATAAAAACAATTAATAGAACCATCAAAGACAGAAGGATCCGCCCTTGTAACGGCTGCTCTACCCGTTATACCGAAATTCCTGTTTTTATAACCGCTTGCCCTGTTAAATGTAAACGACAATCTTTGTAAAGGAACAACTGCCGCCGGTCTTGATGTTAAAATATTTTGAATCGAACCGCTATCAATTGCTGCCGGCATTGTTATAGCTCCACTTATCCAAGCAGGCATCCCGGAGTGATATATAACCTGATAGACTGAAGTGTCCGCTGAAAGATTGGCATCTGATATATCAGTAGAATCAATATCAGCAACATTGGTTTTACTTATTATATATGCAGACGGGTCTAAATTATTA
>CAZSQU010000147.1:0-2335 GCA_964608985.1 uncultured Spirochaetales bacterium
AATTATGGACAAATATATTCACTCCTGCAGAACAGTCAGCATTGGGTATTTATGCAAAAACTTATTGGACATCTTCGGAGCAAACCGGAAGTGAGATTGATCGAGTTTATTTGCAGGATATTACCGGAAATGAAAGTATTACAAGGTCAAAAGTTGATACTTATTATGTAAGAGCAATCAGAAGATTTTAATTATTAAATTAAACCGCCGTTTAAAGATGGCGGTTTCAAAAATAAGGAGAGTTTTATGAAAATGAAAAGTTTTTTGTTTTTTATTACAGTTTTACTTATATCGATGTTTTTTACAGCCTGTCCCCCTGTTGAGGATGACAGTAAAGAAAAAGATAAAAATACCGATACAACACCAACTATAGGTATGGCTTATCAAGGTGGGAAAGTTGCGTATATTTTTCAGGCAGGGGACTTCGGCTATGTTGCCGGTGAAACGCATGGAATTATCGTATCACTTGATGACTTGAACGGCGGTGCAGGAGCTCCTTGGAGTATAGGAGATAGCGTTTCTACAAATGCTAACGGGATCGGATTGGGAACCGGCGAAACAAATACAACTACAATAATAACAGCTCACGGTGTCGGAACTTATGCGGCAAAATTATGCGCTGATTATACTAATGCCGATACCGGAACAGGTGTTTATGATGACTGGTTTCTCCCATCAAGGGAAGAGCTTAACAAGGTTTATTTAAATAAAGTGGCAACAGGTTTAACTTTCAGTGAAAATTATTGGAGTTCAACCGAGAATAGTCAGTTATCGGCAATTTACATCAGCTTTGCCACGGGATCAATAAATCCTAACGGTAAGGGTGACAGTTCTCCTAATGTCAGAGCAATAAGAACTTTTTAAAGTTTTTTTCCCCCGCGAAAGCGGGGGTTTTTTATTTATATTCCGCTTTAAATTAATTATTCTTGACATAATATCAACATATGTTAACATTATGTGTTATGGAGGTTTATATGAAAGTATTTGTAATTAAAAGTTTATCCGCAATCATAATTATGTCTTTATTGTTTTTTTTCACGGCATGTCCGCCTGAATTAAATGATAAAAACAAGGATTTAAAATCTGTTACAGATGATAAAGCGTCGCTTACAACAGACGATATCACTTTTGATTTAACAGGTGACAGTATAGAAGGAACAAGAGGTAATTTTGAGGTTATTATAGCAGGTGAGAGTGGAACAGTTATAACCTGGAGTGTATCCCCTGATGACGGAACGATAACAATTGACAATGATACCGGAGAAGTTACTGTTTTAAGACCGAATTCAGAAGATAAAACAATTGTTATTACAGCAACTATAACTAAGGGCAGTGAAAAAGCAACCAAAAAGTTTACTGTCGTAGTACTTCGAGAAGGTGTATATAAAATTAATTTCTTTTCTAATACAGGGGCAGGGACAATGACATCTGTTAATGTCGCTGAAGAAGATACAGTATCACTTTCGACAAATTTATTTACCAAGATCGGCTACGATTTTGCCGGATGGTCTCTTAGTGCTGAAGGCGGGGTTATCTATAATGACAAACAGGAAGTTGTTATGGGTATTGCAGATATTGATCTCTATGCAGTATGGATAGTAGATGACTCTCTTGTTGTAAACTATAACTTTAACAGTCAATCAGCGACTGACAGCTCTGGGAATAATAATAACGGTACAGCACTAAACATTACTTATACGGCTGAAGGAACCGGATATGCGGCAGCATTTAACGGTACAAGCAGTATGATTAAGCTTCCACAGTCCCTTCTTGTTGACAACCCGGAATTTACTATTATGATGAGGTTTAAAGTTGAGCCGGATAAATACGGTTCTCTCTTTGGTTATCAGGAGGTTGAGATTACAAGTGATGATGAATTTGTCCAACACATGCCTGTTCTTGCAATAAGATCAGACGGATTACTTGCAGGTGCTTTGTGGACTGATTTCGATGATCTCACTGTTTTATCAACAACTACTGTTGACGACGGTAATTGGCATACCGTTTACTTCTCCGCTAAAACCTACTCTATTGCCCTATTTTTGGACGGCGAAAAAATATCAGAAGAAACAGGTTCGATCATAGATCATCTACATATGATATATAATCAACTCGGGGTCTCTGTATCCGGTCGAAAATATCAGCCTACGCCGGACGGTGTGTTTCAAAACATCTATTATCTCGAAGGTTTGATTGATGATTTTTATCTATACAGTAAAGCTATACATTAACAGATAAAATTTAGTTAAAAGCTGTCTTAACCGACAGCTTTTTTTCTGATTTATAAATTTCATCGAAGTTTTCTATGTGGCGCATCGTTGAACTTATTTGATAA
>CAZSQU010000148.1:0-2258 GCA_964608985.1 uncultured Spirochaetales bacterium
GTCGCTCCATTTTTTTAATCCATATGTCGCTATAATTATACGCGGTCATATAGAGAGTCCGTGCGGTAGCGGCAAGTCCACCTGGGCACTCTGCCACATTGCGCTGAACGCCAAGGTGGATAATCAGTACCTGTACGTTCTGGAGACCGTGGACGCGCTCTACAAGGCGGCAGACACGCTTGTGAAGCTGACAACTACACCGGTTGGACGTTCGCACGGGTTCAACTCGGAGAAGTGCAAGGAGCTGTGCGGTAGAGAGCATACATGGCGAGAGTGCTTGCCCAAGGATCCCGGGTCGGCGTGCCTCACCTGCGCCAAGAATACAGAGTGTGCGTTCTACCACCGGGCCGACGAGCAGATGAAGCCTATTGTGTGCATGACGCACGAAGGGTTGATTCGTGCATTGGAGGAGGATGCAACGCTACTGAATCTCGCCAACATCCTGGTGGACGAGGAGCTGAAGCCCTTCACGACATTGGACGTATCTGCAACGGAACTGAGCCAGCTACAGCGGTGCGTGCGTGACCTGCCTCTGGACGACTTCCTGCCCTACAGTAGCTTCGCCTGCGCATCGGAGCTGTCTAAGTACGGAGTGAAAGAAGGGTCCGACGTGTTCGCCAGCAGGAACTATATCTATAGGAACAAAGAACAAACGGCTTCGCTACGCCCGGTATGTAACGAGCTACGCACGGCACTGGCAATGCCCATGGGTGGCAATCCGTTCCAGAGAGGGGCGCAAGCGGATCACGAACATGCCAAGAACACGCCGGTGACGCGGCTGAACTTCTTCACGCCCAGCAAGCGAGACGACGCCTTCTCCGCCTACCACGAGACACACGACGTGGACGGCACCCATTATACTCTGAAGCGTAGCCGCTATTCGCTGGATGTGCCTAGAGGGTACAAGAAGCTTTGGATGCTGAATGCGTCGGCGCAACTGTCCCCCTACCCCTACCCCGAGGACCTTCATGTGTACGCGTGCCCAGACCTGCCAGACAACAGCCATCTGGTGAAGCTGCACGTCGTGAGCGCGCATCCGATGAAATCCAAGCTGGATCAGAACTTGTTGTTGTCGGGCGTGGCGATGATTCTGAACATGAACCAGTCTCGACATAAACATGTACTGGTGACGACAAATAAAAACTCCGATATTTTCGACAAAGCAAAGGGCATAATCAAAACGGCTTTTCCCGATGCAACGATTACGCATATGACGCGTGGCCGCATCAAGGGATCCAATGAGGCTGGCGAGTGCACCCTGGCACTCATCACCGGCATGTCGGCGTTCACTACGATAGACGATTGCGCGCTACATGCCACACTTCTGCTGCACCGAACGTTTCCAGATCAGCCGCATGTGTATTCCGTTGCGAGGCTGCCGAACATGCCGGGTGGCCTATTCAGGATCCCCTCCATGAACCAGTACTACGCGCTGCGCGCCCTAGACGAGTTCTATCAGACCATTTGGCGGACCGCGGTGCGCAATGACAAGTCCGTAGAGGCCATCATCGCGGTACCAAGGGCAGAGTGGCTGATTGCACTGTGGAGGACCGTCATGCCTCACTTTGATCTCGGGTCGGCGTATAAAGAGACTAATGGCAAGGGCCAGATCCAATTGCCCGACGGAAATACCACAGATTATAGCTATCAGTTTGCGCAGGATAAATCAATTTTCGGACAGCGCGTGATCTGTAGCCAGACTGGCCAAGAGTTTTCAAAGAAGCAGATCGCCGACGAACTTGGATATATGGGCGAGGACGGTTGGAAGGAAAACAAAAAGAAAATCATGGGGTTGCTATCCCCCTTTTTCGAGCAGGGTAGCACGAACCGAAAGCTGCGTCGGAAGTAATCTGGATGGACAGGAATACCACCCGATTCACTTGCACACATCACACATGGATTTATGGAAATGTAATCGCGCTAGCGGATAAAATATGTTGCTACCAAAGCATGTGAAAGCCTGCCTAAGATTTTCCACCTTGCCAGTATTTTTCAACCGACGGTGAATGATCTCTAATTCACGCCTGTATTCGTTGCCATCCGCAATTTGCACAGTACTATTTGACCACCCTACACATCCGCATTTTCATGAACGTTCATGGGCCGAACAAAGCACCACGGCCCCCGTACGCATTGTACAAGCAAGGGTCTCATGCTGTTCGAAAATTATTTGTAAAATTTTTTCAAAATTAGTCTTGCGCTTTCCCCAATCATTAGCGAACCTAGAGAAAAACGCGAAAGTGGTGTAAATATCTCTT
>CAZSQU010000149.1:0-2189 GCA_964608985.1 uncultured Spirochaetales bacterium
TAAAAGTCCCCTTTTTTGTTAAATTTTGTGACTTCTATATTGACACATAAAGATAGCCGCTTGTAAGATTGGTTGAATTAAGTCTGCTGTTGGTATCGTTTGCCTGCGTCTTGATATTTCCAAAGAGCGTGTTAAATGTCCCCGCGCTTATCGGATCACCGGGTTGAAAGTTGTATGTGTCGGTGATATCACCCGCGTTGAGTGAAAGTACAGTCAAAACTGCGATGATAAAAAACAATGATTTCTTTTGCATAAATGTCTCCTTTTTGTTTACAAAAAATTTTTTACTGTATATTTTTAATGCTTGACGAATTCATTTTCATTGTATATTATTTACCTATGAATAACGAATTTGACAGTGCATATAAATATCTATTTTCAAATAAAAAAATATTCCATGAACTCATTACTTCTTTTATTGACGAGCCGTTTATCAAGAATATAAAACTTGAGGACATTGAGCCGGTTGATAAAACATTTGTAACCGATGAGTTCCTACAGCGCGAGTCTGACATAATATATAAAGTACAGATGGGTGATGATGAGATTTACATCTACATCCTCCTTGAGTTCCAGTCAACGGTTGATAAGACTATTCCGCTTAGAATGTTACTATACATAACGCAATTCTACGATCTTATCTACCGCAACAGTCAGAGGGGTAACCTTCCAAATGTATTTCCTGTACTACTTTACAATGGCGTTGACAACTGGACGATTCCTGATAAACTCTCCGACCTGATAGAAACAAATATACCTGACAGATACATTCCGAAGTTTGAGTATTACAAGATCATCGAAAAGGATATCCCCGATGAGGTTTTGCTCAACATCCACAACCTTGCATCAGCGATAATTCTACTTGAAAAAAACCGTGATAGTGCAGGGTTAAAGGTTGCAGTTAAGCAGATAGTACAACTGATAAAGGACGAAAACATCGTCGATGTCAGGATGTTCACAAAGTGGTTTAAACGGATGTTCCGTCGAAATATCGATGAATCAATAATTGAATCCATTAACAATGTAACGGAGGTTCGAAACATGATAACACTACTTGCAGACAACATTAAAGAAGAAGGCAAGATTGAAGGTATACTTGAAGGTAAACTCGAAGGTATCGAAATTGGTAAATCCAAAGGTAAACTCGAAGGCATGGTTGAATATGCCTATAACATGTACCTTGACGGGTTTACCTTTGAACAGATATCCAAATATACCGGCCTTAGTGCTAAAGAGTTAGAGTCACTTGTCAATAAAAAACAATAATTATTTCAAAGAACAATAATACAGTCTAAAGTCTAAAGTCAGAGCAAGATACAACCACAGAGGTCACAGAGAACACGGAGAAAGAGAAATCTTGCCTTGTCCCCCTCAGTGTTCTCAGTGCGCTCAGTGGTTAACCTCTCTTCTCTCATTCTTACAATGCCTCAGTGGACTTCACGGCAGGCGATCGGGATTGTCGCCACGATATCCCCAAACCGGTGGTTATCGACTGGGGCTGGGGTAAATTAATCTAAATCAAAATATACGCGATTATAAAAAATAGCACCAGTGAGCGTAAGATCTACATCGCTATTTTGAGAGACTTTAATTTTTATTCTATCGCCTGTTGTTACATTAAGCTTTATTAATCCCTTATTAATTTTATAATAATTAGAAAGTCCGTTTGGCATATCTTCTAAGCTAAACGCACCTAGTTCATTTTCATTCTTAAAGAGAATAAGAGCTACTTTTTCCGAATTTCCCCACTGATCAGTTAATGATAATCTTATATTACAATCAATTGTAAGAATTCATGATTTTGGGCATATAAATTCGCCTGTAGATGTATTGTAGGAATTATGGGAATCAGCTATTTTATCTTCAAAAATTAAAGTTGCATTAACCCCATGATCAACTTCTATTAAAGTGTCACTCCAATAATACGCATACACCTTATCCTCCAACGCAATTACCCGCGTGTCTATCCCCAAAACCGCATTTTTCAAATTATTAAAATTTTGATTGATACTTGCCGCGCTGATCACCTCTCCTGATGAGAAAGAATTGATCGTTATAGTTATCGCATTGACAAATAACACAAAAAACACTATCGATGCGATACCGATAATGATCCCTCTCCTTAGATACTTTCTGTTGCTTTTCTTTAAATCATCCATAATTTGTTATCTCCTTTTTGTTTAAAAAAA
>CAZSQU010000150.1:0-2153 GCA_964608985.1 uncultured Spirochaetales bacterium
ACCATAACTAAACTTCAAGGGGCCCAGCGGTGATATCCATGATAAACCCAAGCCGTAAGAATATCGCAGAACTAGATTAATGTTCTCGCCGAAGGCATTACCGCCGTCCACAAAGGTAAATAAACGCAGGGTTTTATCAACCCCAGAGCCAGGCACTGGGAAGGTGTATTCCACATTGGTGACGATTTTAGACTGTCCGCCGGTAGGCTGAAACCGGCCAGTAATGTTGTTGTAAAACACTGGGCCAAGCGACCCTGGAGCATAGCCCCGCACCGACCCAATGCCGCCGACGAAGTAGTTTTTCATGATGGGGAAGGGCTTACTTCCGTAAGCCTCACCATAGCCAACCTCACCATTGAAGGACAAAATATTGCCTTTAGAGAAGGAGTGGTACTTTTGATACTGACCAAACAGGCGATAGAAGGTCAAGTCGCCAACCGGGGTGCCCACTTCTGCAGACAGTTGCTGTAGGGAACCTTTGGATGGAATTAAGGCACTATCACGACCATCGCGCGCCCAGGCTGCAGTCACTGGGATGTTATAGGTTTGTAAGCGCCCCGGAACGGAGGTACCAAAATCCTGAACGTATTGCTGATAAGGCAATGGCGTATTAGTTGTCGCATAAATCGAGAAAATCTCAATGCCAGTACCAAAGAAGACGCGGTCGACTTCGGTGTACGGAACACCAAATTTAATATTCGAGCCAACGGTCTTGATTTGATAATCGGGATCGCCAACGTAGTAAAGCGGCTTGGCTGAGCGGTAATACAAGTCCGTGTAACGACTAATGCCATCATCCGTAAAGTAAGGATCAAACTGCGACAAGGTCAAGTTCTGATTAATCTTGCCTAAAGAGAAATTGAGACCAATCGCAGTTCCAGTTCCGAAGGCATTCTCTTGATTAATACCCGCAGACAAAATTAATTTTTCAGTGGACGAGAAACCGGCACCGATATTAATAGCGCCAGTGGGCTTTTCTTTGACGGCAACATTAACGTCGACTTGATCGGGCGATCCTGGAACATCGCCTGTTGAGATATCGGTTTCCGTGAAATAACCCAAGCGCCCAATACGCTCTTTCGAGAGTCGAATCTTGTCGCTATCAAACCAAGAGCTTTCAAATTGGCGCATCTCCCGTCTGACCACCACATCACGTGTCTTTGCATTACCAGTTATGTTGACCTGACGAACGTATACACGCCTACCTGGATCCACCACCAGGGTAATGTCAACCTCTGCTAAGTCGCGCCGAATATCCGGCTGCGGATTAATCGATGCAAAGGCATAGCCATAGGAGCCTAAGACCTCGGCAATGGCTTTGGTTGTCTCCGCAAGCTTTGCTGAAGAAAACGTATCTCCGGCTTTCAGCGCAAGGAGTTGCTTTAGTTCTGCTTCTTTACCAAGCAACTCGCCAGCCAAACGCATGTTCTTAACCGTGAATTTCTTACCCTCACTGATGCTGATTGTCAGGAAAATGCCCTTTTTGTCTGGTGTAATCGACACCTGCGTCGAGTCGATTACAAACTCGAGATAACCGCGATTCAGATAGTAAGAACGAATGGTTTCCAGATCGGCAGTGAGTTTTTGCTTGGAGTACAAATTATCTTTGCTATACCAGGAGAGCCAACCACCTGTTTTGAGCTGCATCTCGCCAAGGAGCGTGCTTTCACTAAATACTTTATTGCCGATGAAATTAATCTCTTGGATCTTAGCGACAGGACCTTCATCCACATTAAAAAAGATGGCGACTTGATTGCGTTCAACCGGCGTAACGGTGGCAACCACCTCAGCCGCATAGAGACCTTTGCTAACGTATTGGCGCTTGAGCTCCTGCTCGGCCTTGTCAATCAGTGCCTTATCGTAGAAGCGAGCTTCAGCAACACCGACGGCACGGAGTGATTTACGCACCACCTCTTGGTCGAATTCTTTCATTCCAGTAAATTCGATGCGGGAAATCGTTGGCCGCTCTTCCACGATCACAATCAAGACATTGCCTTGCGCCTGAATTTGTACGTCGCGGAAAAAGCCGGTACTGTAAAGGGCTTTAATGGATTCAGCTCCTTTGGCCGGCGTAAAGGTTTCTCCCACCTGAATCGGTAAATAACTAAAGACGGTACCCGGCTCAACCCGCTGCAGACCTTCCACCCGAATGT
>CAZSQU010000151.1:0-2137 GCA_964608985.1 uncultured Spirochaetales bacterium
AAGCAGATAATAGCATATTTCTTCAAACTAGTAAATTCATTTTTCAGTGATATCACGATGTTCGAGAGCTGCCTGACTAAAGGCGAAACGGTGCATCCCGCATCCTTGCGGGATGGGGAAACTTGCGTGATTATATTCGATTTTGGTGATATAATCATCCGTTTCCCTCCCCAATTTTTAATTCTTAATTTTTAATTCTCAATTATCTCTATCTCCTCTTCCGTCAGGTCGTATAACTTGTAAACTAACACTACTACTTGCTTTTAACCAAAATATCTAATTTCTTGCTCGACTCTTTCCAATAATTAATCTCTTCTTTTCTGCTCATATTTTTTATTTCATTATAAATAATTTCTTGTGACTTCCTTTTGATTTCAACGCAATCAAATGTTTTATTCCTCATAATCAATTACCTCCGATGGTGAATTTATGAAAATGTCTTTATATCCATTAATCCGATTTATAGCATTATACAAAGCAATTTTATCAAAATGAACAATATGTTTAAAATTCCAACTAACAATTATATCACACTTGGAAACTGATGCTGTTGCGACATGAAGGGCATCATCTGTATATTTTGGTGTTACAATATTATTTTTTAAGTACTCATCTCTTAAAACCAAGCAATCTTCTGTAATATCTAGAACTTCACAAATTGGAAGCAATTCAAGAAAAAAATCTATAACTTTTTGTGGAGCTTTTTCGATTTCTTTATGAACAACTGTAGAAATGCACGGCAAAAAATATCCATTCTTTATTTCTTTAAAAAGCTGTTTAGTAGCGTCCATAAATTCATCATCAAAAACACCTCCAATAATCGAAGTATCCAAATAAACTCTTAATTTTTTCACTTCTTACTCCTTTTTTTTATCGAATCAAAGCTATAAATAAAATGCTCACTCTCCCCCCCTCTTTAATTCTCAATTAAGAATTATCAATTATCAATTAAAAATGTTAAGAATCTTTCTTTAATTCTTAATTCTTAATTATCTCCATTTCTTCAATTGATAATTCTTAATTTTTAATTCTCAATTATCTTTATCTCCTCCTCCGTCAACCCATACAACTCATACCCTAAAGGGCACAGGTAAACCATCCGGTCGATCTCCCGATCCGTCTTGTCAATCTCACTCTTAACACCGGAAAGTTCTGTCTTATACTCATCAAAATACTTCTTCAACCCGCCGATCTCTTTCGGTCCAAGCTCCTTGCCCTTCGGCATCTTCTTTTTAAGCTCAACTTTCATCTCATCAAAAGAAAGCTCAAAAAAACTATCCAGCTTATTGCTAATCTCCGTTATGCCAAACTCGGCCTTAAGCCACTCGATAAACTCATTCTTCTTTTCATGAAGCGTTTTGTTAAGGGAGAGCATGAGGTCCGGCTTCTATACCGAAAATGTTAAGTATGGCTTGTTTTTTACTTATGTGCATTTCTATTTTTCATGGCTAATTTACTTATTTGCTCACCTGATAAACCGTTAAATAA
The DNA here is from genome assembly GCA_964608985.1 of uncultured Spirochaetales bacterium. Taxonomy (GTDB): domain Bacteria; phylum Spirochaetota; class GWE2-31-10; order GWE2-31-10; family CAYYKD01; genus CAYYKD01. Next base: position 1,489 of record CAZSQU010000151.1, read on the forward strand.
ATTTTTTCTCCAATTAGTATAATCGAATTTGTCTGTTTGAATGATAGTAATAAATTTTTCCATCTCTACCAAACCGAGCTCACGACTCAATACATCAAAGCCTTTAACTTTAATTTCTGTGTTTGTCATTAGATAATTCCTCCGCTTCATTGATAAAATCTATAGGTGACATTATTAAAATCTTTTTCGTTACATATGATTTTTTTAAAATCCCTCTATCGACTGTTAAAAAATAATTACACTCCCCATCAATAGCACAGCTTATATGTAAAGCATCCAGTGGTTTTAGCCCTGATAGAATTAATTCATTCATAGTGTTTAGTAATTCATCATGCTCTTCTATATCAAATTTTGCAATCCTTTTCCACTTTACAATTTCTAATCGCCTTTCCTTTTGCGGGTTTTTGTCATTTTCAAAATCTAATATATATGACCAGCAAAGATCAAATACCCCCTCTTTGATTTTTTCCTGAATATAGATCTTAGCCTCCGATTCGATTTTTATTTTAATATGCTCCTGATCATCATAAGGTCTGTTGAAACAACAATTATCAAGATAAAGTTTTATTTTTTTCACTCTCCCCCCTCTTTAATTATCAATTACAAATTACAAATTACGAATGAGAAGAATCCCCCAATTCTTAATTCT
>CAZSQU010000152.1:0-2080 GCA_964608985.1 uncultured Spirochaetales bacterium
TAGCAGATAATAGCATATTTCTTCAAACTAGTAAATTCATTTTTCAGTGATATCAATAGGCTTGCTACCTTATCATAGAAAATATAGTCGATAAGCATCTTGTAGTAAAAGGTTCCAAGAAGTCCGAAGAAAGACACAAGAACGGCTGCGATCACTATATCTATGATGAGCTTCTTGTGAAGCATGTAAAACCCAAAGAACTTTAGTATGAAGTTCTCGCTCTCATCCTTCTTCTCAAAGAACTCAGTCGGCTCGATAAGAATAAGCACTCCGGTCCATATCTTCAGAAAATCATCTTTAGCATACTTTACTATGCCTACTGCCGGATCAGCAACTATTATCTTGTCTTTCTTGATCTTGTGAACAACAACAAAATGCAGTAAGCCTTCTGTTTCGACATGAGCGATAAACGGAACGGGTAGATCTTCATTGAGGCTGTTTTCATTGCCCCTTAAAGCTCTGGCACTTAAGTTTAGACTCTCTGCTGCTTTGATAACACCAAGAAGGTTTGTCCCGTCTTTATCAGTCCCTGCCGCCTCTCTGATCTTGCTTACCGGCAGTTTGAGTCCATAGCTCTTGGCAATAGTGGCAAGGCAAGCAGGTCCGCAGTCAGTTATATCGTTTTGTAGTATGCAGTGGTAGTTAGTTGGCATGTTATATATAATTCCCTTATCAAATCATATTCTTTATAAATAGAAATAAATAGCCGGATGAGTTATTTAAAATATGCATAATTATCATAAACAAAAGATTCTTTGAGTTCACATAATAGTATGAGAAAACAATCCTTTTAAAAAACCTAGATATTAAAATTGTAGCAATAATGACAAATCCATCCTCACGATAATTCTGAATAATAAATATATGCATCAAGCTGAAGATTCCGGCAGAGAGTAATGCAGTAAATATTGGATTAAAATAACAAGATAAGATGTTTGTTGCTATATAAGAATTAACTAACTCCTCAATAATTGGCCCAAATATTAATATATATGATAATGTAACTAACAACTCTAATATATTACTATCTTTTCCAAAAGGATTATAATCAATGCCTATTGTTGCATCTTTAAATAAAAACAATAAAACTAAGGGGATAATAATAAACAATGTAAAATATATTAAAAGAAAAATATAATCATATTTATTAGGTCGATGAATAATTTTTATCCTAGATTTATGTCTATATGATAAAAAAAATAACGATATAACAAGTATATAGAAACTTCTTAAAAAAACTCTATAACTTATGTTTATTGAACAAATATTTAATGTTCCACCAATAAAACTATCATGAAATATTGAATTAAAGTTGTTCTGAAAAAAAATGAACACGAAGTCTATAACTAATACCAATGATAAAAATAATATGTCCCAGTTTCTCTTAGTTGTATTGTTAGAAATATTGCAACTTTTTCCAAAACTGCTTTTACGAGCTATTATAAATAAAAAAACTGAAAATAGAACAAATATTAGATTCATCAAGCCGATATTTTTAATATATATGCTAAAATCTTCATTAAATCCGACTATTTCTAATGTTAATCCTATTATTAAGTATAAGAATAAAAAACTATTTTTAAATGTAAATATAATAACTTTTTTTAACATCTTTTATTTTAAGATTGAATGAAGCTGCCTTTGAAGACAGCCTCAAGACTAATTATCTAAACTCACCAGGCGCACGATTAGATGATCCATTTCCATTTCCACTACTGTTACCATTTCCTGTACCTTTGTTGCTAACATTAACATCGCCAGATACATCATTGTTATTACCAATATTAATTGTAATATTAATATCAAATAACCTCCAATCATCCCCCTCAGTTCTCCCCCCATCGATAAGCATTAGCTCGTCCTCACTGATGCTCATCAACTGGTTGTTAGCACATAAAACTTCATTTCTTGTCATAAATTACCTCTTTTTTTGAATAAAATAAATATATTTTTTCCGGTTAAACAAACCGGTTTTTCACATTACTTTTTTTATACCTTAGTCATATTTTTTTATTATTTCGCTATATATCGTCTTATACAGTTTTTTTTTTTTTTTTTTTTATTATATTTTTTTTTTTTT
>CAZSQU010000153.1:0-2043 GCA_964608985.1 uncultured Spirochaetales bacterium
TATTACGGCGACATCCCGATAATAGTGAAAGATTTTTGCATCAAACTGAAGAATATACAGAATAAATTTATATTTGCGGTTGCTAATTATGGCGGTGGTTTTGCAAAAACATTTTTAAGTCTTAATAAATATCTAAAACCTAAAGGCGGGCAATTAAAAGGCAAATATGGAATCCATATGCCTCAAAATGCATTCTTAAAAAAATGGGAAAATAACAAGAAAATTATTTTAAAGTCACATAAAAAAATAGAAATAATTACCAATCATATCAAACAATTAAAAAAGGGGTTTTTCTTCTCAAATATTATTAACTTCATAATAATATATCCAATATTTGCTATATTTGACTCTCTTGGTATTTTGAAAAAAAGTATGTTAAAGTTTTCAGGGCTGTCGATGGAGAACAGTATAGATAAAATCATCAAATTCTCTGATAAAAGTTATAAAACCAATGAACTCTGTAACGGTTGCGGCATCTGTGTTAAAGTATGTCCGGTTAACAATATTATAATTGAAAACAACAAACCAAAATGGTATAACAATTGTGAAACCTGCCTTGCCTGTTATAGTCTTTGTCCTGTTAAAGCGATCGAAGGTGGTGTTTGCGAAAAAGGATATTTCTACAAAAATCCATTTGTAGAGATAAAAGAAATAATGAGTCAAAAGAAAACTTAAAGAGGAGATTATGCGAATAGGTATTATTTTTTACTCTAAAACGGGCAACACAAAATCTGTTGCCGAAAGGTTGTTTAAAAAGTTGTCTAATGAATTTGAAGATGTTAAAATCGAAGAGATCACAATTACAGGTGATATTGAAAAAGGGTTCCAGATCGACAACAATCCTCCGGTAAATGACTACGATATTGTTGTCTTTGGATCATGGGTGATGGCGTTTTCATTAAATCCTGTAATGAAAAAGTATCTTTCAATGTTACCTTCACTTAAAGATAAGAAAATCTTTTGTATGGTAACTCAGCATTTCCCTTATAAATGGATGGGTGGAAGTAACTGCTTAAATCAAATGAGAAAGATAGTTAAGTCTAAATATGGAGAATTATATTTAACCGATGTGGTTAGTTGGACTAATAAAAAAAGAGAAGAACAAATTGAAAAAATTATTTCAAGTTTTAATAATGCGATCCAAGAGCTAAAATAAAATGAAAATAATAGCAATAGCATCAAGCTACAGAAAAAACGGAGTTGGTTCTAAAATTTTGGATGTCATTAGTGATAGACTTCATAATTATTCTCTAAAGCTTGAAATAATCTATCTTTCAGATTTTAAAATAGAATTTTGTAGAGGATGCAAAATTTGTTATAAAAAAGGCGAGGAGTTTTGCCCCTTAAAAGATGATGTTTCAATACTAAGAAATAAAATGTTAAACTCAGACGGAGTTATCTTTTTGACCCCGACCTATGTTATATCGATGTCCGGTAATATGAAAACTCTTCTTGACAGAATCTCATACTATTGTCATAGAGGGCAATTTACAGGGAAATTTAGTTTAGTAATATCCAATACTGCAGCGGGAGGAGAGAAGATGGTATTAACCCCGCTTGCCTATGCTGTAATGTCAATGGGTTTTAAGATAACCGATAAAAAGGGTTTTAAAATTCCATTTGATGTTATTTCTGCATATCAAAAGAGGGAGATTGAAGTGATAGTTGATAAATTTTATAATACAATTAAAAAAGGTGTTGTAAAGCCTGATATTATTGAAGTAATGAGTTTTTTAATGCGTAAACAAGCGTTCTCAGAGCAACATCCTGACACCGTCTTTGAACATAATTACTGGAAGGAAAATGGTTTGTTAAAAAAAAATGTTAATTACTTTAATAACATTCAGATCCCCTTTGTAAAATTAGTACTTGCAAAAATTCTCAAAAAAATAATCTATTTGTTTTTTTGATATTATTATCAATCACAGACAATTATATCAGTAATAATGGAGGAAAGCATGATAAGAGAGCCGAATGAATCAGAAATTGATAAATGCGTTGAGCTTATTTATACCGCAGGACCATATATGTTTAATTATTTTT
>CAZSQU010000154.1:0-210 GCA_964608985.1 uncultured Spirochaetales bacterium
AGTTTAGAATCCGCCTAGAGATGAATACGAAGAGCATCTTATTGTCACCGTAATTATTAATTTTATATTGGCAGAGAGCAAAAATTAATTTCTTGTTAAATCGACTTTTGAAAAATTATTGAACTAGTTGACAAAGAAAAATTTGTTTGCCGACAGTTATAATACAAGTATAAAAGCTTAGTGAATAAATACTTAAGGAGAAACAAGATA
>CAZSQU010000154.1:404-943 GCA_964608985.1 uncultured Spirochaetales bacterium
AATGAGTTGTACGCTTTTGCATTGAAGCAAAATCAATTGCATTCCGAAGCTGCCGATCTATTACAGGACGTATTCGTTGCGTTTTACAAACAGATGAAAAGCGGTAATACGTTCGAAAATCCAAGAGCCTGGTTGTACAAAGTCTTGCTGAATTTAATACGTACCGAATATAAAATCAACCGGTCAAGAATTGAGAAAAATATTGAAATTGGTTCATTTACAGAAATATCAACTGATGCATCCATTGATTTTTACTCAACTGAAAGACGCAAAATAGTCGAAACCTGTATATCGCAATTACCTGCCGACGAACGGAATTTATTGCTTCTATATCACAAAGGTTTCTCGTACAGGGAAATTTCTGAAATACTCAATATCGGCTACACATCAGTAGGAACCCTTATTGCCAGAGCAACAAAAAAATTAAAATCAATTTTAGACCAAGTGAAGAAAATTTAATAAAATGTGATGAAAAGAAAATATACAGAGTTTTTGAAAATATAATATCAAATGCACTCAAATATTCATGAGAAAACAGC
>CAZSQU010000154.1:953-1421 GCA_964608985.1 uncultured Spirochaetales bacterium
AAGAGTGTTCAGATTGCAGGCTAACTTATAATCAGGCGCAGGAATCTAAATCTCAGATTTTCGCCTTTCTGGATGAATATACTTCTTTTGAAATTCCACAGGAAATTCCTATTTTCAAAATTGAGCCAAAGAAGAGTAGTTTGAAAAAATATATTCTGATTACATCAGTTGCCGCATCCATCCTATTATTTATCGGGATTGGAAACCGGCTATACAATCAAAGAAATATGCAACAACAATTAAATAACATTACCAAAGCCACCTTTGAAATTACACGGAATACCGACCTCAATAAAATGGTACACAACAAGCAAATCATAGTTGTGACTACCAATTCTTCCGGCGAAGTAATTGAATCTCCGCTGGCAGAGTAGTAAAGCACTGAAAATGCCATTAAAACAAAATTTCAATCAAACCCTTTTAAATCTCACATCTATGAAACTCTATTTTGTAAAAACGAAATTCTTT
>CAZSQU010000154.1:1478-1948 GCA_964608985.1 uncultured Spirochaetales bacterium
AAATCCCAGACTTTGAATACAATGTACAAAAAAGGCCAGATCCGGCTTGAAGAAAGCACTGATTATGCCGCTTCAAATGACTGGCAGAAGCTTTTCTCTGATGCGGATAAAGTTGAATTTGGTAAAAACACGGGATCATCCAAAGAAATTGTTGTTGCACCCGATGGTTCCGTTTTCATGTGCCACAAGACGTTGTACGAAATATGGAAGTTTGACAAAAACGGTAACTTTATTAAAAAATTCGGCAGTAAAGGAAGCAAACCGGGTCAGTTTCCCTTTCATTTCAGCATCTTTGGGTTACTTGATGGAAAATATCTTTGCACTTATGATGTTCAAGGGAGAATGATGTTTTTTGACACAGAAGGAAATTTTGTTAAGAAGCTTCAACTCGACTATGGCCCTTCAGATATGGTGGCACTTAAAAGTTCCAAAATTGCTATTCTGGGTTTTGTGGTTGGGAAAAACAATAA
>CAZSQU010000155.1:0-1922 GCA_964608985.1 uncultured Spirochaetales bacterium
TTTATAAATTTCATCGAAGTTTTCTATGTGGCGCATCGTTGAACTTATTTGATAAGAAATGGATTATTAAATAATGATTATTCTTAACAAGATATTAACAGTAATTGATTAAAGTGATAAATATATCATAAGAGGAATAAAAATGTCTGAAAATAAGAATAAATCCGGAGAAATCGCTTTATACTATTTCACAGGATCAGGCAACTCCTTGTATATAGCTCGAGAATTGCAAAATAGATTATCCGGTATAAAATTAATTCCAATTGCAGGTATTCTTAATAATAATATTATTACACCTGAAAGTGTAAAAATCGGAATTGTTTTTCCCACTCACGGCATGACTATTCCGATACCTGTTAAAATATTTTTAAAAAAACTTAATGCTAAGAACTTGAACTACATATTTGCTATTACAAATCGTGCCGGAACTGATTTTTTTGGATTTAAAAAAATCGACAGTATCCTAAAATCGAATAGAAAAAAATTGAACTCATCATTTATCTTAAATATGCCAAATAATGATCCTAAATTTAATCATTTTACCACACCGACTCTAGAAGAATTTGAGGATTTAGAAAAAAAAACAGCCCCATTATTAGATTTTATTTCAGATAAAATCAGTTCTTTATCGGATTATCGCGTAATTGATATCCCACCTGAGCCGATGAGTAAATATTTTTCTTTCCCGCTATCATGGATAATGACCAAGTTAATACTTTTTGCAGTGAATTTAGCGGAGTTTTTTAAAGCAAATAACTATTTCTATAGCGACAATAAATGCGTTGGTTGTGGTAAGTGCCAATTTGTCTGTCCATCCGGTAAAGTTAAAATGATAAACGGTAAACCTCATTGGGATAAAAAAGTAAAATGTTTTCTATGTTATGCCTGTATCAACTTCTGCCCGGCTCATTCTTCTCAAATAAAATCAAAGTTTTATATGAAGTCATATACAACAGAAAAAGGAAGATATATACATCCATCAGTAAACTCAAACGATATTGCTAACCAAAAGTCTATTGTGTCATAGAGTTATAAGGAGTGAAAATATGATTGAAATAATACCGATTATCTCTGATTCTAACTGTTATCTACTTAAAAATGACAATAATTTCATATTGTTTGATACCGGTTTTAAAAGTAAAAGAAATTATATTGAAAAAAAACTCGACAAATCTGGTGTTACCCAAGAAAACTTGAAATTAATAATCTTATCTCATGGCGATGTTGATCATGCTGATAATGCACTATTCTTTAAGGACAAATATAACACAAAGATTGCTATGAATAAACTTGATGAAATAATGGTCACTAAAGGAGATATGACCTATAACCGAAAAAAAACTCCCGACAAGATAAGCCCTTTTTTTAAATTGATAATTTTTTTATCAAACCTTTCATTCAAAAAAGAAAAATTTGACTGTTTTACACCCGATCTTTGTGTTGAAGACGGCTACTCGTTAACCAACTTTGGATTTGATGCAACAATTATCGAGACTCCCGGGCATTCAGCAGGCTCTGTTAGTCTCTTAACAAAAAACGGTGATCTGCTCTGCGGAGACCTTTTCTATAATCTTGTAAAACCTACCTGCTTAATGATCGATGATATGGAAAAGTATAATATATCATTGAAAAAACTAGAAAAATTGAATATAAACATAGTGTATCCGGGACATGGTAAGCCTTTTAAATATAATAGGGGTTAATTATGAATATAGATATCTACTATTTTACGGGAACCGGTAACAGTTACTATATAGCAAAAAAGTTGTCTGAAAAACTAAGCGGAGAACTTATACCGATAGCTCAAGTAATAGACAGAACTGAGATCACAACAGATGCAGATGTTATAGGAATCGTGTTTCCGGTTTATTACGGCGACATCCCGATAATAGTGAAAGATTTTTGCATCAAACTGAAGAATA
>CAZSQU010000156.1:0-1883 GCA_964608985.1 uncultured Spirochaetales bacterium
TCATGATATAGAGAGCTTTTTTAAATGTCTTGTTTTTCAGTGATATCAGGATGATGGAAGTGTCGAGATTGTCAGGATGACAAAATCTCGACGGCCGACTGGCCGGAAAACATTGCTGGTAGTACTAAACAAATAACGCATACCGGATATTATCTGATTAAAATAAATGAAGAAAGTATACACTATAAAATAAATAAGCCGATAACAATGTAATTAATTGAATAACAACACAACTATAAGTTGTATTATTTCGTAGAAATATAAGAATGATCATTCCACTTAATAATACGATTGGGGATCCAAAACAAAGAATTCTAACAGTAGTATCTACCATATCAAAGCTGTTACGTAAAAAAAGTAATCCAAATAATAAGAACATGAAATTAATCAAAGGTAAAACTGTTGTCATAAGTATAGTAAATATCTCTAATTTTTTTTCCTTCATCATATAAGCTCCACAATATTTACAAAGAACATTTTCCAAACTAGTTTTTATGATATCTATCAAAACATTGAGCCTAAAATGTTTGCAAAGAAAAGGTTGTAACCAAGGCTTCAAGAAACTGAGCTACAAGACATATAAGAATCAACTTGCTTCTTATTTTTATCAAAACAAGTAAATTAGTTAATAAAATAGCTACTGGTCCAGAGAAAAGAAAAAAAAGACTTTTTTCCCAGATTTCCCTGTTATCAGGTAAAGAATTCAATCCAATAAAAAAAATTGCTGTATATACAAAAGGAGATAATATTGTGATACTTAACATATAAGTTATTATTATTCTTTTTTGCACTATTTTACTCCAAATTATTTATAATCTTCTAGGTCCTAGGTTTAATATAGTGACCAGGAGTTTAAATAGGGATGCATCTCAAGATACTCACATGGAGAACTTCCATATATCACATAAGGATCCATATCTTTTGCTTTGTGACCTTTTAATATTGAATTCTCAAGATTATAGGTGCCAAAATATCTTGTATCAGTAACAATATTTCCTTGGGGAGTCAAAACTAGTTCTCTTCCAGATTCAGAAACCCACTTATAGTTCCATGCATACCGATCTCCATTATTCCGAACTGTTTCAGGAGTATGATAAACCGAAGCAAAGTTCTTATAAAGCGTCCAATTTTCCCCATGCATTTGCCGTGTAGCAGCTAACCACTCTTGTGTCTCATCACGAATTGCACGAGTAGTCATAGCATTGAATTCTTCTTGTGTCCAGTTATAAGCAAAATCTAGATTATTATTTAATGCATATCTACTGCTAATATGAAATACAGGGTCATCCCATATTCTATCTTGGTTATTATTGAAGTCGGTTAATAAATTTGTTGCTTCATTGTAAGACATAAATCCATCATCTAATAATGCATCACCGCTTCGCATAACCCCATCATTTGTTTGAGATTCTTTTGCCCAGTTTATCATTAACTGGTTTTCGTTATAAATAGTCCTTAAATCACTCAATGGCATTGATAACTTACTATTTATGTCTACAAAATCATTCTCTTCATATAATATTGGTGAAACCATAGCTCTTTCATATGCGTAACTTATTTCTTGATAATTAGCTAACAACCCAGCAGAATAATCATTTATATCTCTCCCATCATAGCTATATATATTTAAATTTCCATCAAATATTTAGTTACCATCTAATCCTTGATAGTATAACCCCGTCGGATCCACCATATTCACAGGATTTCCTGAACAGTATCCATACGCCGCTCTATGCCGTCCTGGCATCGCGGCATTTGTCCATCCTTGGACTTCACAGTTTGAACCGAACTTTACACTACCTCTAAAATGTTGTGTTTGAAACATTGGCTCTCTTTCCATAGAAGAACCCTAACACATTCTAACCGGTATTTCAAGCAGAAAT
>CAZSQU010000157.1:0-1826 GCA_964608985.1 uncultured Spirochaetales bacterium
TGTGCCATTATTTAATGGTGGTTGTCTATTCACTATTCACTCTTCACTATTCACTCTTCACTATTCCCTAACCAAGCCTGTTCATAAATAAATTTTACCATCAGATACAAAATGTCATTTTCCTGCTTATCTTTAATGTCACAAAACTCCTCGCACTTACTGCCATTTTTGTTGGTTACACTGAGTATATTGTGCATTTATCAGGGATTAAACGATCTTTTCTATAACAAAAAACCCTCCGGAATTCACCGAAGGGTCGTCATTACCACGGGGTGGCCCCTGCTATGCTCGCTAAAGTTACAGCAGGGCCCGCACACCCCACTACTCTGGGGGTTGCTCCGCGACTTTAACATTTTTGACCAGTTCACTCCCCCGGGACGTTTTTTTGAACCTCGTTTTCAGATTCTCCAAAACGGCCTGTGCCCCGGGGACATTAGCTTTAGAACCCCGCTTTACGGAATTGTAAAACTCTAGTGATTGAGCACGTGATTCGTAGCCAGCTATATGCATGACATCCGAAGCCATACGCTCCACTTGTTGAATTGAATTGACAATACCCAACATAGTATTATACATGGCATACGAACCTTCCACTGACGAAAGATCAATATACGCAGGTATCAGCGTTGGATTCTGCCGCATGTTTTCCACAGCCTTTTGTACAAACTGTGTCCCCTTGCTTGCCAACGTAGGGTAGGTTAAACGCTCACGGGCTGAAAGTCCGATGCCTGATGGCAACAACTCTCGAAGCTCGTCTAATTTCGCCAGGATGGCAGCAACAGTTTCTGGCGTAATACTGTTACCGTTAAAGCCGATTTTTGTTGTATTCACCTCTTTATTTTTTGGGTGATTTAAAAAATCAATTTTCTTCTGCTCAGTTACATAGCTTGCAGGTTCACAGAAGAATTACAAATTTAAGACATACAAACTGCATTAATCGAATACAGTTATTAACAAATTGAGTGTTAGTTAGCGCTAATACTCTACATATCAGACTATTATCCCCTTAATAAGTGGCGAAACCCTTGATATCACTCACTTTCTTACTATTTAACCCGTTTTTATCCCTTTTCGGGACAAAAAATAGCGCTGAATTGTTAATAACTCAATTTCATATGCACCTGTTTATCAGTTATATAAATATATTTATTCCACATTCTAAGCATTTATAACAATTTATTAACAATACCCCCTCAAAACAGAAAAAGGTTCAACAAGATCAGAAAAATGAATCTTTTAAAAAAAAATCAACGATATTAACATAGAAATTCTTTCTAACTTCTAATAAATTCCTTCAAATAAGCAATAAATTCCTTAGTGTTTCAATAAATTTCTTCCTTACTTCCTATAAAAAACTTTAACAACGCTATGAATTCTTTCAGCAACAGATGATTTTCTTTTTCTTTCAATACATATTCATATTCCGTTCAAAGAAAATCTTCAATTCTTTAAGGATTAAGTCTCTTAAGACATAAAAAAAATAATCATCAGCAAAATTCCTAACATACAAATCACAAATTCAAGTTCTCTTTTCCCTGTCATTACGAGTAAACCGAAGCAAAACTATTCACTTTTCACTATTCACTATTCACTATTCACTATTCACTAACAAAACTCTTCACTCTTCACTCTTCACTATTCACTCTTCACTTTTCACTATTCACTATTCACTTTTCCCTGTAGTCCAAATCGCGACAATGTATAAGTAATTCCAACTACAAGCATATCGTTGTTTCAACTATAGCGCAAAAAAAGCGAACCGTCTATTTTTGTGTAGAAATATTACTCATTTACTCTGACTCACTACGCTGCTGCTTATCCACGAA
>CAZSQU010000158.1:0-1729 GCA_964608985.1 uncultured Spirochaetales bacterium
GAAGAAATTTGACTAAGTATTATTCCGGTTTACCCAAAATTTAAAATTGCACCCTCTTTATGGTTGTAATTTTATAACTTTGGTTAATACTAAATAATAACTACTTATGTTTCTTAAAAAAACGATAAAAAAAATACTGCAGGCATTTTTACATCTTAATTTAGTATAAAATCGCGCCCTTCTGTCACAAATCCCCATCAAACAGCCATCTTTTATAAAACCAAAACGATGAAGCTGTAAATATAATCAATTTAATCATCCACTCTATTGGGTTGCCTGCCGTTCTCCCCACGAGAATAAATAGTCTGTCACTTTTAATATTCAGACATGAAATATCCCTAACTGCAGGAATTAGAATAAACAGTATGGGATAAGCAACATAAAGCCCTACTCCAAGAAAAAAAACCCCCGTTAAAACACGCATAATACGCATTATTATTACGCCAATCTTACCTTCGACATTATCTACCATCTGAAAAAATGAATAAAATGCCATAAAAGCGAAACCCAATATACTGGCCGAAAAAGGAAGCGCCGAATTTGCTGCGGCAACCTCTAACGGATAATTGATGAGAAGCTGATAACCAATCACGAAATTCCACCGGTACCACGGAGATAAAAGTTGAAATATATAAAATATTAGATTAAGTAACAATACCCACTGTTTTACGGGATTTTCAAAACTTAGAATGCCTCGCAAAAGCAAAGGGGTAATAATAATTCCCAGTCCGGTAAATGTAGCTATCAAACGAAAAACAACATTCTGAGACTGAAGAATGGCAACCACGGTAAAAACCAAAGTCTGTGCAATAATAAGAATGACTAAAACCAGATTTATTTTTGATAATATACTCTTTCTTCCCATAATATCATTATGAACCGGAACGCATTGTAATCCACTCTCCGCTATCAATCGACATTGCAAGCAAGGTTTGTGAAAGCGGTGCAAATGCAACCATACATTCTGTACCATTTTCCAGTTTATCATAAATTTCCTTGTCAACGCCGTATTCGGTTTTCTTTCCGTTAAAACTGATAAAATGAGATAGAACTTTTGCTGACCTGCCCAGAATAATATAATGTTTATTTGTAACATGACAAGGTTTGATAACAGCAGTATTATTAATCAGATCTGCTTTAATCCGCCTTACAAAAAGAAACTGCAATAAACCGGGTATCAAGAATATCAAAGAAATGGCAAACAAAACAAAAGCAGCAATTGGGGTTGTTATCAGCATAAGATAAACACCAATTAAAATGATAACCACAGCTATAACCATGAAAACAATCCCCATAACCCGGACACCCTCTATCGAGCGATTTAGTAATAGTACTTCTTCTTTTGTAAAATCCCGTTTATCCATTTAACTGCCTCCATTAACTTATTAAATGATATTAGAAATCGCTTACATTGTCAATTAGTTTTAACCCGATGATTTGATAAAAGTAAAATCAAAAGTATTTAGGGTGCAGATTTAATTTTTGGCAAATCCTCAAAAGAGTAAGATAGAGATTTGTATTATTAATTCAGTTGGAGAATCAGCGGGGGGGGGGGCAGCCTATGCCTGTCTAATCATGTGTGAAATAATCATCTCAACAAGCATAGGTTGTCCCCGCTTGTACTTCCACAAAAAAAAATTAATTTCCCCGCCATTTTTGCACATACTTTGACAAAAAAATCGTTTTTATTAAGCAGAAAATAAAAAAATAAGGATACACCATGAGAAAT
>CAZSQU010000159.1:0-1713 GCA_964608985.1 uncultured Spirochaetales bacterium
GACAGCGATGCGTTGTTTGTCTTGCATGGTGCTGACTCCTTATGTCTAGGACAAAGACGATAGAGTCAGGATAGTATGGCGACTATTTCAGTTTGTCAAGCATTTGTCCTGGACAAAATGCGATGAACCCCTAGGTAGCTTGCAGGGCGGATTCGATCGGGGTGGCGGACAGGCGGGTCTGCCGGGTGAGTGTGCCAAGCAGGGTGACGACGAGCTTGGCATGCATCGAAAACGGTCACTCATGCAGCTTCGGTCTGTACGAGCGGCTGCGATTCCAGGTAAAGCGTGTCGGGGTCGAAATCGATGTTCTGGGGCCAGGCAACCGTGCCGTGATCGCAGCGTGCAAGTTGAAAAAATGCTGTCTGCTTCAGCGGCTCGAAACACGGGTAGTGAAGATAGGGAGTCAAATCGAAACGACGGAGCTCGCCATTGGCGAAGGTCAGTGTAAGGCTATGGTCGGGGTAGGCAACAACATTGATAGGGCGCGGATTCATGGACACTCCTTTCAGCCGAGGGGCGCAATCTTGAATGTACTTTCACCCTTGATCGCCAGCGACCAATCAGCCATCAAGTCATCGCGGTGCAACTCAATCCACGCCTGTACCAATCGCATTTTGGATCGGTGCAAACTGCCTTCGATCAGGTCGCCGCTTTCAATATCGAAAATTCCCTCTTCCCCTGAATACTGGGCGTGGATGTGGGGAAGGTGGTGGCGCTTGTCGTCCATCCAGTACATGTAAATGAGAACACCGTAAAAGGTACTGATCAGGGGCATGGTTGATTGTCTCCTTGCAATGCGGTAGCTAATGCTGCTTTTAGTTTACCCCGCGTTTCGCCACGGGTAACTGCTTGAACCCCCGCCCGTCATTCAAATCAGGATCGGGATGCTCAGAAAGTCAGGCGGGTAGCGCGGAAAGGCGCCATTCAATTACGTCCTGAAACTGCTGCACGATCACATAAGAAGTGACCTGGATGCGAATGAACGCGCAGTTGGACGATTCGGCGAATGACTGCAAGGCGGGATGCCGCGCCAGACAGAATGCCCGCGCTGCATCGCGCCCGGCGCTGCTGATCTCTTCCGCTACGCCCAGGGACGTCACCGCGAGGGTTGCATTCAGGTCGCTGCCCAGGTTTTCCCGGTTGTCGATCATGATCGCGACGCGCGGGTTGGACATCAGGTTTTCGTATTTCAGGCGACCGCGTTCGGTCATCAGGATGAAGGCACGCAAATCATCGGTAATCGAATAAGCCATCAGGCTGGTGTAGGGCTGACCGTGGTTGTCGGTGGCCAGAACCGCATATTTCTGTGTCTCAAGCAGGTGTCTCAGGCGGGCCTGGTCAGCCTCCGGCAGACTGCCCGGGATGGGTTCATTGCTGGCGTTTGTTGAAGCCGGATGTTCAGTCGACATGGAGCCAGATTTCATTGCGGCGCATGAACCAGGGCACGAAGGGTGCGTTGTAGCGCGAGTAGATCGGCTCGCCTCGGGTGGAAATGCCTTCTGCCTTCATCGCCTGCTGGAGTTGGGCCAAATGGTCTGCGTAGTTCGCCTCGGACCAGCGGCCGGAATAGCGGATAACGGCAAACCGCCCACCCGGTATTTCCTTGAGTTTGACGCTTGAATCCAGCGGCTCGGGAAGGGTGTCGAGGGTAAATTCCCTGGGCATCGTGAACTGAATGATGAAGCCCATATCGCTGGCGGCCTGCGTCACCGG
>CAZSQU010000160.1:0-608 GCA_964608985.1 uncultured Spirochaetales bacterium
GGACGAAAAGCCGGACATCATGTCTGGTTAACTTTTCCGGCTCGTCCGGCTTGGGGTCGGTAGGCTGTCTCATTTCACTTATTTTTCCGTTGATTACTGCTGCTTAAATAATATTGACCATACTTTGTGTAGCAGCCGATATCAACGGCTATTTAAAATTTGACGCTTTCAGCGTAATAATTGCAAACATAACGAACAAAAATTATGATGACATTTATTTGTTTTTTCAAAACGAAAAGGTGAGTGTTGAAATTCTTTTAAAATTTAAAACCTTGCATTCATCCATTTAATTTTTATTATTGCTGAAGCGGTTGTTGAAAAATACGGCGGCGAATTAATAAATGGATTTTCAAGAGGATTTGTATTATATTGAATTGAAACATTACCTTTAACTGAAATATTATATCCGTAAATACCTCCCAGTAATTGTATATTTTCAATATTTATATTGCCGGCTGCATACATTAAACCTGTAATTTCCGGTCTTGTCAATACGCCGGAATCAACGCCATTAAAATATATTCCGCTTTTTGTTATTAAAGACGGATATGTCTCAGAAGCATTATTAATTGTAATATTCGAACCGACAAGTATAATATCGCCGGACG
>CAZSQU010000160.1:733-1355 GCA_964608985.1 uncultured Spirochaetales bacterium
AGTCCTCCCCAATCATATGAATGTCCAACGGCGAATCTAAAAGTATGGACACTGCCGTTTGCTGGAAAATAAAAATTACCGGGCGGATCTACAATATCGCTGTTTCGCGTTCCGTCTGTTCCAATCTGCGGTGACGGATAATCGCTATTAGATATATGCGCTAAAATATTTTTATGCGCATTTCTCCATCTGCACGAAAGAGCCAATGTTCCGCTTGTAGGATATACTCCTGTTATTCCTGCATCGCATTCTTTTATTAACATTATCGTATGGCATATTATCCGCGCCGGTTCCGTGCATATCAAGAAATCGGCCGTGATCATAATTTGCAGTAGTATTCGTTATAAAAGTATCATACCAGATAAACACATTATTCGGATTCGCCGGCGGATTTACCGCCGCAGGATTATTGTAATAAATATAATAATTATCATTTACGCTGTTAGCGGGGATTGCATCAATCGTAGCAAACCATAAACCTAAACAATCAGTCCTCGTCAAATAAACTCTGTCAAGTTCTGTATAAACGCCAGTTCCGGTGTTATACCGCACAACGCGAAGATCGCTTAAATTTGGTTTCAATAAACCTGCGGCTATTAAAGTATTCGTGTCAAGATTAATA
>CAZSQU010000160.1:1365-1703 GCA_964608985.1 uncultured Spirochaetales bacterium
ATGATGTATTATTATTTCTTATACGTAAGCGGTAACGGCGTTTATAATTTTTATTCCACCATCTAACGCCGCCTATTGTTATATCGCCCTTTACATACCACATTCCATTATAAGTAATACCGCTTTCAAATTCGTTATTTCCATTTAATATATGCCCAGCAGCTAACGCTTCCGAATAATAGCCCGATGTATCAAAAGTAATTTTTGATATTGAAGAACCGCCGGCTGCAACTGATGTAATAGTATCAACTGTCAAAACAAGCGGCGGACTTGTGTTTATTGAAGAGTTGGAATGTATACCCCCATTAATTATCGAACCATTGCCTGTTAAACTCATA
>CAZSQU010000161.1:0-1696 GCA_964608985.1 uncultured Spirochaetales bacterium
TCATCCGCAATTTTTCCTCTCAAGCCGTCATGGGCGATGCCGCATACGACACGCATAAAGGCACCGTCTCGCATCTCAAACCCCCTGCTGAAAGTGTGCGCAGATCGAACGAAAAGGCCAAACCGACTTTCATCGTCTTTCCACGCTGGAAAGCGGTTAGCCAAGCAAGATTGACGCATCACTCGAAAGCAGATGCTTTCATCCATGCAGCAAGGCATTCATTCAACTATGAACTACTGGGCAGTCTGGGTTACGACCTCAACGCCAACATGATCGATGCCAGCGAATGCCACGATTTTGAATACTCGAAGCTTTCCGACGCCATACGCGTCTTTTCGGATTTGATGCGATGAAACTGGCCGATTCAATTCTGCTGACGGTTTTGTGCAATCCAAGCAGCATGCGCCAGCTCAGCCAAGACGAATGGACCTTGCTGGTTCGCCAGGGTCATGCAGCCGGTCTACTCGGCCGCTTGGGCGCCGTGGTCGTCGAGCTTGACCTTCAAGCTGAAATTCCTGTAACCGCGTGGCGGCACATGCAGGCAGTGCTCAGCATTGCCGACAAACAGCGGCAGGCCGTGCTTTGGGAGGTCAAACAACTCTCGCGTGCATTGATCAGGGTCGATGCACCCATTCTCCTGCTCAAAGGGGCGGCTTATGCCGCAGCGGGACTTGCGCCGGCGGCCGGCCGCACATTCTCGGACATCGACATCATGGCCCCCAAAGCTGCGCTGCCGGATATAGAAAAATACTTGATGCTGTCAGGCTGGGTCAGCGAAAAACTGGACGAATACGACCAGCGCTATTACCGAAAATGGATGCACGAACTGCCGCCAATGAAGCATCTCAGGCGTGGCACAAACCTCGATCTACATCACAACATATTGCCCGAAACCGCGCGCATCCAGACCCGCCCTGACCTGATTCTGACCGCTGCGCAGCCTTTGCCAGGGTTTCCCAATATTTACATTCCCAGCCCAGTCGACCAGGTATTGCATTCGGCCACACACCTTTACCACGAGGGCGAATGGGAACATGGCCTGCGTGATCTTTCCGACCTCGACTGCCTGCTTCGAGCCTATGCCAGCCAGCCGAATTTCTGGCAAAACCTGATCGAGCGCGCGCGTGAGCTCAACCTGACTGGTCCGCTCGGCCATGCCTTAAGTCATACCCGGACGCTGCTGCATACGCCGATACCGGAAGCGAGCGCACAGTTCGACAACGCCGGTGGCCTGCAACGAAAACTGATGGATAGCGTGTTCGTCAACGGCATGGCCTCGGCACACCCTAGCATGCGTCGTCCCGGCACTGGATTCGCCCAGCTTTTGCTCTATGTCCGCAGCCATTGGCTGCGCATGCCGCTGCATCTGCTCGTTCCGCACCTGGCGCATAAAGCGATGAGCTGGAACAAAAAAGACGCATCCGACTCTCGCCCTCAAAAAGCTTGAAACGGGTCAAACGCTACTTTGACATGCTTGTCGATATTTTTTACATTCCGCAACAATGCCTCCTGAGCAAATACTCTAGTCCGCTGATTTCAATAGAAATTATTACTTAGGCATTATTCTTGCTTAGAAGTCCACCATACTGTATTCACCATGAGCGCTACAACCATGAACAACGAGACCGAAAACCAACCTATTGATATCAGCCGTCGCAGACTGACAAAAAGCGGTTTGGCGGCCCCCATCGTTCTG
>CAZSQU010000162.1:0-1572 GCA_964608985.1 uncultured Spirochaetales bacterium
GAGAAATGCTACTCAAACAATTCGGCTCACTTGAAAATATTAAAAACACGCCCGATGAAGAAATTTTAAAATTAAAGGGCATTACAAAAGAAATTATAGAAAAGATAAAAAATAATAATTAGAGGGCTTGTCGTTAATTTTGTGTAAATAGTTTTTGTTTTTTATATTATATACAAAAAATAATGAAAGGTTTATCAATGCTTTTAAATAGAAAAGAATTACAAGATTTCATATCTTCAAAAGGAATTAAAACAGAATCCGATATGCGTAGTTTAGTAAAATCACTAACTCGTGAAATAATAGAAACTATGCTTAATGGTGAAATGAACAATCAACTTGGTTATGATCCTTATGATAAAGAAAATAAGTTAACAGAGAACAGTCGTAATGGTTATAGTAAAAAAACATTAAAATCAGACTTTGGTGAGCTTAATATAGATATACCAAGAGACCGGAAATCAGAGTTTAAACCTATTGTTGTCCCTAAAAACAGCAGAGTTTTAGCAGGATTTGAAGAGCAGATTATTAGCATGTATTCACTTGGAATGACACAAAGAGATATTGGTTCTCATATTGAAAAAATTTATGGTTGCCAAATAAGTCCTGATGCTATTTCTGATATTGTTATGTCTGTTTCTTCTAAAGTTACAGAATGGTTAAATCGTCCTTTAAAAGAAATTTATCCAGTAATGTTTATGGATGCAATTGTCTTTAATGCAAGAAAAGATGGTCATGTAAAAAATATCGCAATAAATGTTCTTGTTGGTATAGATATCAATGGAATGAAAGAAATAATCGGATTTTGGTCTTGTGAGAATGAAAGTGCTAAATTTTGGTTAACAGTCTTAAATGATTTAAAAAGCAGAGGTGTTAAAGATGTCCTTATCTTTAGTATTGATGGATTAAAGGGTTTTAAAGATGCAATTAAAGCTACTTATCCTGAATCTGAAATACAGAGATGTATTGTTCATCAAATTCGTTACAGTACAAAATTTGTAAATTATAAAGAGAGAAAATCAATTTGCTCTGATCTTAAAAATATTTATGAGGCCGATAATGAAGAACAAGCACTAGAAGCTCTTAACAAATTCTCTCTAAAATGGGATAGTAAGTATTCATATATCTCAAAATCATGGCAAGATAACTGGAAAGAATTAAGTACTTTTCTAAAATATCCAAACGAAATTAGAAGATTGATTTATACAACAAATACAATAGAAAGTGTTAATAGTGTGTTTAGAAAAATAACTAAAAATAGAGGTGTATTTAATGACGAATCTTCTCTATATAGACTTCTATATTTAGGAATGGATTCTTTAATAAAAAAATGGAATATGCCAATTAAAAACTGGGGTTTGATTTTTAATCAATTAAATATTATATTTGAAGAAAAAATAAGGAGGTATGTTAAATAATGGTTACACAAAATTTAAGACACCCCCGTATTGGTTGAAATTAAATAAATTAATGGAGGAGCAAATGAAATTATATTCGTATGTTGTTAGTTCTGATACTGGTTTTGCTCCTGTCTGTTTTTTTGGCACCGAAGGTGTCAGCTTAACGCCCGATTAA